>CAVFFT010000039.1:0-32376 GCA_963621885.1 bacterium
TCGCGGATGCTACTTCGCGCGCGTGACGCCCTCGACGATGAAGCCAAGCTTGTCGAGAGAGTCGTAGTAGGTGAAGCGCGCGCCCGGCGTCTTGATCGACGGGCCTTCCATCCAGACGCCAATGCCCTTTTCGGCCATCAGCTTGTTGGCGCGGTCGTTGTCGTCCACGTCGAAGCGGATGTGATGCAGGCCGTGCTGGCCGAGCTTCAGGTAGTCGCTCCAGATGTCGTCGTGGTCGCCGGTGGGCTGCAGGAACTCCAGCTGGATGTTGAAGAAGTTATAGAAGTCGGCGTAAACCGGTGCGTCGATGAGCTCGTCGGAATACTTGTAGGTGCAATCCTTGAAGGGCATCAGGCCGCTGGAATCCGGTTCGAGACCGAAAACGTCGAGCATTGCCTGGCGTACCTTTGCGAGGTCTTCTACGACAAAGCCGATTTGAACGATGTCATGAAATTCGTCCGTTACGCTGAAATCCTGTACCTTCATTGAGGATCCTCCTTCATCGATCACTGAATAAGACGACACCGAATGCGTGCGTCGCTTTCGGAAATTCGCCAAACGTCTTCACCGATTATCGACAATTGAACAATCGAAGTCCAATAAGGGCTTTCAAAGTCGAAGGGGGCTTATAAGAATCAGGTGGGATGCGCGCCTTATGGACGTGACACGCGTGAGACGGAATGAGCGTGGCTTGCTAATCGTCTTCTTCCGCGTCGAAGTCATAGTCTTTCATGAAGTCCACGAACTCCTGGAGCGTTGGCGAAAGTCGTTCTTGTTTGCGATAGCTCACATAGAAACGGTGGAAGTCGGCAGGTGATTCGTCTATGCGCAGAGGAACCACATCATGGAAGGCCTCGATCAGCCAGGAGTGGCATGCGATTGCCACGATACGCGGGTTGGCGGTGACCAGCGACGCGAGCGTTATCTCGTCGCTGTAGTCGTAGCTGATATTGAGGTTCTTGCGCTTGCCCACAAGCGCTGTTATCTCGTGAGTGAATGCGCCGCGCTTGTTCTGGTAGGTGATGATGGGCATGCCCTCAAGCTCATCGAGCGAGATGTGCTCGCGCGTCGCAAGCGGATGCGCCACATTCACAAGCAGGCAGGCGGGCTGCGAAGACGCGGGGATGGAAACGATCTCCGGGTCGCGTTTGCCGAGCACGCCCGCCATGATGGCGTCGAGCGAACCGTCCTTGAGTTCCTTCATGAGTCCGGCCGTGGTGCCCTGTTTCCAGGCTACGTGGACATACTGACGGGTGGACGCGTGGTATTGGCGAATTGCCTTTGACCAGGCGCTGTTTTGAATGGAAGAGACCATGCCTACCGACAGCACCGCATTTTCGCTGGCGGTGCGCTCCTTGATGGTCCGGGTCACGTTGTCGAGCGCATTGCACGCCACCACTACCGCTTGGTAGAAGTCCTCGCCGTCCTGCGTGAGTTCAAGCTTGGGCGAGCGGCGTTTCTTGATAAGCGCGCATCCCAGCTCGCTTTCGAGATTGGAAACAGCCAGTGAAAGCGTGGGTTGGGTGATATAGAGCTCCTTGGCGGCATTGGTATAGCTGCCCACTTCAATAAGCTTGCGGAAGTAGTACAGATGCGTCAGGTTCATGCTCGATGCTCCTCCATTGGAATCCCGAGTAGCATTGGTAAGAGTCTAGCAAAGGGCTTTCGCGGCTCATTTTTCGTTTTTCGACAATGAGCAAGTCGAATAGCACATAAGAGAAGGCGGCGCACCATTGATTTGGTTTCCGCCGCTGTCGATGCTAGGGCTCGTTAGTGCTTCTTGACTGAACCGTTCTTTTTCATCTCGTCCAGCTTCGCCTCAATCTCGACGTCTTTCAGGAAGCGCAAGCCCAGGAATCCCACGACCGTCATGATGAGCGAGGCCGGATCGGGAATGCGCACGATAAGCAGGAAGCCGATGAAATAGAGGGGAGACACCACGCTCATCACAATGAGAATGCGGTGGATGGGTCGATACGGCGCATCATCATAAAGGCGCGCCATGCCCTTCAGATTGGCAAGAAGGCAGACGATTCCGCAGAACAGGAGGAACAGCGCCTCTATGCGCATGATGGTGGCGACGGGAAGGCCGTTGAACTGGTTGCCGCCTTGGGCGACAAGTTCCCAGTCGGTGATTTCCTGGCCTTGGAAATAGGCGCCGGCGATGAAAGCGACGGCGGCGATGAATGTTACAACCAGGTAGATGAAGCAGAAATTGTAGAGGCTATGCAGGCGCTGGCGAGCCTTCGTCATGGGCAGGCCGTCATCGCCGATGCGTACGCCGTTCTCGTCATATTGTTTAGCCATAAATTCAACCTTTAATCGATGCTGATGGCTCTTTATTTTATTAGGTTTTTGCAGGCGTGAAGCGGAAAACGAATACGCACCATAAGCACATGTCTACGGGTTGCGAAGGGGTTGGTGCGGGCTGATGCGCGCATGCCGCCCTTCTTGCGGGAGGCCCCCGCGAGCAGTCGAAGCTCCTCTAAGCCCCCGCGTGGCGGGTTTGCCAGTGCGGATCGTTGGGCATGGAGGGCGGGAAGCCCGCATCGGTGCGGATGGCCGCGGCCGAAATTCCCAAACCGGCATGGCGGCGGGCATTCCAGGTGCGAAGCCAGGCAATGACCCGGGCGTTGCAGGCGTCGAACACGCCATAGAGCCAGTCGGCGCTAATCACCTGATAATGGTTGCGATGCAGCGGAATAGCGGCGTTGCTTTCCACGATGCGCGAGGCAACCCGCACCGCGCGTTCGACATCGGCGGGCAAAATGCGGTAGGCGACGAAGCGCTGCGCCGCGTCAATCAGCTCGGGCGTAATGAGCACGTGGCTGGAAATGGTGAGCGAGCGGCCGAACAGGTCGAAGTCCGCTTGCTTGCGCTGCCGCAAATCGTCGTCGGCATGCAGGTCGTGTGCCTGACAGAAGCCCCGGAAGCTGCCGTTGTAGTAGCGGTCCGCCACGAGGTGTGCCCAGGCGCCGAGCGCCATCGACAGTCCCGTTTCGGTCTTGGGCGTACGCGCGGCGATGTAGTAGTCCCAGAACCGGTCGGCATCGGGAATGGGAATCACATCCATTTCCGCGACATGCGTGAGCAGATAGTCCATGCGATAGGTGGTGTCGGGCACCATATAGCCCACGTAGATGTCGGGCACATAGTTCCCGAACAGGAACGCATTTGCGTCGTTGATTCCCATGCTGGGTTGCCACGGGGCGGCAAGCACCGTTTCGGCATGGGCGGTATGTATGTTCCAACTGGGCATGCTGCCATGGTAGCGCAGCAAACGGGGTGTGGGCATGGCGAATCTGCCTGGTTTGCCGCTACAATGCCATGTTATGTCAGAATGCTTACGCGATTTTGCCCGGGTGGCAACTTGCTTGAGTTGCTTCCCCTTGGGCGGAGTCGCTTGAATTTTGAAAAGAGGCAACGCGATTTCATCCAAACGGAGGATCGCTGGGGCCCGAGATAAGCGGCATGAAGAGGCAACGCGGTTTCGCTTCTCGGCGGAATTGCTTGAGGAAGGCATAAGAGATGACTGAGCTGAAAGCGTACAACGGGCTTATCCGCAATCATGCGGAACTGGCCGCGGAGCTTGGCGTGGATGTGGATGGCTGCACGCGGGAAGAGCGTGAAGAGAAGATTCTTGTCGCGGCCTATGACCGCTGGGGCAAGGAGATGGGTACCCACATCAATGGCCAGTTCGGCGCGGCGGTCTACGATGACGCGCGCCAGGAGCTGTTCTGCCTGCGCGACCCGTTGGGCGCCGAGCTCTTCTACTACTACGAGACGACGGATGGCCGTCTGCTTTACGGTACCGAGATTGGCGAGATCGCGGGCCAGCCGGGCTATGTGCGCGAGCTGAATCAGTCGCTGCTGCAGTTCTATCTCACCTTCAACTACATCCCGGGCGAAGAGACCCTTTTCAAGGGCATCTACAAGCTCGAGCCGGGCGGATTCCTCACCTTCGGTGCGGAGGGCTTGAAGCTGGGCCGCTGGTGGGAGCTCGAATTCCATCCCGACGAGACGAAGACGCTCGACGATTGGGCGGATGAGCTGACGGAGGCGATGGAGGCGAGCCTGCGCGACATCTGCGCGGAGGACGAGCAGCCGGACAGTTTCCTTTCCGGCGGCGTCGATTCCTCCTACATTCTTGCGAAGAGCCGCGCGCGTACGGGTTATTGCGTGGCCTACGCCAACGAGCGGGCGAGCGAAGAGAACGAGGCGCGCGAGACGGCCGCCATTCTCGGGCGCGAATTCGAGGGCGTGACCGTGTCGCCCGAGGAGTTCTTTGCCACGGTTGATGAATTCCTCCGTGCCTATGAGCAGCCGTCGGCTGATGTTGCGGGTCTTTCGCTTTTCGTTGCCGCGAAGAAGGTCGCCAAGAAATCGACGCTGTGCTTCTCGGGTGAAGGTGCCGACGAGTTTTTCGCCGGCTACAGCGTTTACCAGAATCCGCGGCGTTTGCGCCTGAGCCCCGACCCGGTCTATTGCGGCTGCACCTACATCATGAACGCGAAGGAGCAGCGCCGCTTCCTGCGCAGCTATGACGCAACTCGCTCCACGCGCGATTTCATGAAGAAGCGCGGCGCGGCGGGACGCTCCTACGATCTCATCACCTACATGCTGTATGCGGAACTGCGGAGCTATTTCGAGGGAAGCATCCTTTTCAATTCGACGCGCATTTCGCGCGGAACGGGCTTGGATATTCGCATGCCGTACTGTGACCTGCGCATATTCGACATCGCGCTGCGCATGCCTTCGCGTTTCAAGGTGGGCGAGGGGAAGAACAAGGTGGCGTTGCGTCGTGCGGCGTCGCGGGCGCTTCCCGAAAAGGTGGCCTATCGGCGCAAGCTCGGATTCCCTGTGCCGGTGCGTGAATGGCTCGCGGATCCGGCCTTCAATGGCGATATCCATCGGGCTTTCGAAAGCGAAACGGCCGCGAAGTTCTTCAATGTGGACGAGATTGGCGCGCTGCTTGACGCGCTCGAGGGACGCAAGCCGCGGAAGGCTCATCCCGTGTGGTTCCGCCGCCGTCAGGGTCAGCTGTGGCGCTACGTGTGGACGGTGTACACCTTCATCCGTTGGCACGAGCTTTTCTTCGACGACGCGAAGTAGAGTTGGAGAAGCGACCCGGGAGGTCGAGGACGCTGCACCGCGCGGTCGGTCGCACGGGCGTTCGGCGCCGCGTTTGGCTCCCGAATGTCGCTTTGGTAACGGCTGCGCTTCGTTCGGTTGCGCTCCCATGCTTCGCATGAAAATCGAACATGATATGTTGTGCCACGGGATACTCGTGCTAAGGTTTGAACATCTGTCAGCATGCTTGCGCAGTCAGAGCAGCCCTTGCAAGCCGCTTGTCGCGCGTGAAACGAGAGAGAGACAACGATGAAAAAACTGCTTGCAATGGTGTGCGCGATGGCGCTGTGCGCTTCGTGCTTTGCGCTTACGGCCTGCGGAAACAGCTCTTCTAATGAGAGCGGTTCCGCGGCCTCGAGTGAAAGCTCGGCGGCTGCCGCTGCCGAAGAAGGCTTCGCGGGCGACTGGAAGCTCGCCGCGGCCGAGGGCGACGGTGTCACCTTCGCCGGCGAATTTAAGGCGATGTATCAGGCTGAAAGCTCCATCGACCTCACGCTCGGCGAGAACGGCAAGGGCACGCTTTCCTTCGATGACGAAAGCGAAGAAATCACCTGGGAAGAGGTGGACGACACCAATGCGAAGCTGACGGTTTCGCGGACGCTCTTCGACGACAAGAACCTTTCTTCGAGCGAGGCTGCCGGCGAAGAGGATTCCATCACCGTGGACATCGTGCTGGAGGATGGCGAGCTGAGCATTCCGCTGGGCAACCGCAGCTATGCCGACACGATGATCTTCACCCGCGATGGCGAGATCGCGAAGCTTCCCGACCTTGATGTGAGCAAGGCGGAGGAAATCACTTCGGCCGATGTGCTGAAGGGCACCTGGACGCTGACCGCGGTGGACGTGAGCAGTCTGCTCATGTATGGCGAGTCGGAGAATCTTGCGGCTCTCATCAGCCAGGATAGCGTCGAGATTGAATTCAAGGACAACGGCGTGGTTGACGTGATGGGAACGGAATCGACCTACGAGGTTACCGATTCGGGCACCACGATCGAGATCAACGACACCGATTTCACGCTGCGCATGGCCGGTGATGACCTGCTTCTGGAATACCCCGAGGAAACGACCGGCATTCAGATGGTGGAGCGCTTCTCGAAGGAGTAGGCCGGCCGGATTGGTCGAGCCGCTTTTCTCGAGAGGGATACGCGTATGAGAGCCTTTCACGATTCGCGCGATCGGCGCTGCCGCGCGCCTTATGGCGTGGTGGCGCCGGGCGATTCGGTGAGCTTGTGGCTTGATGTGTGGGACGCTCCCGGAGCGCGGGTGACGCTGCGTACCTGGATGGATGGCGTGGGCGAACGCCGCCATGACATGCCGCTTGTTTTGGGTCCGGATGAGAATGGCGTGTGGCGTTACGAGGCGCGACTTGCGCTGAGTGTGCCGGGCATCGTGTGGTACCACTTCATCATTACCATGCCCGATGGGCGCGAGGTGCGCTATGGCGCACGCGATGGACGCTACGGCGGCAAGGGCCAGCTGCGCGATTGGGAGCCGCCGAGCTTCCCGATTGCGGTGTGCGATCCTGCCGCGGATGATGAGCTGCTGGCTTCGATTCTCGCGGAAGAGGATGTGGTGCGGCGCCCGCCCATGAAGGTCGCGCTGCGTTACTTGCGGGGAGAAGCGTCGGCACATGAGCTTAGGGAAGCCGTGGAGGTGCTGCGGCAGACAGTCTCGCCGCGCGTTTTCAATCGCTCATTCAATGTTCTTGCAAGCTGCACCCAGCCGCATCTGTTCGCGTTGCTTTCCGGCGCGCGGGAAGACGTGACGGATTACGCGCGCGAGCTTGACCTGCTGAAAGACCCGGCGAAGGCGGGACTTTCCAAGGCGCGCTTGTGGTGCGCCGCGCTCATCCAGATGCTGAGCGTCGCCTCGCTCGATTTTCCTCATGGGGAAGAACGGCTGGATGCGGGTATGGCTACTGGACTGGGCGCGTCTGGTGAGGCGGGTGCGTCTGCGGAAGCGGGCGCTGGGGCGGATGCGACTGGTGAGGCGAGCGCGTTTGCGGAAGCGGGCGCGGACTCGCTAGCCGCAGCGGACGCTTGTGCGTCGGTGGGTTCGTACGCGTATGGACATATATGTCCGCCCGCTTTCGATAAGGACTGCGAGGACATCGTTCGCAATGCCTCCGAACTGCACGATATTCTGCCGGCATTCCGTTCAGGCGAACTGCACTGTTTTGCCGTCAATGCCGATGTGTTCGGCTTTTGGCGCTGCGCAAACGATGGAACGACGGCATGTGTGCTGGTGAACGCCTCACTGCGGAACGCCTACGATGTTGCCGTGCCGCTGGTCGCCGAAGAGGTGTCGGACCTTTTGGGCGGTTATGGCGTGCGCGTCGTGTCGCTTGCGGACGCGGGGGACGTGGCGGTTTCCTATCCTGAGACGAGCCGTTACGCGATGGTGCATCTGTATCAGACGGGGACGGCGGTGCTGCTCTTCCATCCGCACGAGCGCCTTCAGCAGCCGATGCCTGCGGGCCTCGGCGTGCTTGCGCATATTACGAGCCTTCCGGTAGAAGCGGCTTGTGACCAGGTCGCGAGCGCGTCGGCGGGCTGTGACCGGGCTGCGGACGCGACTCTTGAGGGCTGCGACCAGCTTGCGCCTACGCCAACCCATCCCGGCACGCTTGGTGCGCCGGCGCGGGCCTTCATCGATTGGCTTGCGGAAGCGGGCGCGACCTACTGGCAGGTGCTGCCGGTGAACCCGACCGACGAATATGGAAGCCCCTATGCGGGCATCAGCGCTTTTGCGGGAAACGCCAATCTGCTCGAAGGCGGGGCCGCCGCGCTTGATGCGCCCGACCTTCCCGACGAGGCATCCGCAGAATACCAGGCGTTCTGCGAACGGGAGCACGATTGGCTCGAACCCTACGTGTGCTTTATGGCGATACGGCAAGCGCAGGGCGACTCCATTCCCTGGCAGGAGTGGCCGCGCGAATACCAGCGCTTCGATGCGAAGATGCTTGCGAACGAACCCGCTCTTGCCGCGTCCGCGCAAAAATGGCGGCGTCTGCAATTCGCTTTCCAATGGCAATGGGAAAAGCTGCGCACGTACGCGCACGAGAAGGGTGTGCGCATCATCGGCGACATGCCGTTGTATGTGAGCGCGGACAGCGCCGATGTCTGGGCACATCGGGAACTTTTCCAACTTGATGCCGCCGGGCGTCCTTCACACGTTGCCGGCTGCCCGCCCGATTCTTTCGCGGTCGACGGCCAGATTTGGGGTAACCCGCTCTACGACTGGGACGTGGCCAAGCGCACGGGATACGACTGGTGGATTCGCCGGGTGAAGCGGGCGCTTTCGCTTTACGACTTCGTGCGCATGGACCATTTCATTGGTTTCGCGCGCTACTTCAGCATTCCCGCAGGTGAGACGGCTTCTGCCGGAGAATACCATCCTGGTCCGGGACTCGATTTCTTCCAGACGCTGCATCAGGCCTGCGGACCGCTGCCCTTTATCGCCGAAGACCTGGGCTCGATAACCCCGAGCGTGCGGGCGCTTGGTGCAGCCTGCGGTTTCCCGGGCATGGACGTTATCCAGTTTGTCGACGGCGGCAATCCGCTGGCGGGCTACACGCCGCGTCCCCACAAGGTGGTCTATAGCGGTACGCACGACAATCAGACGCTGCGGGGTTTTGCGTGCATGCGTTATCCTCAGTTGGAGAGCGATCAGGCGGCTGCCGCGCTTGCGAATATCACGGCGCGGGCGCAGGGAGACCTGTGCGTGTTCGCCTTGCAGGATGTGCTGGGCCTCGATGACCAGGCGCGCATGAATACGCCGGGCACGACCAGGGAAAACTGGACGTGGCAGGCAAGCGCTGCCGAGCTTGAGCAGGGAACGGCGCGCTTGAAGGAGCTGGTTGCGCTCCATCGCGACGAGGCGTGAGAGCATTCCCACGCAAAGGCGCTGCACGAGAGCGGCTTTCGGCTGAATGAGCCGCGAGACGGTACGAGCCCCACAGGGGGGTGTCGTTTCGCGCGATTAAGAAGCATAAAGGCGCGGCTTCGGTCGTGCGTGATTGAAAGGGTGGACTATGGAAGAAAAGGATTTCCAGACGCTTTCGCCGAATCTGCAGGCGGGTGCGCGCATGCACGGCTTTGTCATCGAACGCGCGGAAACGCTGCCGGAGATTTCGGGTTGCGCATATATCATGCGCCACGAGGCGACGCGCGCACGGCTGATGTGGCTTGCCTGCGCCGATGACAACAAGGCCTTCTCCATTTCCTTCAAGACGCCGCCGGTCGACGACACGGGCGTCTTCCACATCAACGAGCACTCGGTGCTGTGCGGCTCCGACAAGTTCCCGGTGAAGGAGCCTTTCGTCAATCTGCTGAAGACCTCGATGCAGACCTTCCTGAACGCGCTCACCTTCCCCGACAAGACGATGTATCCCGTCTCGTCCACGAATGAGCAGGACCTGCGCAACCTGATGGATGTGTACCTTGACGCGGTCCTTCACCCGGCAATCTACCAGCGCCCGCGCATTTTCGAGCAGGAGGGCTGGCATTACGAAGTGGACGCCGATGGCGCGCTCGTGCGCAATGGCGTCGTTTTCAACGAGATGAAGGGCGCTCTTTCCGACCCGGACAGCATGCTGATGCTGCAGCTGAACCGCCAGCTGTTCCCCGACAATGCCTACGGCTTCGAGTCGGGCGGCACGCCGGGCGCGATTCCCGAGCTTACCTACGAGGCCTTCCTCGACGCGAACGCGCGCCATTATCGCCTCGACAATTCCTATAGCGTGCTTTATGGCGACCTGGATATCGACGCGATGCTTGGCTTCATCGACGAGCATTTCTCGCATCAGGAGGATCGCGGGGCTGGCGCGCCGAACGCGCTCGTCGCGCAAAAGCCGCTTGTCGCGCCGACGGTGCTGCGCCAGATGCCGACCGCTCCGGAGAACGCCGCGGTGGGCGTGGGCTATGTGTTTGCGACCGCCGATGAGCGCACGCGCGTGCTGGCGGCCAGCGTGCTGCTCGACGCGCTCACAGGGAGCAACGAGGCGCCGCTCAAGCGCGCGATTCTCGCGGCCGACCTGGGCGACGATGTGGTGTCGTATCTGATAGACAGCGAGTTGCAACCCTATGTGTTCCTCGAGCTGAAGGGAGCGAAGCCGGGCGTTGTCGAACGTTTCCAGGAGGTCGTCAAGGAAACCTGCACGCGGCTTTCCACCGAAGGCATCGATCGCGAACGCCTGGAGTCGGCCATCGCACAGGTTGAATTCGCGCTGCGCGAAGGCGAGCGCGGCATGTCTGATGGCGTCGCGCTTGCGATCATCGCGCTTTCCGGCTGGCTGTACGACGACTCGCTCGCGACCGCATATCTGCGCTACGAGGATGCGCTCACTGAGCTTCACATGATGGTGGAGAACGGAGGATTCGAGCAGCTCATGCGCGACATCTTCCTCGAATGCCCGCATCAGGCCTGCGTGGTTCTGGAGGCGTCCGACACCACCGAAGCGGCAAGCGAAGCGCGCGAGCTCGCGCATGTCGCCGAGGAGCTGGGCGAGGCGGGCATGGCCGCTGTTGCCGAGGAGGCGGCTGCGCTTCATGCGGAACAGGAGGCGCCCGATACACCCGAGGGGCTCGCGACGTTGCCGCAGCTGCATGTGGCGGACATCGGCCCTGCTCCGGTGCGTCCGACGGCCATTGATGTGGAAGACGCGCCGCTGGCCTGCGTGGGCCACGAGCTTTCCACCCACGGCATCGACTACCTGTACTGCTATTTCGGGCTTGAAGGCATCGCATGGGATGAGCTTCCCTATGTGTCGGTGCTGAGTCGCCTGCTGGGCAAGCTTTCCACGCGCTCGCATGACGCGGACAGCCTGAATACCTATATCGACAGGAATCTCGGAACGCTTGCGTTCTTCTGCGAGAGCAATGGCGTTATGGGCAGCGATGCGGTTCGTCCCCTGATGGTGGTGGGAGCGAGCGCGCTTTCGAGCAAGATTGATTCGCTGGCCGCGATTCCCCGCGAGGTGTGGTCGCAGACCCTTTTCAACGACCGCGAGCGCATTGTCGCGATTCTTTCGCAGGTGCGTTTGGGCTTCGAGCAGTCGATGGCGACCGAAGGACATGCGTGGGCATCCTCCCGTGCTGCAAGCTATAGCTCGCGTGCGGCGTTGCTGACGCAGCAGCTTTCGGGTGTCGACTTCTATGTGTTCCTGCGTGATCTGCTCGACCATATCGATGAGCGCTTTGAGGACCTGGTGGCGAAGCTCGAGGATATTTCTGCCCGCATCTTCACGGCAGACCGGCTGCTCGTGAGCTTCATTGGTTCCTCCGATGAGCGCGCCCGCTTTTGGAACGCCGCGGGTGACCTGGGGCTTTCGCGCACGTCGACGCTCGACCGGTTGGTCATTCCCGCGCCGCAGGCGCTCAATGAAGCTTTCATCGTTCCTGCGAACGGCTGCTTTGTCGCACAGGCCGTGCCGGGTGGCGCGCGCGTTCCCCGCGTGAATGGCTCGTGGCTTGTGGCTGCGAGTGCTCTCACGCTCGATTACTTGTGGAACGAGGTGCGTGTGAAGGGCGGCGCGTATGGCGTTGGCTTCTCGACGACCTTCGGCGGGCGGCTGCAGTGGTATTCCTACCGCGATCCGGCGGTGGATCCGACCATCGCGCGATTTGGCGCTTGCGCCGACTGGCTTTCCAACTGGAATCCGGACCGCAATGAGCTTGAGGGCTACATTGTGAGCGGCGTGGCGAAGCTGGATGCGCCGGTGAAGCCGCGCGCGCTGGCTCGCAGCCAGGACATTCGCCGTTTCTGCGGCATCGCCGAGGAATCGCGTGCGGAGCTTCGCGATGAGCTGCTGCATGCGACGCCGGAAAGCGTCCGCGCGCTGAGCGATCCGCTGCGTGAGCTATCCGCAGCACGCACGACCTGCGTGTTTGGCGGACGTGACCAGATTGAGGCAAGCAAGCAGGAATTCCGCGTTGTGACGCTGCAGTAAGCGGCGGGGAAGAACGCCTGCTGCAACGGGGCGGCGCCGGAACGGCAAGCCGGCGCGTGCGCTCGTGACAGCGGGGCAGTAATCCGGCGCAGACGCTTGCGGCGCTGGATCGGCAAGCTGAGATGACGGTCGTTTCGCCGCTGTGCGCTTGAGGTAACAGAACGCCTGCTGCGTCGGGGTGGGCGATTGCCGAAAAGTACGTTAATGTGGAGGCGAGCACGACCAGAGTGGCGCATGATTAACGCTGAGCGCCAAAGGCATGGTTGCTCCCTGTTCAGGAGGAACCTGAAACTGATGGAGGTTAGCACGATGATTAAAGTTGGTATCAACGGTTTTGGACGCATTGGCTCACAGGCCTTTCGCGCAGCAATGCGCTCCGACGATATCGACGTGATCGCGATTAATGCGCCGGGCCATCCGGCATCGCAGGTAGCGTATTTCGTCAAGTACGACAGCGTGCATGGACGCTGGAATGGTGAAGTGACCTGGGATGACGAGAAAGGCCTGATGTGGGTTGACGGCCGCGAGATCAAAGTGCTCGACGACATGGCCTATCTGGACGCCTCCGTTATTCCCTGGGGCGAGCTGGGCGTGGAATACGTGCTCGAGTGCACCGGTGCGTATCTGACGAAGGAGAAGGCGCAGAAGCACATCGATGCCGGCGCCGAGGTCGTGGTAATGTCCGGTCCCGCAAAGGACGACACGCCGATGTTCGTGTGTGGCGTGAATCTTGACGACTACACCCCGGACATGCGCTTTGTTTCCAACGC
Source organism: bacterium (assembly GCA_963621885.1). Classification (GTDB taxonomy): domain Bacteria; phylum Actinomycetota; class Coriobacteriia; order Coriobacteriales; family Eggerthellaceae; genus UMGS1519. The sequence goes on from CAVFFT010000039.1 coordinate 12,850, forward strand.
CTCCTGCACGACGAATTGCCTCGCGCCTTTGGCGAAGGTCGTCAACGACAACTTCGGCATTGTCAAAGGTCTCATGACGACGATTCATGCGACGACGAATTCTCAGTCGCCGGTCGACGCGTTCTCGAAGCGCGATTGGCGCGGCGGCCGTTCCATTTACAACAACGTCATTCCCACGAGCACCGGTGCGGCGAAGGCCGTGGGGAAGGTCATTCCCGCGCTCGCGGGCAAGCTGACCGGCACCTCGATGCGCGTGCCGGTGCCGGACGTGTCGCTGGTTGACCTGACCTGCCATCTTGAGAAGCCGGCCACCCTTGAGGAGATCGCCCACGCGGTGAAGCATGCGGCGAAGGAAGGCCCGATGAAGGGCGTTATCGGCTATACGGAAGAGAAGGTCGTCTCGACCGACTTCCGTGGCGAAACCTACACCTGCATGTATGACGCCGATGCTGCGATCGCGCTCGACGAGCACTTCGTTAAGCTCTTCGCGTGGTATGACAACGAAATCGGCTTCTCGTACAAGATGCTCGACCTCACGCGCCACATCGACAAGGTGCGCAAGGGCTAAGCGGGCGCGACAATTCAACTAACCGGCACGAGCGGATAACGCGCGCGCCGGTTACGAACGCGAGCGTGTGGTTCGCGTTCGTTTTATTTGCGCATCCTTCTTTCCGATCTCACGTGCATCCTCTATTAAACTCGCAGGCCCGTCTTCCAATTCTCACGTTCCTCGTCTCAAACTCACGTCCCCCTTCCCAATCTCACATGCTTCCCTCGTGAAGCTCACGAGCTCTTCCTGCGGGGCTCACATTCCTTTCGCCCGAATTCTCATAAAGCGTTGACAGCCGCCTCACACTGTAGTAACTGTATTATGTGCAATAGTACAGAGGAACAGAGAGGAGGTAGCCGTGATAACTATCGACAATCGCGACCCGCGTCCGCTGTACGAACAGGTGATTAGCAATCTTAAGCAGCTCATCGTTTCCGGGGTGCTTACCCCCGATGACAAGCTTCCGTCGGTGCGAAGCTTGGCCACGGAGCTCGCGATTAACCCCAATACCATCCAGCGTGCGTATCGCGAACTGGAGGCGGCGGGCTACACGTATTCGGTGGCGGGCAAGGGAAGCTTCGTCGCGCCTACGGCGGAAACCGCGCGCCTGCATCAGCAGGAGCTTCTCGATCGCTTTGATGCGGTGGTGGCGCAGTGGGACGCCTATGGCTTCGACCGGAAAGAGCTGGTCAATCGGCTGCAAGGAGGTGCCAGCAATGATTGAGGTTAATGCGCTCGAAAAGACATTCGGATCCGTCCGCGCTCTGGACGGCTTGAGCCTTAATGTGCCTGATGGCGCGGTGTATGGCCTCGTCGGGCCCAATGGCGCGGGCAAGACGACTGCGCTTCAGATAATTGCCGGAGTCTATCGCCCCACGGCGGGCGATGTCAAGGTCGACGGCGAGCCGGTCTTCGAAAACAACGCGCTCAAGCGCCGCATGGCCTACATTCCGAGCGACTTCTATTTCAACCAGCAGGCGCGCATCAAGGATCTGTGTGACATGAACGCGGCGCTCAACCCGAGCTTCAGTAGGGAACGCGCGAGGGAGCTTGCGGCCTCGTTCCCCTTCGAGCAGGACCGTCTGGTGCGCTCGCTTTCAAAGGGAACGCAAAAGCAGCTGGCCTTCTGGTTGGCGCTCTCGACGCGCCCCGATGTGCTTCTGCTTGACGAGCCACTCGACGGTCTCGACCCGGCGGCGCGTCTGCGGGTGCTGCGCATCGCGATGGACGAAGTCGCGCAACGCGGTATGACCATTCTCGTGAGCAGTCACAATCTGCGCGAGCTTTCCGACATCTGCGATCACGTGGGCATTATGGACAAGGGCCGCATGAGCCTGGAGCGCAGCCTCGATGCGTTGCAGGACGATTTCGCAAAGGTGCAGGTTGCCTTCGTACAAGAGGATCAGGCACTTCCCGCGGGGCTCACCATTCTGAATGAATCGCGGCAAGGAAAGCTCTATACGCTCGTGGTGCGTGGAAACGCGGCCGAGGTGGAAGCAATGCTCAATCAGGCGGGAGCCGTGTTCGTGAACGTCCTGCCGCTGTCCCTTGAGGAAGTCTTCGTATATGAAACAGGAGGTGTTGACCATGCAGAAAACGCCAGTGATTAATGGGACGCTGTTCGTAAGCTCGCTCAAGCGCTATTGGCCTTTGTGGCTCACCGTTCTGATCGTCTGGGCATTGGCATATCTTGCGCCGTTCTCGTCGATGAGCGATTTCATTCGCGGTGTCGAGAACTTCCAGCTGACGCAGTTGTGGAAGAGCATGTTCGTCATGGCGGTGCCAATCGCCTGCGTTCTTTCCATCGTGCCGGTGATGCTGCTGAGTGAGCGCCTCTTCTCCGCGAAGGCCGCCACCTTCTACGGCAGTGCTCCGCAGAGCCGCCGAACGCTGTTCTTCACGGCCTATGCTGCATCCCTTGCGCCGCTTGCAGTGATCGAATTGTTGGTGGCATTGTTGCTTGCCGCGCTCATTTCGCCCGCATCCGGTTTCAACGCTGGCATGGTGTGCGAATGGTATGGCTTCGTGCTCGCGTGCACCTTCGTCTTCACCGCGTTGGCCCAGCTCGTGTGTGAGCTCACAGGCAGCCGCGCCGTGGCCGTATTCCTCTATTTGTTGCTGAATGTGCTCGTAGTGTGCCTGACGACGGCGGTCTGGCTGATCGTGCGGGTGTTGCTCTTTGGTCTTGGGGGATCGTATCTGGAGGCCTTCTGGGCGAGCCCGCTTATCGCGCTCATGCAATACGCGTCTTTTGGCACAGGGGAAGAGCAAATCGTGAATTGGCCTGCGGTGGCGGCCTATTGCGTTGCCGCGCTCGCATTTCTGGCGGCGGCGTTCGCTCTTGATGGGCGGCGCGAAGCCGAGTCCGCGGGCGAGGTTGTCGCGTTTTCGTGGCTGCGTCCCATTCTGAAGTATCTGGCCGGCATCTGCGCGGCGCTCTTCCTGGGCGTTGTCGTCAATGCGGTTCAGACGCAGAGCCTGGTAACGCACAATCCGCTTGGCTTGGCGGGTGTTGTCGTGCTTGCCATCGCGATGGTGGTGGGTGCTTTCCTGGGTGTGTTGTTTGCCCAGATGGTGCTCGAGCGGAGCGCGCGCGTTTTGCATTCCAGTTGGAAGGGCGGACTCGTTATCGCCTGCGCCGCCTGCCTGTTTGTGGGCGTCACCTACGCGGACCCCTTAGCGCTGCAGAATCGGGTGCCGGATGTCGATGACGTGGCAAGCGTTGAGCTGCGGGAATACACCATGTGCGTTGCCGACGTGTATACGGACGAGGGAATCGAAGCGGTTTGCGAGCTTCAGCAGGACATTCTGGCGGAGCGTGAAAACCTTGTCGCCTCGTATGGGGAAACGGATACGGCTTCCTCCGAGATTGGCATCGTCTACCACATGAATGACGGTTCGACGATCGAGCGCTGCTATCCCCTGTGCTACGAGGTCAACTTCGACACGGGCTATCCCGACGAGGATACGGTTGCCTACAAGCTGATCTCCCAGGCCTATGCCATTGCGGACGACCCGCAGGTGAAGAAGGCGACCGTCTCGCATGAGTTTGAAGACGCGCAGGACGGCAACGTGACGATCATGTTCTATCAGAACGAGTCGGCTGACGATGCGGATGACGGCGATGAGGGCGCCGCCGCGGGCGACGCTTCGGACAGTGCTGCAGGCGACGAGACGATTGCCTATGAAGGCGATTCCGACAGCTCGGACGATGACGCGATGTCCCAGTGGATTGAGTCGGATCTTTCGGCTGCTCAGGTGAGTGATTTCGTCGAGAACGCTCTTCTGCCCGATATCGAGAACATCCATTTGACAGCCTGGTTTGGACTGCCCGAGATGACAACGTCAACCGAGCTTGAAATCGATGTGACTCTTGCGAAGGTCTACGAGGACAGTTACACCACCATTGCCTATCGGGTCGATACGAAGCTCACGCCGCATACGGTCGCGTGGCTTGCCAAGAATTTCCCCGATACGAAGGTCACCTACACCCAAAGCGGCAAGACGGTGAAACTGGGAGACCTGGCGTAAGCTGGCGAGCTGCCGGTGAATTGAATGGGCGACGGGCGCATTCGGGCTCGCCGCTCATTCGCATCTCAGACGCGCCGCCCATCTTCTGTTAAAAGCACAGTTGAAAGCCATCCTTTGCCCCGATTGCGCCGGGATGCGCTACTATGGGCGAAGTTAAACGCAGCTAAAACGAAGGATTACCATGGCGGAAGATGAACAGAAGAAGCTCAAACGTTCCGAACTGCTTGAACGCCTGACGAGCGTGATGCGTGAAAACGAGAAGCTCAAGGCGGAACTCGCGCAAGCGCATGCTCAGCTTGCCGACCGGAAAGTGGAAGTTCACGACGCGGGATCCATCGCGGAAGCATCTCTGAAACTTAACGATGTGTTCGAAGCGGCGCAGTCTGCCGCCGACCAATATCTCGACAATATTGAACGCCTGTATCAGGGGCGCGGTGAGCTGGTGCGCGAAGCCCAGTCGAAGGCGCAGGCGATTCTTGCGCAAGCCCAGCTCGATGCGGAAAAAGACACCGAATCGGTTCGTCAGGCCGCGCAGGAGGAAGCCGACAAGATTATCGCGTGTGCCCGCGTTGACGCTGACGTGTTGCGCGACAAGGCGAAGGTTCTGGAAAGCGAAACGCGTGTTGCGCGTGAAGAGGCCAAGCGCGCTCAGGAAGAGGCCGAGTCGCTCGTGCGTCAGGCGAAGCTGCAAGCGCAGGAGATTCTTGATCGGGCGAATGCCGAGGCGCGCGAGACGAGCGATGCCACGGTGAACGAGGCTCGTGCGAATGCGAGCGCCATTGTGTCGCAAGCTCGGCATGAGGCGAATGAGCGCATGGACGAGGCGGAGCGCGTTTCCAAGAACTTCGAGCTTGCGACCAAGGTACGCTGCGATAACACGATGCGCCGCGCGATGAACGAGGCGCATGTCTTTGGCGAGACTCTTCGGATGGCGCTGCTCGCGCTGGGCATTGGCCCCGAGGACATTCCCGCGCTTGAGAAGGCGACCGGTTTGAAAGTGCCCGCGCTGGATCCGGATGCTGACGAGGATTTCGCTGCGGGAGATGCGGATGACGCTCTGAGCAGGGAAGGCATTCAGTCTGAAGGCGCGTCCGAGAAGACGGTGGCGGGCAAGGCACCGGCGCATGGCAAAGTTGTTTTCGCTGCTGATGAAGCTGACGAGGATGTTGCCGCTTCCGATGAGACTGGCGATGCGGCTGACGAGGGCGACGATTCTGCTGATGACGGTGCCGCCGAGGCCGATGCTTCGGCTGACGACGCTTCCGATGAGACTGGCGAGGCTGACGCTGCTGACGCTGCGAAAAGTCCCGAAGAGCGCTTGGCCGACATCGACCAGGCGGTGAAATCGGCACGCGAGGCGGTTGCCGCAGCGCTTTCCCAAGCGAAGACCGAACCGGGCACGCTGGACGACGATTCAGTCGCCGCCATGTACCCCACATCGCGCGAACAGTTGTAGCCAATCGGAGTACGTTCGCGCATTTCGCGCGGCTTATCTGTGGAAGGCGAGATAAATCCAAGGCATTGGTCGTCTTGTCATATAATCGCTTCCAAATGCTCAATGAGGCTTTCACCCCAAGAGAGGGCTTAATATGGCGGAAATTTTGGATGATGTGTCGTATCTCTCACGCGAGATTGGCCCCCGGCCGGCCGGCACAGAGGAAGAACAGCAATCGGCACTCTACATCGCTGATCAGGTGCACAAGCGCACGGGCTTTCATGCGGAGATAGAGGACATCAAGTGCATGGCGAATGCCGACCTGGTGCGCCTCATTTACCTCGCGATTGCTTTCGTCTGCCTGCTTCTGGCATTCCTTCTTCCGACCACGAGCATCGTGACCGGCATTTTGTCGCTTGTTGGCGCGATTCTCTTCGTGATGGAGATGTGGCTCAAGCGCCCGATCTTCTCCCGCTTCCTTACGCGCGACATCAGCCAGAATGTCGTGGTGAAATACACGCCCGCTGCTGAGCGCACGCGCACGGGAAGCCCGCGCAAGATCGTCGTCGTTGCCAATTACGACAGCGGCCGCGTCCGTCGCGAGGTGCGTTCGGGCCTGATCGGGGCCTATACCGTCTTCGCCATCGCCGCGTCGATATGCGTGGTGGCGACCCCGATTCTCATTGTGCTGCGCAATATCATTCTCGCGGGAAGCACCGATGTCGCCGGCGCCATCCTTTCGTTGCTGTGCGTGATCGCGCTGGTGATTCTGGGTCTGAGCATTCTCGTGATGGTTCTTCGCCGTTTTGCCGCCTACAACGAGGGCGCGAACAACAACGCGTCGAGTGTCGCCGCGATGCTCGAGGTGCTGCGCCGTATCGATGGCACGGCGGCTCCGGTTGGCGCGCCGCATACGCGCGCTCCGCACGAGCATGAAGCTGGCGAGGCGCGAGTCCATGGCAAAGATGCCGCCTACAAGGCGGGCGTTGTTCCCGAAGGGGCGAGCCTTTCCTACGATGATGATGTCATTCCGGAGGATGAGGAAGCTGCGGCGGCTGCCGAAGGCGCTGCCGAGGGCGCTTCCGCTTCTGCGCCGGAGAACGCTGCGTCTGGCGTCGGTGCGCCTGAGGCCAGCGTTTCCGAGAATGCCGCGCCGCAGATGCCGGAACAGGGCGTTGCACCGATTGTTGCACATGGGGCTTCCGCAGTAGCGGGTGCGGCTGCTGCCGCAGGGCTTGTGCAGGGTGCTGATTCCGCTGCCGATCGCTTGCGTTCCGCGAAGGCCGCTATTGCCGCGCTGACGGGAGAAGCGGTGAGCAACAATATCTATCTCGACCTTGATGCGATGCCCGCGCCGGCGCCGACGCCGAGCGAGCGTGCCGCGAACGCGGTTGCACCCGCACAGCCGGCAGCTGAACAGGCGATGGTTGGCGCTGCTGATGCTGCGCCTGAAACCGCAGGCGCCGCTTCCGAAGTTGCGCCCCAAGCGGACGCCGCGTCCGAGACGCCGAGCGCATCCGACGTGAATGCTGTTGCCAATGCGCCGGCTCCCGAGCCGGTTCCCGTTGCACCTGTGTATGAGGCGCCCCGCCCGACGGGCGAGCCCGCGTGGTTTACCGCGGCGCGTGCGAAGGCGAATCGCAAGGCGGAAGTTCCCGCGAAGCGTTCTAAGTACGCCGAGGCGCTTGATGCCGCTGTGAAGGAGCCCGAGGCCGATGCGCATGCGGGCGAACCGCATGTTGACGAGGCGACCGAAGAGCGTTTGCGCCAGCTGCGTGAGAGCTTTGGCGCGCAGACCCCTGCGGCGAATGCGGCAGAAGCTCCTGCAAGCCCCGCAGCCGCTGCGGCGGAAGCGAGCCCCTCGACGACGGCGTCTTTTGCGCCGGTTGGACGCCAGGGTGAAACGGCCGCCTTTGATGTCGACTTCGACATGGGCATGGAGAAGCCGCCGGCATCGATCGACGGTGCAGCACGCGTTGCTGCCGTTGCTCCTGCAGTTTCGCAGATCGTCGCTCCGGTTGATTCTGCTGTTTCCGCGGTTCCGGAAGCTCCCGAACCCGCCATGCCGGTTGCTTCGCAGGCGGCCGAGCCCGTAGCGCCCGTACCTGCGTCTGTGGTTGCCGAGGCGCCTGTCGCGTCGGAAGCTTCTTCAGAGGCTGAGACCTTCGCAAACGAGCAGGTGGAGGGCGAGGAAACGCTTCCCGCCGATGTCGCGTCCGCTGCGCCTGCCGCTGATGGGGCCGAAGAGGCCGCATCTGCTGAGGCGGCGCAGGATGAGCTGGCGGACGATGCCGCTGACGATGACTTCGAAGTGCTCGACGCCGAGCTTGTCGAGATCATCGACGAGGGCGAATACGCGGAAGACGAATTCGCCGCATACGATGACGAGGACGCGGATGCCGACTTTGCGCCGGCCGCTTCCGACGATGTCGCTGACGAGGCGGAAGGCAACAGCGTTGCGAGCAAGATTGGCGGCTTCTTCTCGAACCTTCGCGAGACGGTCATGCCGTCGAATACGAAGGAAGACGACGAGTATTTCGAGGATGATGCCGATGTCGCGGATGATTCCGCGATGGAGCAGGGCGACGGCGCTTCCGCCGACGCTGCCCAGGATGAGGAATTCGATTCCGTCGACGAATACGATTACGACGAGGATTACGAGGAAGAGCCCTCGCGCATCTCGGATTTGCGTGAGCGCATGTCGGGCGCTTTCTCGCGCCTGAAGAGCAAGCTTGCGCCTGCGCCCAATTACGAGGACGAAGAGTACGCTTACGACGAGCAGTACGAGGACGACACGGAATACTTCGAGGATGAGGCCGAAGAAGCCGTGTCCGAAGAGGCCGCGACCGATGAGAACGCTCCTGTCATGAGCGCTGCTCCGACCGTGCCCGATGTTTCGCTCAAGAATGGCGAGACGGGCGAGATGCCGCCGGTGGTGGCGCCCGAGGCCCAGGCGGCGCCGGCCGCCCCGAGCGAGCAGCCGGTAGAGGCTGCCGTTCCCGAAGCGGAGCAGGCGGCGGATGTGTATGAGCGTCCCGAGCAGACGATGTTCATCGACGAGCCGATGGAAGTTGAAGAGCCCGACGATTCCCTGATCAACCAGGCGACTGCCGAGGCCTCCGAGCCGGAAGTCGCGGCTGATGAGGCTGCGGACCAGGTCGCGGAAGACGTTGCGGGCGACTACGCGGAAGAGGCTGCGGACCAGGTCGCGGAAGATGCCGCGGATGAGTACGCGGAAGAGGCTGCGGACCAGGTCGCGGAAGACGTTGAGGATGAGTACGCGGACGATGAAGGCGCCTATTACGAAGACGAATCGTATGACTACGACGAGTATGACTACGAGGACGAGCGCACGGAGTCGCCTATTGACGACCTCAAGCAGCGGGTTGTTGGCATCTGGAACAAGCTGACCAAGCGTTCCGCTGCTGACGATGAGTACGACTACGAGGACGAGTATTCCGGCGAATACTACGAGGATGAGTACGCGGAAGACGAGCCGCAGGAATACGGCCAGGTCGCAGTCGCGGCGCAGGGCACCTACCAGACGGCATACGGACCGAGCTATACGCCGGTGACCTCGATTAACGTGAACTACAAGAGCCCCGAGCCGCTGGATCCGAACGCGCCGAAGCCGCCCGATGTTGACGACTTCGTCCCCTTCACCGAGGAGACCATCTTCGAGGATGCGGCCCTGGTGGAAGATCGGACGAATCAGCAGGTTGCTGTGACGGTGCAGGCCGACGAGGATTACGAGCCGCCTATCGCAGTCGCTCCGGTGGTGGAGCAAACGCCTGCTTCCCCCGCGAATCCGCGTGTTGAGCGGGCCGGCCGTTACGAGTCGACTGTCGCCGCATGGGAAGAGCCGCCGGCTGATGAGCAAGTTGCCTTCGCGGAAATGGAAGCGGCTGTTGTGGATGAAGATCCGAGCAAGACGGCTGCCATGGCGCCCATCGATGTGAGCGCGTTCATGAAGGCGGGCGCTGCTGGCGCCGATGTCGCTGCAAGTACGGCGGATGCCGCTGCAGGCGTTGATGCCGCAGCCGCCGCAAGCACTGAAGAGGCTGCTGCTGGGGCTGCGGCCGGTGTTGCGGCCGCGACTGTCGCAGCCTCCGCAACCGCAAAGCCCGCAACGATTAAGCCGAAGCCGCACCTGAGCGCGATGCTTCCGCGTATCGAGCTTGGCGATGCCGCGCCTCAAACGACTCCGCAGGGCAAGTCCGCCGCCCCGTACCAGGCGCCGGAGAACGAAGACCTGACGCACACTGCGCGCCTGCGCCGTCTGCGCACGAGCCTTCCGAGCATGAGCGGCACGATTTCGAATGAGCCGCTGGCCGCCATTGGCGAAGTCAAGAGCGACGTCGAAAAGACCGGTCCTTTCAATCCGGTGCACACGACGGGCGCCATCGACGGTCTCGGCGCGCAGGATGCCGGTGCGACCCAGGCGGTGCGCGCCATTCAGGAAGGCAAGGCGGTCAACGGAGTGCCGGCCGCGTCTCAGCAGTCCAACAACGCGTATGTCGGCGTGAGCGATGTCATCGATGCCGCGGAGGTTCCCGGTGCGCTTGACGCGGTTGACCTCGCGCCTGCGGAAGACGCCTATCAGGGCGATTACGATTACACCTGGGAAAAGAACGACCGCTCCTTCGAGCAGGCGCAGACCCCCGAGCCTCAGGCTCCCGAAACCCACCATCACCACCGCTTTGGTCGCTGGCGTTCTCATAAGGAAGAAATCTCGAGCCCGCAGGAGTGGCTCGGCGTCGCCGACGACTTCGATGCGCGCGCGGTTGGCAAGGCGCGGGGTGACTGGTCCAGCTTCCGTCCGGATGATGAGCGAGCAGGCGTGGGCGATCGCGGCGCGAGCCAGTCGACGATGGGCTGGCGGGCGGACCGCCTCAATCCCGACCCGGTGAATGATTACGACACGGGCATCGATAGCGCCTTCAACAGCGAGGAAGACGATTTCCTCGATGAGGACACCGGCCTGAACAACGGCCGTTGGATGGGCGGCGCCTTCAGTGGCCGCCGCGACGTGCAGCGTGACCGCTACGAATTCGACGACACTCCACGCGACCGTTACCAGTACGACGATGCGCCTCGCGACCGTTACCAGTATGACGACGCTCCGCGTGACCGTTATCAGTACGACGACATGGCGCGCGATCGTTATCAGTACGATGACGAATGGGCAGAGTATTCCGAATACGCCGACGAGAATTACACGGGCACCCTGCCTGCTGAAGACGACTATGCGGATTACCCTGAGGATGACTACGCGGCGCCCGAGCAGCCCGCTGCCAAGGAAAGCATCGCGTCTCGTTTCCGCCATCGTTCCGCACGAGGCGAAGCGGAAGAGCGCACCGAGCGCAGCTCGCGCAACGAGCCTGCTGAAGAACGTCGCGCCCCGCGGACGAAGAGTTCCCTTTCGGAAGACGACGCATGGAACATCGCCGCAGCCCGCGCGGCTGAGCGCAGCGCGGTGGCGGATGCTCTTTCCGACCCGCTGGTGCAGGAGGAGATTGGCGAGACCTACGGTTTCGTGGACGATGCGATTGCAAATGAAGTCTGGTTCGTCGCGCTAGGCGCGGGCCTGTCGGACAACGTCGGCATGGAGTCCTTCCTCGACGAGCATGCGGACGAGCTGCGCGGCGCCATCGTCATCAATCTTGAGGGCATCGGCGACGGCGACCTTGCCGGCATGGCAAGCGAAGGCCTTCTGCGCCGCTTCAAGACCACGACGCGCATGAAGCGCTTCCTGCGCAACGCCGGACAGGCGACCGGCGTCAAGGTGGGTCAGGCGCGCATGAACTGGCGCGACAGTGCCGCCACGGTTGCGATGCGACGGGGCATGTCCGCCATCACCATCGCGGGTATGGACGGCGCGGTTCCGATGAATTACGGGTCGCAAGATGACGTGGTGGAAAACCTGAGCGAGGACACCTTGAAGCAGCGGGTGAATTTCATACTCGAGCTGCTTCGCGCGATCTAGCTGCGCAAGTAACGCAAGGCAGGCAAGGAGCGCACCTCCAAAACAGCAGTGAAATAGGCCTTTGGCAGCGAAACCCCCGGTGTTGGTAAGACATGCTGGGGGTTTCGTTATACTGAAGAGGCAAGCTTGGGGGGCAAAGTGGCGGAAACGCCCGCTTGAAGGAGGTGCCACAATGGCAGAGAAGGTAATCGCCCACTGCATGAAGTGCAAGGACAAGCGTGAAATGGTTGACCCGAAGGAGACGACGACGAAGAACGGTCGCGTCATGCTGAAGGGAAGCTGCCCGGAGTGCGGTACGACGATGTGCAAGTTCGTTTCTTCGAAGAAGTAGGCATTCGACCTTTTTGAAGATGCGCTTTCGTGTATTGTGCAAGATATGAAAAACGACCGCCCTTATGGCGGTCGTTGTATTTTCTGGAGCGGGTGACGGGACTCGAACCCGCGGATACGAGCTTGGGAAGCTCGGGCCTTACCACTTGGCGACACCCGCGTAGACGAAAATATTAGCATAGTTCGAGAAATTGCCAATACTCGCGCGGCGCCTGCGAAGGTGCGGGAACGTTCGCGGGATGCTCGTAATGGCGAGGAGAAATGCTGGTGGCGGTCGCAGAGAACGCCCGCGCTCGTGCCCGGAAAAGTTCGCGGCGGCCTGCAAGGAATGCCCGTTACGACGCGGGGACACTCGCGGCGCCACGCAGGGAGGAAGACAAACGATGAGCCTGAAAGCCATGGTTTTCGATATGGACGGCACGATTCTGAATACGCTTCCGGATCTTGCCAAGATCACGAACTTGGCGCTTGCCGAAATGGGCTTTCCTCAGCGCACGCAGGAAGAGGTCCTTACCTATGTGGGCAACGGCGCCGATCGGCTGATTGACCAAGCCACGCCCACAACTGCAAGCAAGGAGGAATGCGCGCAAACGCTCAAGCGTTGGCGCGAGCTCTACCTTGAGGAGGGCGACCAGCTTACGGAGCCTTTTCCGGGGATGGCGGATGCGCTGCGTGCGCTGCGGGCGCGAGGTGTGAAAACTGCCGTTCTCTCGAACAAGTTTGATGCCGCGGTTTGTCGGCTTGCCGAAGAATACTTTCCGGGTCTCTTCGACGTCGCGCGCGGCGAGATTCCGCCGATTCCTCGCAAGCCCGATCCCACTTCGCTTCTCCAGGTATGCGAAGAGCTCGGGGTGGATCCGGCGGATACGGCCTATGTGGGCGATACCAGCGTCGATGTGGAAGTCGCGCGCAATGCGGGCACGTATGCAGTGGGCGTTTCGTGGGGCTACGACAAGGCGCTTCCGCTTCCGCTCGAAGAGCTCGATGCTTACGTGCAGGATGCGTCTGAACTTGTGGGACTTGTGGATAGCCTCGGAAGATAGGCTTATATCGGATGGAAATCTTACGGTTCTCACACGTTTGCGACACGTTAGTATGGAACCGCGGTTAACGTGGAATAATTCGTATTCCTATAGACTTCAAGGTTAGGTACATGCCGGTGCAGAATAACGAGGATTATTCGTACGAGCAGGCTGGACGCCACGCATCTGCGCCGAAGCCTCTCACTAAACGCGAACAGAAAGCCGCCCAGAAGGCTGCCCAGAAAGCGGCGGATGAGGCCGCGAAGCAGGCGAAGCGCAACGCCAAGGCCGCGCGCAAGCAGGGCAAGAAGAGCCCGTCTGCGGCTGCTGCTGCTGGTGCGGCTGCTGCGGGTAACGCGGCTGGCAATCGCGCAGACGCCAATCGCACGACTTCGTTTGCCGCGAATGATGGCGGTACGCGCGTCATGCACACCCCCGGCAATGCGGGCGCGGCGGCTGTCGGTGGCGCTGCTGTTGGCGGTGCGGCTGGCATGGCCGCGGGTGCGTCCCAGGCTGACGCATCCGAGTATTCCTCCTACAACGCGACTTCCGCGTCCCCGGTGGATGCCTATTCGCCTGCCAACTATGCGGGTGCTTCGCCCGATGCCTATGTTGCTGCCACGGCGGCGAATGCTTTCGATCGCTATTCCCGCTACAACGTCGAGCAGCAGGCGGCAACCAAGTCGCCCAAGCGCAAGCGCAAGCGCGGCCGTGTTGCCGCGGCAGTGCTTATCGTTCTTGCAGTCCTGCTCGGTGCCGGTTTCGCGGGCGCGAGCATGTACCTGAACAATCTGAATCAGAACCTTATCGGCGATTCGCAAGAGGCCGCAGAGGTCAAAGAGGCGTTGACGCCGGTCGAAATGGGCGATGAGCCCTTTTACATGCTTCTGGTTGGTTGCGACGACCGCGATGGCGTTTCGGGCGCCCGTGCCGACACCACGATTCTGGTGCGCCTCGACCCGAAGAACAACACGGCGACGATGCTTTCCATTCCGCGTGACACGGCGATCGAGATTGATGGCTACGGGACGCAGAAATTCAACGCGGCCTACACCTATGGCGGCGCATCCGGCGCCATCGAGGCGGCGAAGCAGCTGTGCGGCGTTGAGATTTCGCATTATGCCGAAGTTCACTTCGAGGCCCTTATCGACATCATCGACTACATTGGCGGTGTGGATGTCGACGTGCCTATCGCCATTGACGACGTCGATGCGGGCGGCAAGGTCGATGCCGGCGAGCAACATCTCGACGGCGAGCATGCGATGATTTTCGCCCGTTCGCGCTCTTACGCGAATGGTGACTTCCAACGCACGACCAATCAGCGTCTTCTGATTGAGGCGGCGGTGAAAAAGGTACTGTCGATGGATGCGACACAGTATCCCGGCCTGCTGACGAAGATCACCGAAAGCATGACGACCGATCTTTCCATCCAGGAGCTTCTGGGTTTTGTTCAGGCTTTCACTGATGAACCGGATCTGACGATGTATTCCGCGATGGTTCCCTCATCCACGGCGGAAATGGATGGCGTCTCGTACGTTGTCGCCGATGTGAATGCCCTGTCCAAGATGATGGATGTCATTGACGAGGGCGGCGATCCGTCCACGGTTGATTACACGAACACCTCGGTGACCTCGTCGAAGGAAGCCGAAGAGGAAGGCATCGAGACCATCGTGAATGAGGGCTCGGACGACTCCGGAACGACTTACGACTACAGCTACGACTACTCGAACGATTACGGGTATGACTATTCGTATGACTACGGCTACACCGATGATGGGTCGACGGACTATTCGGAAACCTACACCGATGACACCTACACGGATTACGACGACGGTGGCTATTACGCTGAAACCGACTCGTACGATTACGACTACGGGGGATACTGACGCTAAGGTGTTGAGCATTTAGAACGAATGCGATGCGGGGCGTTGACGCAAGTCAGCGCCCTGTTTCTATTTAGTTCGGGCTCGTGCCGCATGGGCGTGAGAACGCGCGGTTCTGTCGAGCTGTGCGGCACGCGAAGGGTTCGGTGTTCGGATAGCTCCTGGGTGGCGGCGATGTCGCGGCGTTCACGCTTGGGACGCGCCGAGAACTGTCTACAGCGCGAACGACTTCAGCAGATGCCAGACGAGCTGCTTGTCTTCCGGCGTGGAAAGCTGGTCATTCAGCTGCTGAAATGCGCAGGCGGTATGGCCAAACACGCGCGTTGCCACGCCGATGGGGAACTCTTCAGCGACAGCGGTGCCATAGAGTGTGGCGGCTGAGGAATCGGCAGCGACAAGCGCGACGGGGTCGATGCCTTCGACGATATCGAACATGTCGGCAGCTTCCATTCCCTCCACATTTGCGTAGCTGCAAGCCGCCGGGCCATATCCAAGCGCTGCAAAGCTCTTTTCGAGGGCGTTTTTCGCGTCAGCAGAAAGCGCGGCGGTGCAAATCACCAGAACAAGCCCCTCGGCATTCCCTTCAATGCGGTCTGCGTGGGCTTTCATCACCCGCAATCGGGCGGAAGAATATCCAGCGTTCGAATTCATCATGCATACAGTTTATATGTTGGGTTGCAATCTGTGGCGAATTGGCATTGATTTGTCCTTATCATATTCCGTTGGAAGCCGTTCACCCGTTAGGGTCGAATAACAAATGTGCTACGTTCAGAGGAAGGTATTGCATGGCAGGCATGAAGAAGAAGCTCATTCCCCTGTGCCTCATTGCCGCGATGGCGTGCGTTTTCGCTCTCGCTGGCTGCGGGAATAGCGACAGCGACGGTCTTACCGGCGGAGTTGCCGCGACGGTCAATGGTACGGAAATCGCTGAAGACGATGTGACGGAATACATCCAGACGATTCGCGAATCGAACAGTCTGACCGAAGACGCCGACTGGGCGGAATACCTCAATTCCATTGGTTATACGCCTGAGACGCTTCGCGACGCCGTGATTGACTACTTTGTGACGCAGAAGCTTGAAGAGCAGGCCGCTGCGGACGAGGGTGTCGAGATTTCCGATTCTGACATCGACGAGTCGCTCGACTCGATGCGTTCGAACTACGACAGCGACGAGGCCTGGCAGGAGGCGCTTTCGAGCGCCGGCTATACCGAGGACAGCTATCGCGAGTCGATTCGCCAGTCGATGCTCGAGGAAAAGCTTGAGGAAGCAGTTGTCTCCGAAGACGATGCGAAGGCCGATGACGAAACGGTTCTGTCCTACGTGCAGGCTTATGCGCCGTCCCTCGATGGCATGAAGCGTTCGAGCCACATCCTCTTTGCTTCCGATGACGAGGACACCGCGAAACAGGTGCTCGAGCAGATTAACGCGGGTGCCGATTTCGCTGAGCTGGCGAAGGAATACTCCACCGATACCGGCAGCGCTGAGAACGGTGGCGATGTTGGTTGGGACAAGCTGAACTCCTTTGTCACCGCTTACAGCGATGCGCTTGATGAGCTCGATGAAGGCGAGACGAGCGACCTTGTGACCAGCGACTATGGCATTCATATCATCCGTTGCACCGACGTGTGGAATGCTCCCGATACCATTAGCAGCCTTGACGACGTTCCCGAGGAGCTTGTCGAGACCATTCGTACGCAGATCGCCGATCCTGCGGCCAAGCAGTCCGCTTTCAACTCGTACATCGAGGACCTGCGCGACAAGGCCGACATTCAGAAGAGCGATATGCCGAGTGGTGTCGCCTACAACGTGAACATGGACGACTACATCAGCTCGAGCTCGTCTGATGTCGCCGAGAGCGATGACGCGACCGATGAATCGGCTGAAGATTCCAGCGCGGATGATTCGGAATCTTCCGATAGCGCCGCTGCGGAAGATGCGACTGACGAGAGCGACGCGGCAGAATCCGATGCTGCGGAAAGCTCTTCCGCCAGCGAGTAAGTGGCATGTCGGACATACGCAAGCCATATGAAATCGACGCGACCGCGCCCCTCATTCGCCTGAGGGACGCGGTCGTCCGCCGTTCTGGCAAGACCATATTCTCGGTTGATGCCCTCGAAATTGCGCACGGCGAGTCCGTTGCCCTTCTGGGTCCCAATGGCGCGGGAAAGACGACCTTTCTCAAGCTCATCACGCGCGAGGTGCATCCGCTGCATCGTGAAGTGGCGCCCGTCGAGTTTTGCGGGGCCGAGCGGCCTCTGCTTACCGAAGTGCGTGCGCGTTTGGGCATTGTTTCGGGAAGCATGCAGGACGAGATTTCGGTGCATCTGCCGGCACTCGAAGTGGTGGTTGGCGGGCTGTTTGGCACGCTCGGGCTTCCCGCGCATCTGCATCTCGATGTGAGCGAGGACGCCTGGGAAGCGGGCCGGAGCGCCATGGCGCTGCTTGGCATTACCGATTTGGCGCAGCAGGACATGCTCACGCTGTCGAGCGGGCAGGCGCGGCGTGTGCTTATCGCGCGGGCGCTCGTGCATAACCCCGAGACGCTCATTCTTGACGAGCCATGCACGGGTCTCGACCCGCAGGGCATGTATTACGTGCGGCATAGCATGCGCGAATTGGTACGCGCAGGGAAGTCGCTTGTCGTTGTTACGCATTATCCCGAGGATGTCATTCCCGAGATTCAGCGCATCATCATGATCAAGTCGGGCGTGGTTTTTGCCGATGGAACGAAGGAAAAACTGCTTACAACCGACCAAATGAGCCTGTTATTCGATGTTCCTGTGGAGGTAAGGGAAGAACAAGGTTATTATTCGCTTGTTAGCACGTATTGAGTGTGCTATTCTTTCACACTGCGTTGCCGCGATAGGCACGCATTTCTTTCAGCGGAGAGGTGTCCGAGCCTGGCTGAAGGAGCACGATTGGAAATCGTGTATACGCCGAAAGCGTATCCGGGGTTCGAATCCCCGCCTCTCCGCCAGTTTACACAGCGTTTGCCTGACAAACGTTGAACATATGGAGAGGTGGCAGAGCGGCTGAATGCGGCGGTCTCGAAAACCGTTTAGCCAGTATCCCTGGCTACCGGGGTTCAAATCCCCGCCTCTCCGCCAGTTTCGTGAACGTCCCGACCGGGGCGTTTTTCATTTATGGGGCAATTGCAGGGATTTGAACCCGTGAGGGGAATTCCCGAAAGCGAATGCGCCGGTGGCGCGTTCGCGGGGTATAGGCAAAAAAGTGTGTCCGTTTTCCAACCGTACCCCCTGTTCGCAACCCTATTCTCTGCCGTTTAAAACCCGCATACGCCGCGCCGTGGAAAGGCGGTGGCCTTCTGGCGCTTGGCGTTTGCGCGGCGAATGCGAGAGAATCCCCGCCTCTCCGCCAGTTTCGTGAACGTCCCAAGTTGGGGCGCTTTTCATTTATGGGGCAATTACAGGATTAGCCCCCTTCTTGCCGAAACGGCGGAAATCGACGCCCATTTGGGCAAAATCCCAGTTGCGGGGGGGGACGCTCGATGTTACCATTCTGTAAACTTGGAACTAACGGCCGCAAGCTGGGTGCGCGCGCCGTTGCTTCCGGAGGAGGGCGCCCGGGACGCGGCGCGAAATATGGGGGAGATTGGGGACTGGAAGCATGAGAAAAGGGCTGATGGGCGCGCTGGTCGCCCTCGCTATGGCGCTCTGCGTGGCGCCGGGCGCGGCGTTCGCCGCGGGAATCCAGGCGGGGCAGGTCGACCTGACGGTGAACACGAGCAAGGTGGCATTCGCAGGCCACGAGTGGTGGGTTATCGGCGACGCCACGAGCGGCGTCTATCCGCAGGAAGGCCACGTCACGCTGCTTGCGGCAAATGCTGATTTTGGTGACTCTAAATTCCGCGAAGAAATCGACATTGCTACCGATGGATATACGGCATATGAAGGAGGATATTATGCCAACAACCCCGCAGGCATGGCGGCATGGACGACCCTGGAAGAATACGCGGGAAGCACGCTGCAGCAGAAAATGGAATCCATCGCAAATGGTATAAATACGAATTCGAGCAAGGAATATGCGCTCATCAGCGCAAGGAATCTGACAAGCGCAGATGGAATTCAGGGGCAGTCGATAGATGCCCAGAAATTATGGGCGCTGTCAACGGCCGAGGCGAACGCAATAAATGATGCTAATGTTCGAGCATTTGATGAAGCGTGGTGGCTGCGGTCTCCTGGCACCCTTAAGTTTCACGCTAATATTGCATTCAGCGACGGCAGCGTCGGTTCTGGTGGGACCAACGTTGCCTCCACATATCGTGTGCGCCCAGCTTTGCAAATGAATCTTTCATCCGTCCTCTTCACGTCCTCGGCGTCCGCGGGCGGCAAGTCGTCCGCGACGGTGGGCGGCGGCCTTCAGAAGGCAGCGGCGGCCACCGGCACGCTGAAGTTCACGATGAAGGACAGCTCGCAGACCCTCGACCTCGTCGCGACCCCCTCGCAGGCCGTCCAGACCGGCTCCGACCTCGCGTTCAGCTACAAGGGCGCGACCACGGGAACGAACCAGTATGCCTCCTGCGTCCTCAAGGACGCCGACGGCGATGTCGCCTACTACGGCAAGCTCGCCGACTGCTCCGGCGAGGACGCGGCATCGGGCGCGCTCTCCATCCCGCTTGACGGCGTGGAAGACGGCGCCTACACGCTCGAGGTCTTCTCCGAGGAGGCCAACGCCGACACGAGCACCGACTTCTGCGGCGAGCCCGTCACGATGACCGTCACGGTGTCCGCCGGCCAGGGAACGGTGAGCGACTTCAACGGCACGGTG
>CAVFFT010000040.1:0-29990 GCA_963621885.1 bacterium
GTGTAGCTCAGTCGGTAGAGCACTTCGTTGGTAACGAAGAGGTCACCGGTTCAAGTCCGGTCGCGGGCTCCATTCAATATCCTGATGGTACGCATCAGATATTTTTTAACTGGCGGTGTAGCTCAGTTGGTCAGAGCACACGGTTCATACCCGTGGCGTCACTGGTTCGAATCCAGTCACCGCTACCAGAAACTTTAAAAGCCCCTTCCGGGGCTTTTCAGTATTGGCACCAAATTCGCTTAGCGGATATTCCTTTGAGGAGGTAAACATGGCTAAGGAGAAGTTTGAGCGCACGAAGCCGCATGTAAACATCGGCACCATCGGTCACGTTGACCATGGTAAGACGACGCTTACCGCAGCCATCACCAAGGTTCTCTCCGAGACCGAGGGCTGCAAGGCTGACTTCACCGCGTTCGAAGATATCGACAAGGCACCCGAAGAGCGCGAGCGCGGCATCACGATTTCCATCGCTCACGTCGAGTACGAGACCTGGAACCGTCACTACGCGCACGTTGACTGCCCGGGTCACGCTGACTACGTCAAGAACATGATCACCGGTGCTGCCCAGATGGACGGCGCCATCCTCGTTATCGCGGCAACCGACGGCCCCATGGCTCAGACCCGCGAGCACATCCTGCTCGCCCGTCAGGTCGGCGTGCCCTACATCGTTGTCTTCCTGAACAAGTGCGACATGGTTGACGACGAAGAGCTCGTCGAGCTCGTTGAGATGGAGACCCGTGAGCTCCTCAGCGAGTACGACTTCCCGGGAGACGACCTCCCGATCATCAAGGGTTCGGCTCTGGGCGCCCTCAACGGCGAGCAGAAGTGGGTCGACTCCATCCACGAGCTTATGCATGCGGTCGACGAGTACATTCCGACCCCGGAGCGCGACGTCGACAAGCCGTTCCTGATGGCTGTTGAAGACGTTATGACGATCACCGGCCGTGGTACCGTTGCTACCGGTCGTGTTGAGCGCGGCGTCCTCCACATGGGCGACGAGGTCGAGATCGTCGGTGTTAAGGAGACCAGCAAGTCTGTTGTCACCGGCATCGAGATGTTCCGCAAGCTCCTCGACGAGGCGCAGGCAGGCGACAACGTCGGCGTTCTTCTTCGTGGCGTGAAGCGCGAAGACATCGAGCGTGGTCAGGTTCTCGCAAAGCCCGGTTCGGTTACCCCGCACACCGAGTTTGTTGGCCAGGTTTACGTCCTTACCAAGGACGAAGGTGGCCGCCACACCCCGTTCTTCGATGGCTATCGTCCGCAGTTCTACTTCCGCACCACCGACATTACCGGTGTTGTGCATCTGCCCGAGGGCGTCGAGATGGTTATGCCTGGCGACAACGTTGAGATCACCGGTGAGCTCATTCACCCGATCGCAATGGAGCAGGGCCTCCGCTTCGCTATCCGCGAGGGTGGCCGCACCGTTGGCTCCGGCCGTGTCGTGAGCATCATCAAGTAGTTTCGCAGTAACGTGTAACAGTGGCGGGGCGCGTAAGCGTCTCGCCACTGATTCATGGCTAACCAGGTGTAGAGAATTCAAGCGAATAAGAGAACGAAGGAGTATTCATGCGTACTTTGGTCACTCTGGCCTGCACTGAGTGCAAGCGCCGCAATTACACGACCAAAAAGAACAAGCAGAATAATCCCGATCGTATCGAGTTCAAGAAGTATTGCCGCTGGTGTGGCCATCACACCCTGCATCGCGAGACTCGATAGTCGTTAGGGTAAATGCACAGGCCAGTAGCTCCAATTGGTAGAGCGGCGGTCTCCAAAACCGTTCGTTGGGGGTTCGAGTCCCTCCTGGCCTGCCAGCTTGTTTATGTGAAGCAGCTTGGTATAAGCTGCTTTTGTTGGGTTTAAGACTGAAATTATCCTGCAAGGTTTTTCTTCACTGCGGGATTGTTAAGGATAGAGATGGCGAAGAAATCCAAAGCACAGTCCGCACGGGCTTCCGCTCGCAGACAGGAAAAGAAGAAGCGCGCACGCATCGCTGCCGAAGAGGAAGCGAATCGTGAACCCGAACCGGTAGTGGAAAAGGGTCGCGTTGCTACTTTCCTTGAGCGCACCCCTTTGAAGCGGACCGACGAGGAAAAGGCTGCCGCCGCCGAGCGCAAGCGCGAAGAGAGGGAACTCGAAGAGCAGGAGCGCGCGGAGCGTAAGAAGAACAAGAAGCCGCACTTCCAGGGTCTCAGGAACGTACGTGCCGAAATGCGCCGTGTCACGTGGCCGACGCGTCAGGACGTGGTTCGTTGGAGTCTGGTTGTTGTCGTTGCGCTTATCTTCTTCACGGCTTTTGTCGTTGTGCTCGATGATTTCATCGTGACGCCTCTTCTGTATTTCATCTCCGGCTTTGCGCCGACTGCGTAAGGAGGAGAAATGGCGAAGAAATGGTACGTTCTCCATACGTATTCCGGGTATGAGAACAAGGTGAAAACCAACCTCGAGATGCGCATCGAGACCATGGGTCTTGAAGACAACGTCTTTGCTATTGAAATCCCCATGGAAAAGGTCACCGAGATCAAAGATGGTGGCCGTCGCGTTGAATCGGAAAAGAAAGTGCTCCCCGGATACGTGCTTATCCGCATGGAGCTTGATGACCGCAGCTGGTCTATCGTGCGTAACACCCCGGGTGTCACCGGTTTTGTCGGAAGCGAAGGCAATCCCGAGCCGCTGACCCGCGAGGAGTTCAACAAGATCATGAAGCGCTCGAGCGTCAAGGCCGTCAAGAAGACGACCGCGGCGATTGAGGTTGGCCAATCGGTCAAGGTCGTGAATGGTCCGCTGGCAGACTTCGACGGCGTTGTGTCGGAAGTGTCGCCTGAGGCGGGCAAGGTCAAGGTCATGGTTTCGATCTTCGGCCGTGAAACCCCGGTCGAGCTTTCGTTCGATCAGGTGACTAGCATCTAACAGACCTGTCCGTGTCTGTTTGAGAAACTGAAATCAACCGGTTTTCGTGCCCTGTGGACGGGGCTTCTCACGGAAGCCGTTTGAGCATAAAGATGAAAGAATAGCGGCGAAAGGAATCGGTAATGGCTGCTAAGAACAAGAAAGTTACGGGCTTCGTAAAGCTCCAGATCCCGGCCGGTGCGGCGAACCCGGCTCCCCCGGTTGGCCCCGCGCTCGGCGCACAGCAGGTCAACATCATGCAGTTCTGCCAGCAGTTCAATGCTGTGACGGCAGAGCAGGCGGGCACGATTATCCCTGTTGAGATCACCGTTTACGAGGACAAGTCCTTCACCTTCGTGTGCAAGACCCCGCCGGCGGCTGTGCTCATCAAGGAGAAGCTCGGCATCAAGTCCGGCTCTGGTGTTCCCCAGATCCGCAAGGTTGGTACCCTCTCCCTCGAGCAGCTTCGCGAGATCGCCGAGATCAAGATGCCCGACCTCAACGCGAACGACATCGAGGCCGCAATGGAGATCGTTGCTGGCACCGCTCGCAGCATGGGTGTCGAGATTGAGGGCCGTGCTCCGAAGAAGAAGTACGAGATCAGCCGTAAGCTCCAGGCCATCCTGGATGCGACCCCTGCTAAATAGGTAAGTCGCGGTCTCTGACCGCATAAATGTGGAAGGGCAAAAGCCCGTTATCACCACGAAAGGAATGATTCACATGGCAAAACTGACGAAGAACCAGAAGGCGGCTGCCGAGAAGATCGACGCCGAGAAGCTTTACGCTCCCGTTGACGCGTTCAAGCTGATGCAGGACGTGGCCTTCGCGAAGTTCGACGAGACCGTCGAGGCTCACTTCCGTCTGGGTCTTGATACCCGTAAGGCTGACCAGCAGCTCCGTGGCACCGTGAGCCTCCCCAATGGCTCCGGCAAGACCGTCCGCGTTGCCGTTTTCGCTGAGGGCGACATCGCCCGTGCCGCTGAAGAGGCTGGCGCTGATATCGTCGGTTCCGACGACCTCGTTGCTCAGGTTCAGGCTGGCGAGATCAACTTCGATGCTGCCGTTGCTGCACCTAACATGATGGCCAAGGTTGGTCGTCTCGGCCGTGTCCTCGGTCCCCGCGGCCTCATGCCGAACCCGAAGCTCGGTACCGTCACCAACGATGTGGCGAAGGCTATCGGCGAGCTCAAGGGTGGCCGTGTCGAGTATCGCGCTGACCGTTTCGGCATCGCTCATGTTGTCATCGGCAAGAAGAGCTTCACCGCTGAGCAGCTCGCTCAGAACTACGGTGCGGTCTACGACGAGATCCTCCGCATGAAGCCTTCCGCGGCTAAGGGCCGTTACGTCAAGGGCATCACCATCACGTCCACGATGGGCCCTGGTATCAAGGTTGACGCTGGCGTCACTCGCGATTACACCACTTCCGCTGAGTAAGGAAGATTCGTTCAAGCTGAAAAATTAACCGATTCCACTTGAACGTGAGAAGGCCTCGAGGCAATGCCTCGGGGCCTTTTTGTTGCGCATGTGTTTGAGCGCGGTGTGGGGGATTGCAGCATGCGTTGTCAGGGAGCTGCAGTTGAACGGAGTACGGAGAGTGGCTATGCGCGTGCAGGACAGCGGTTCTTGTGCTGAATTCGGGTTAGTACGCAGACCAGGTTACATGGAATCTGGTGAGCGACGGGAGCAGGGATTTCGCAGTACGGCGGCTTTCAAAGCGTTCGTTATTGTCCATGGACGCGCCACTGGATTCACCTGGCCCGTGTGATTTACGATGTCTCATAGGGACGTGAGACGGCGACGCAGGGCTGTTAGAATCGCATTCTCTCGAGCCTAGAGGTCCTCGCTGAGCGTGCTTCTCTGGGCGTTTAGAGCTAACTCACGTGGTCTTGCGCTTTACATCAGCTTGGATGCTTCAGCTCTCTTCAGGAAGAGCGTCACAATCTTGTGCACTGGCTTGATGAAGATGAGCGCCAGCAGCACAAGCGGAATTGCAAAGCTCACGGTAGTGAGAAGCTCGATCCAGAAATCGCCCTGATAGACGCCGAACATCGCAGCGCGCATTGCATTAATCGCGTGGGTGATGGGCAAGAAGGGGCTGAGGTTCTGAATTAGCTCCGGCAGAAGCGCGAGCGGATAGCTTCCGCCGCCGCTTGAAACCTGAAGAATCAGCAGGATGACCGACATCGCCTTGCCCAGGTTTGCGAAGGTGAACACGAGGGTATAGATGATGAGTCCGAAAGTGAGTCCCGTCACCCAGAAGCAAAGCATATAGAGCAAGGGATTGTTCGCCTGAACCTCGAGGAAGATGAGATTGCCAAGGCCCATAAGCGTGCTCTGCGCAAGCGAAAGCAGCGCAACGATGCCAAAATGTCCGAGGAAAATCTGGCGCTGGGTGGGATTTCTCACGCCCGCCTCGCTGCGGTCGCCGGGTTGCATTTTCAACGTGACCATCATAAGGAGACAGCCGATCCAGAGGGCGAGCGTCGTGTAAAGCGGCGACATGGCCGAGCCGAAATTATCGACGGGGTAGATGGCGATGCGATTAGCAGAAACAGGAGACGAGAGCGCTGCGGCAAGCGCGGAAGAATCGGCGTCGAGCAGCTTCCTTAGCGTGGCGCTATCGCCTTCGGCAAGAGCGGTTTGAATCTCCGTGCCAAGCTCATCGATCTTGCTTGCCGCATCATCTAACGAGCTTGCGGCGGAAGAAAGCGTGTCCTGAGCGTCGTTGAGCGTGTCGTCAATCGCCGAGGTCGAGCTTGTTCCACCCACGCCTTTAAGCTTGCTCGCAAG
Source organism: bacterium (assembly GCA_963621885.1). Taxonomy (GTDB): domain Bacteria; phylum Actinomycetota; class Coriobacteriia; order Coriobacteriales; family Eggerthellaceae; genus UMGS1519. The sequence goes on from CAVFFT010000040.1 coordinate 5,677, forward strand.
GTCTGAAATCGAGCTTGTGGCGCTCACAAGGGTACTGGAAAGCTCGGTCAGCGCAGGCTTAAGATTCGTGTCGTATTCCTTCTGTGCGGCTTCGATATCCTCGGAGGCCTGATTCAGCAGCTTGTTGACCTCTTCGCGCGTTTCGTCCGAAGAGCTTCGCTGCGAGTCAATTTCATCGGCGCTTTTGCGCAGAGCATCGCGAAGGGATTCCTGCGTGCTTGCCGCATTCTCGAGTTTCTTTACGATGCTTTCGACCTGCTCCGCGACATCGTCGGGAAGCGAATCCTCAAGCGCGGAAAGCTGCGAGGCGACGGTGCGGAAATCGCTTGCAAGCGCATCGGCCGTATCGGCGCGGTTGCGCAGGCTATTTGCGGCATCCTTGGACAAGGTGTCGGCACTATCGAAGGCGCTATCGACGGCATCAGGAAGCGCCTTGTAGGCCTCGATGCTCTTCTGCAGCGCCTCGGAGAGCTTTTCGGAGGAGTCCTCAAAAGCGGTGGTGATGTTGTCGGCAGATTGCTTCGCGTCCTTTGCAGAATCGGCTACCTCAGAGAGGGAATCGCTTGCCTCATTGAGAAGCTTGGAGGAGTCGTCGACAATCGATTCCGCCGAGACGACGATCTCCGCATAGCTGTTCACCGTGTCGGCGGTCTTGGAAAGCGTCGTCGCGTTATCCTTGAGACGCGAGGCCAAGGAGGCGATGCTGTCGCTCAGGTTGCTGTCGTCGGCGTAGTCGGCGAAGGATGAGGCGATGCTCAGCGCGATGTTCGCAATCGTTTCGGTAAACGTCTTATTGACCTGCGTCGAGACGGTGTCAGCGACCTGGTCGGTAATGCGGGGCGAAATCGCGTTGCTCTTGTCGTTAACGTAGTAGACGATCTGCGCGGATGATTCGTCGGAGTCGCTGTCCTTGTCAAACGAGAGCATATCGCGGCTGAAATTCTCGGGAATGACGACGGCCGCGTAGTATTTGCCCGACTTCGTACCATCGATTGCGTCTTCCTCATCGGTAAACACCCAGTTGACCTGGTCGTTCTCACGCAAGGCGGAAAGAACCTTTTCTCCGATATTCATATTGACATGCACGAGCGAGCTTTCGTAACCCTCGTCGGAATTGGCGACGGCGACGCTCAGCTGGTCGGTGTTGTTGAAAACGTCCCAGCACGCGATGATGTTGTACCAGGAGAAAAGGGACGGCAGAAGCACGAGGCCAAGAATGACGATGGCTGTTATCGCGTTGCTGCGTATGCGCTTGATGTCGTCGACGAAGAGGCGCCAGATGTTTCTCATACGTGCCTCCCTCCGGCGTCGGGGGACGCATCGTGTGAGTTTGCATTGGGCGTGCTGCCCGGTTCAACAGGGTTTGCAGTCCGGGCTTGTGCATTCTGAGCGGCATCGGTAACCTCGTCGCCTGCCGCCGTTGCGGCGCCCGCTCCCGCGTTGCCCACCTCTGCGGCATCGGTCCCCGTGACATCGGCATGCGTGTCGTTATTCCGCGGCATGGTTGAATGACGGGGCGCCTTCCAGAACTTTCGCTTGCCCTTGTTTCTTCGGGAGTAGATTTCCCCGATCTCGCTATCCGAGAAATTGGAAAGCGAGACCTGATGAAGCATGTTGTCGAGAACGTATTCCACGACGATAAGGAAGCCGATGACAATCGCGAGCCAGATGAGCCACGAAGTCAGAATGATGACCTTGTCGAAGCCGGCGTTCACCAAAAGCGGCGTCACGACAATCGGGACGCCAATGCCGAGGAAGATGCCGACATATTTAAGTCGCGGATAGATTCTCAGGAAGCGACTCGTCCGATATTCGATTTCGTGGCGGTATTCGTCATGCGAGGCGATGACGCTCACGAGTTGCGAGAGGCGGTAACGGCGGTCGGGCAGATGGACCTCTTCCACGTTGATGAGGTCGCCCTTTTCGAGCTGTCGCGCGAACAGACGGTTGAGGTTTGCGGTCGGTGTGCGGCCAAGAACGCCAATGAGCGTGAAGGCCACCAGGAAGCCGCAAAGGACCGCGATATCGTTTATCCAGTTGTTCCCATAGAAGCCGAAAACGGTTTCGCGAATCGCGTTGATGCCGTAGGTGAAGGGGAAAACCGGATAGACGGTGCGGAAGAATTCGGTCGTCATCTCGATGGGGTAGAGGCCGGTAGCGCCCGGGATCTGAATGAACACGAGGATGACGCAGAGCGCCTTGCCCACATGCTGGAAGATGGAGGAAAGCGCGAATTGGATGGCGAGATAGGTCGCCGATGCGATGGCGGCGGTGAGCACGAAAAGCGCCGCGTTCTGCACCTCGACGCCGATGGCAAGACAGCCGGCGCAGCAGACGATTGCCTGGGCGATCGCCATCAGCCCCAGGAGCAATTGACGGCCCAGATAGCGCTGCGTGATCGAGGTGTTGCGCAGCCCTTCGTCATCAACCTCAAGGCGCATGATGACCATGAGCATGAACACGCCAATCCACAGGGTCAGATTGATGAAGAGGGGAGCCATTGCCGAACCGAAAGAGTTCAGCGGGTAAAGCTGTTCGGTCTTCACGGTGGTGGGGGAAAGCATGAACGACGCGACCTGCTTGGAGTCAATCTCGCCGTTAAGCGAGCTGAGTGTGCTCGACATGCCCAGCGCGCCAAGGTCGGCGCGCAGCGAGGAAAGGCTATCCGTGGCGCTCGAGAGGAGCTCGCGGGTGGAGCTGAGCGCTTTCGAGGATTGCGTCAAAGCCGTTTCAAGCTGCTTGAGCGTCGCGCTTGCCTGGTCGCAGAGTGCCGTTTGCTTGCTGATGGTGGAGGCAAGGGAATAGGTCGTCTTGGTGAGAGAGACGATGTTCTCGCTGATGGTGGGGAGGGTATCGTCGTTGAGGCTGTTGCGGTACCCGTTCGCGATATCGAGGCTCTCCTGCGTCGCCTTCGTCAGGGTATCCGACGCGTTCGCGATTTGCGTAGCGGTGTCATCGATATCCTTCGCGAGCGTGGAGAGGTCGCTTGAGAATTGCGCCGTCTCGTTATTCACCTGGGTGGCCTTGTCGAGGGCGCTTTGAAGCTTGTCGCGCGTGTCGCCTTCGGGAAGCAGATCGATGATGCTCTGCAACTGTTCGATGGTCTGCTTTTGCGAATCGACAATCTCGTCTATCTGCTTGGTGGCGCTATCGACCGAGCCTTTCGCGCTGGTGATCTTTCCCGCGGCGGAGCCGATTGTCGCATTCGATTTGACGAGGGCGAGGGAAAGCGCCGAAGAGCCGTTGGTGAAAGCGCTGTCAAGCGAATGGGCGATCGTGGTGGCGGAGCTGTTCGCGGTCGCCGCCAAGGTGGCGCTCTTTTCCAAGTCGTCGGAGAGAACGACGAGGGCCTGCTTGCCGGTTTGGAGCGCGTTTCGTGCCTTTTTCGTCTTGCTCTTTGCGCCGTCGATTGAATCCTCGAAGCCCTTCAGCGTGTCCTGGGATTCCTTAAGCGCGTTTATCGCCGAATCCACCTGCGCGCTTGCCTTCGATTTGCCGGTGCTAATCGCCGTTTCCAGGTCGCTCGTCTTTTCGTCGAGCTCTTCGCTGACAACAGCGCTGACCTCGGAAACGAAGGTGCTGTTGATAGTCGAATCGAGCTCCGTGGCTCCCGCGTCGGTGATCTTCGGCGCGACCGGGCCGGTCTTCTCGTTCACGTAGTAGTCGATTTTGGCCTCTTTGATGTCGCCGGTGAGAATCGAGGCGATATTGGAGCTGAAATCGGAGGGGATGACGAAAGCGGCGTAGGCCTCGCCCGATGCGATTTCGTCAAGCGCCTCGTCCTTGTCGACAAAGACCCAGTCCATCTGGTCGTTGTCTTCCAGGGTCTCGATGATGCTGTCGCCAAGCTTCACTTCGCCCAAGGAATCGCTTGTGCAGCCTTCGTCGTCGTTCACGACGCAGACACGCAGATTGCCCGTGTTCTCATAGGGGTTCCAGAATCCGTAGACGTTGACCCATGCGTAGAGCGAGGGCAGCACGATAAGGAAAAGCGCGACGATCCATGCGGCAGGAGTCTTGGCAAGACGTTTGATATCACGCCAGAACACGCGGAATATCTTGCTCACGACACCTCCTACCACAACATATATTGTTATTTTAGGGCACGGAAATCCCAATCCGCTGCCGTGGCGCGTAACCTTGGGAATCATCACATTCCCGTTTACAAACGGTCATGAAACCCGCATGCGGGTATACTCTGTGCGAAACAACGAAGGAGGCCAGAGGCCATGGTGGAATTGAAATCGCCGGCGGAGATCGAAGCGCTCAAGGAAGCGGGACGCATTAGCGCGAAGGTGTTGCGTCTGGTGGGCGCGGCGGTGGAGCCGGGTATTAGCACAGCCGAGCTTGATGCGATGGCCGAGCGCCTGTTCAAGGAAGAGGGCGCGATTCCCGGATTCAAGGGCTACGGCGGCTTTCCGGGAAGCATCTGCGCGTCGGTGAACGAGGAGATCGTGCACGGCATTCCCTCGAAGAAGAAGATTCTCCACGAGGGGGATATCATCTCCATCGACACGGGCGCGATAGTGGATGGCTGGTACGGCGATAACGCGTGGACCTATCCGGTGGGAAAGATTCGCCCCGAGGTGCGCGAGCTGCTCGACGTGACCGAAAAGAGCATGTGGAATGGCATTTCCGCGGCGCGCGCGGGAAATCATCTGGGCGACATTGGCGCGGCGGTGGAGCATCTGGCGAACAAGCACCATTACGGTGTGGTGCGTGAGCTGGTGGGCCATGGCATCGGGCGCGACATGCACGAGGAGCCGAACGTTCCCAATTACGGGCATAAGCATTTCGGAATGAAGCTTGAGGTGGGCATGTGCCTGGCTATCGAGCCGATGTTCAATTTGGGTAGCCGCAAGATTCGCTTCTGGGATGACGGCTGGCTGATTACCGCCCGCGATGGTTCGTGGAGCGCTCATTTCGAGAAGTCGGTGGCAATTACGCCGGAAGGCCCGATTGTGCTCACGACCGAGCCCGACCACGAGCGTCCCGTGTAGGAAGAAAGCCGGTCGCGGGATGCCGCCGACGACTGTGGCGAGCGACATCATGATGAAAGAGATGCGAATCAGCGATATGGCCGACCTTAAGGGAACATGTCTGACACGACGGCGTTTTGTCCGTCTGGGGCTTGCGGCGGGTCTTGGCTTTGCCGCCTTTCCCCTGTTTGGCTGCTCGGGCGTTTTCGGCAATGGGAATGGCGTGGCTGATGGCAACACGTCAAGTGGCGGTGCGTCAGGTAGCGCCAGCGATGCGACATCTCAGGGTGGGGCCACCTCGCTCGCTCCGACCGTGGCGAATGGCGCCGATTCCGAACAGCGTGAGCGGGTCGTGTTCGCTTTCGACACGGTGGTGAGCCTGAAGGCGTCGGCGACCGACGAGATGATGGATGCCCTCGAGGAGCGTTGCAACTACTTCGAGTCGATATTCTCGCGCACGATCGAAACGAGCGATATCGGACGCATAAACGCGGCGGGAGGCAGCTCGGTTGAGGTTGCGGCCGAAACGGCTGACATCATCGTGAAGGCGCTTGACTACTGCGCGGAATCCGATGGCCGTTTCGATATCACCATCGGTGCAGTTTCCGAGCTGTGGGATTTCAAGAAGGGCGTCGTGCCGGATGCGGCGGCTCTTGAGGAAGCGATAAAGCATGTCGATTACCGCCTTGTCACCGTCGATGGAACGAAGGTGGCGCTTGACGACGCGGCGGCTAAGCTCGATTTGGGCGGCATCGCGAAGGGCTACATCGCCGACGATCTGTGCCAGATGATGGCGCAGTCGGGCGTGACGAGTGGCTTCGTGAATTTGGGCGGCAACGTGAAAACCGTGGGCTGTCGACCCGATGGCACGGCGTGGCATGTGGGCATACAGGATCCGAACAGCGAGGAGGGAACGGTGATCGCGGCGGTGTATTCCGAAGGAACATCGGCGGTGACCAGCGGTCTTTACGAGCGCGCCTTCGAAGCGGACGGCAAGCGGTACTGGCATATTCTCGATCCGAAAACGGGATATCCGGTGGAGACCGACCTTGTGAGCGCGACGGTGTTCTCCGAAGCGTCGCTCGACGGCGATGGCTACACCAAGCCGCTTTTCATGATGGGTGCGGCGGACGCGCTCTCCTGGCTTGAGGCAAAGGATGGGATAGAGGGCTTTCTGGTGGATGCGGATGGCGCGATAACGCAAACAAGCGGCTGCGCGGCGGAGCTTGCCTAGTATGGCGGCGACACGGGCGAACGTCATTGTGGGACTTGCCTGCGCCTTTGCGGTGCTGCTCGCCTGCGCCGTTTTCGCACTCCCCGGGCTGATGGGCGATGCGTCTGATGGGGACAATGCGTCTGACGGCGGGGACCGCGTTCTTGTGCATGATGGCGATGGGAATGTCCACGAGCTGTCCTTGTCCGAGGATTCCACCACGACGGTGGAGACGAGCCTGGGAACGAATGTCGTGGAAGTGAAGGACGGCGCGGTGTATGTTTCCGCGGCCGACTGCGACAATCACGATTGCATGCGTCAGGGGAAGATCGGCGCGCCGGGCAAGCAGATCATTTGTCTGCCGCACAAGCTCTGGATAGAGATTGTTTCAGCCGGTGACGAAGGCGGGCAGATGGACGAGAGCGCCGTTAACGGCTCTTCGGAAACGGACGACTTTGATGTCGTTGCCCGCTAGCAAGATGACGCCCGCACGGGCGCTTACGAGAGATGAGGCGCAACGGTGGGCGCGAGTGGGCTCGCTTTCCGCCCTCGCCCTTGTACTAGGTTATATCGAAACTTTCATTCCGCTTCCCGTGCCGGTGCCGGGCGTCAAGCTCGGTTTGGGAAATATTGCGGTGCTTTGCGCACTCATGCTTCTTGATGTGAAGAGCGCGTTGCTTGTCGCCGTGGTAAAAGTGCTGGCCGCTGGATTCCTCTTTGGCAATCCGCTCATGATGCTCTATTCCGCGGGCGGAACGCTCCTGGCCTGCGGGGGAATGATTGCCCTTTCGCGCATTCCGGGCCTTTCCGTTGTGCTTATCGCCATTGTGGGCGCCATGCTCCATAACGTCGGACAGCTCGCGGTGGCCTCGCTCATTCTGGGAACGGAGCTCGTGTGGTACGCGCTGCCCGTGCTTCTGATTGCCGCCGTGCTCACCGGCGCCGTGACCGGCTGGGCGGCGCAGCAGGCGATTCGCGTTCTGAGGAGCGCCTGATCATGGGGCGGAATTGCTTTGCGGGAATCGCGGGAATCGACGCGCGGGTGAAGCTCGTTTTCCTAATTGCCTTCATGGTGGCGACACTGCATGCGCGAGACGCGCTATCGCTAGGCGTGTGTTTCGGCCTGGCGCTCTGCCTTTCCTTGATGGTGCGACTTCCGCGATCCGCGGTTCGCGGGGTACTCGTGCCGCTATTTCCCATCGTGGTGTTCACCGTGGTGCTGCAGGTGCTTGCCTATCCGGAAGGGACGCTTCTTGCGCGCCTGGGCGGCGTGAGCGTGACTGTCGAGGCGCTTGTAACATCCGCGCGCATGGTGGTGTGCCTGCTTGCCCTCGTGCTCGCAAGCGTTTCATTCATGCGCTGCACACGCGCGGAGGAACTCGTTTTCACGCTTGAATGGCTGCTTCGTCCGCTGGGCGCTTTGGGTCTGCGTACCGACGCGTTCATCCTTTCGCTTTCCGTGACGCTCGGCTTTCTTCCCGTGCTCGTTCGTGAGTTCCGTGGTTTGCGAGCGGCCCAGATGGCACGCGGCGCGGAATTCGAGGGTTCGCTTGTCACGCGTGCGCGCGCCTATGCGCGTCTGTTCGCGCCGCTTTTCCGCAGTTCGTTTTCCCATGCCGATTGCATGGCGGATGCGTTTCTTGCCCGCGGCTTTTCAATCGCGCCCAAACGCGCGACTCTGTATACGGGGCATTTCGGTTGGCGCGAAGGAGCATGCTTGTTGCTCGCCGCGCTGATATGCGTCGTGTGCTTCGCTTAGCGCGCCTTACTTCTTCCGTATCAACCGCACGCTGATGCTGTTGATGATATTGAAGATGGGCTCGGCGTCGTCAATGTGGCGCACCCACGCGATGCCGAAGCTTACGGCAACCGCGGCGATGCCGGCGACGACGACGTAGATGAAGCTCAGGGCGATGCTTCCCGCGAACGGCATGAGCGCGTTCAGGGCATTCAGAAGGAGAAGGCCCACGAGGGCGCCCGCGGCACCGCACACGAGTCCGTTCAGGGACGACTTCACGATGGCGGCGATTCCCATATTGGCTTCATCGTTCACACCGGAAGCGCGCTTCGCACGGGGACGGCGGTTCGAGTTAGCGCCTGCACCATGGAAACGTTTACGCAGATAGAGCGCGCACATGATATCGCTTGTCGCGAAGAACAGCGTGTCGCCAAAGGCGATGACCGCCATACGGAGATGCCAATCGAGCGCCGGGTTGGTGGCGATGATCAGCGTGAAGGCAATCTGCAGCGCGGTGCAGATGACGTTGTAGACGGCATAGCGCTTGAGCGCGCGCATTGCCGAGAAGGTCTTCTGCAGATAGGTGTTCACGCCATAGAAAGGCAGGCTCACTGCGACGGCGATGAGGTAGGTCGCCACGCCGTCCACGTGGTCCGCGGTGAATGCGCCCGCGTGATAGAGGTTCACGAGCGGGTAGGCGAACACCATGAGGAAAAGCGCGAAGGGAATCGTGAGGAAAAGGATTTGCTTGCATCCCGCGATTACGGCCGATTGGAAGCCCTTGCGGTTGTCGTTTGCGAACAGCTCGGAGAGCTCGGTGAACATCGTGGTCGTGATAGGCACGGCCAGGAAGGCGTAGGGGAGGGTGAACCACAGGCGCGCGTAGGAGATGATGGACGGGCCGTTGTCCGCGACGCCATACGCGGCGGCGTTCTGTACCGAAACCACCATGAACGAGGTCACCATGACGATGACCGCCGGGATGCCAATGGAGAGCGTCTCCTTCAAGGCGGGGTCGTGCAGATTGATGCGCGGGCGGATATGGATGCCGTTGCGCGCGAGTGCGGGCAGCTGAATCGCGAGCTGCACCGCCACGCCGAGCGGATTGCCAATCGCGATGATCCACAGGGCGAGGTCCGGGTTCGACGGCGCCACGATGGCGTAGGCCACAAAGGTGATGATGACGATGATGTTGTTGAAGACCGGCGCGATGGACGACCAGAGGAAGTCGCGGTGCGCGTTGAGCAGGCCGGATACGATGGAGCCGGCGGCATAGAGCAGAATCTGGAAGGCGAAGAAGCGGAAGAAGAAAACGCTCGTCTGCATCGTCGACTGGTCGGAAAGGAAGCTCTGCGTGTAGATGAGCTGCGGCGCGCATATGCTGCAGATGATGCTGACGGCGCCGACGAAAAGAATCGTGAGCGTGAGCAGATTGCTCGCGTACTCGTTGCCGCCCTCGTTGCCCAGACGTTTCTTCGCCGATACATAGACGGGTAGGAAAGCCGTGACAAGCATGCCGCCGATGACCATGTCGTAAAGCATGGTGGGCAGGTTGTTCGCCACTTGATAGGAGCTCGCCAGCAGCGTGGATCCCATCGCGAAAGCCATAGTCCAGGTGCGGAAGAAGCCGGTGATGCGCGAGAGAAGAACGCACGCGCTGATAAGAGCCGCTGATTTCTGAACGCCGGAATCTATCTCTGTCGATGGGGCGTGCTGTTCGGCATTCTTCTCTGCCGTTCGCCGTGCGATATCGGATGGCTTTCTTCTAGAAGGTGCTGGCATGCCGCTTTCCGGAATTCTTCGTGGGTATAATGTTCGAGAATCTTAGCAAATGGACAGGTGGCACACATGCATATCCTCATTGTTCGCAACAATTCCAATGCCGGCGCCATGGCAGCATCGAGCGAGCTTGTCTCGTATTGCAAGGCGCACAATATCGGTTTCAGCACGAGCGATTCCTTCGATTTGCCCCGTCTTCCACAGACGCCGGTCGATAACGAGGACGATTCGGACGGCCTTCTGTTTATCGACGAGGCGGGCAAGCACACCCTCGATATGGTGGTGGTGCTTGGCGGCGACGGAACGGTGCTGCGCGCCGCGCGCATGGTGGGCGATTCCGGCGTGCCCATCGTGGGCGTCAACTTCGGCCACCTGGGCTTTCTTTCGAATCCTGGCGAGGATGGCGTTGTGCGGGTTGTCGACGCGGCCCTTTCCGGCGATGTGGTGCGTGAAGAGCGCGCGAACCTGCATATCGATGCCGGCTACCTCTACTCCGTCGATGACGAAGAGGACAAGGTGCGCCATCTTGCCTCGTATTTCGCGCTGAATGAGCTCGCGATCACGCGAGGAAACCTGGGAAGCATGGTCGATCTTGGCGTGGCGGTGAATGGCGACCCGTTCATGCGCATTCGCGGTGACGGCGTGGTGCTCGCAAGCGCCACCGGTTCGACGGCCTATGCGCTTTCGGCGGGTGGTCCGGTTGTTTCCCCTGCTCACCGTGGCATGGTGATGGTTCCGCTTGCTCCTCATTCACTCCGCTCGCGCGCTGCTGTGACGGGTGTGGGTGAGACGATCACCATCACGCTTTCGCACGACGACGGCACGCGCGCGGCCAGTCATTTCATCGATGGCACGCTTTTGCCTCAGGGCGCGGCGGCCAATCGTTTCCAGGTACGCACGGGTGAACATCCTACCATCCTGCTTCGCTATCGCTACGACGGCTTCTACTCGTATGCCGCCAAGGCCTTCCTGTAGGGCGCGGTGTCGTATGGATTTCAACGCCCTTTACAATTCGCTGCAAAGCTACGCGAGCGGCGGCATGCTTCACAACTTCATTCTGGGCGCCTGCCTGCTTGTGGGAACGGCGATTGTCGCCCACATGTGCGTGAAGACCATTCGCCATGTGGTGCAGCTTGATGGCGTGCCGCTGCCGTCGAGCTCCATTCTGGTGAATATTGCCCGTATCGCCATTTGGTGCTTGGGTCTCGGGCTGATCCTGTCAATCTGCTTCAAGGTCGATGTGAATGCCCTGATCGCCGCTCTCGGCGTTGGAGGCATCGCCTTGTCCCTCGGCTTGCAGGACACCATCAAGAACTTCATCGGCGGCTTGCAGGTGACGCTTCTGCGCATTGTGCAGCCGGGCGACCATATCATCGTGGGAAGCGTCGAGGGAATCGTCCATGACGTTTCGTGGCGACAGACCGTGGTGATCGATTTCGAGGGCATCGCGCACATCATTCCGAATTCGGTCATTAACGCGAACGACATCGCGCAGATTCGCCCGCCGAGCCTGGTGACTGCCACGATTGTCGTTGCGAATGACGGTCGCGACCTCGATAAGCTTCTGCGCGTGATGGAAGAGAAGGCGCGTCTGGCGGTGGAGAAGATCGCACCGCTGGAGAAGAATCCCTGGATGCTCGTGACGCAGATGGGCGAGTACGGCGCCTGGGTGAAGATGCGCTTCATTCTGAAGGAGCCGGAGAATGTGCGCGAGGCGCGCGATGCCGCTTTGCGGGCGGTGGCGCCTTATGCTCGACTTAATGTCGAAGACACGCTGACCAGCGAAGACAGGGCTCTTTTGAGCATGAATTAAAGGCCGCGGGCGCGGCTATGCGACACGCCCAATAAACCACTCGAAACGAAATCAGGCGCGGTCATTGGCCGCGCCTGATGCGTTTCGTCCTGAATGGACGCGCCGTTTAACCGCGCGTCTCGGTGATTGCTTTATTCTTCCGCGGGCTCTTCCAGCGTCTCGCTGTTTGCGGTTTCGCTACCGGCAGCCGCAGCGGCCACGAAGGCGACGAAAAGCGGATGCGGGTTCGTAGGACGGCTCTTGAACTCCGGATGACCCTGGCTTGCGACGAACCACGGATGATCGGGAAGCTCGACCATCTCGACAAGACGATTGTCGGGGCTTGTACCCGAAAGCACGAGGCCGGCTGCCTGCAGCTGCTCGCGGTAGGCGTTGTTCACCTCGTAGCGATGGCGATGACGCTCGTAGACAAGCTCCTTGCCATAGGCCTCATAGGCCTTGGTGCCCGGCTGGATGCGGCAGGGGTAGGCGCCCAGACGCATCGTGCCGCCCTTGTCTTCGATATCCTCCTGCTCGGGCATGAGGTCGATGAGCGGGTATTCCGCGTCGGGGTCGAATTCGGTCGAAGTGGCGCCTTTCAGTCCCACGACGTTGCGAGCGAATTCGCAGACAGCGGCCTGAAGGCCCAGGCAGATGCCCAGGAAGGGGATATTGTTTTCGCGAGCGTAGCGCACCGCGCGCATCTTTCCCTCGAAAGCGCGTACGCCAAAACCGCCCGGAACAAGAATGCCATCCAATTCGGAAAGCTCTTCGTCCACATTCTCGTCGGTGATCTCCTCGCCGTCGATCAGGCGCACATCGGCTTTCACGCCATTCGCGACGCCCGCATGACCGAGCGCTTCGATAACCGAAAGGTAGGCATCGGGCAGGCTCACGTACTTGCCGACGACGCCAATGCGCACCGGGCGTGTGCACTGTGCGCGACGCTCGAGGAAGCTGTGCAGCGGCGTGAGGTTCGCCTCGGGCAGCGGAAGCTTCAGGCGCTCAAGAACGCGCGCGTCGAAACCCTGCTCGTACAGGGCGGTTGGCACCTCGTAGATGCTCGACGCGTCGATGCATGAGAACACCGCTTCCGGCTTTACGTCGCAGAAGAGGGCGATCTTCGCACGCACCTTCTCGTCGACCTCGTGGTCGCTGCGGCAGACGATGAAGTCGGGCTGCACGCCCATCGAGCGCATTTCCTTGACGGAATGCTGCGTGGGCTTCGTTTTCACTTCGTGAGCGGCGGCGATATACGGCACGAGGCTCACGTGGACAAACACGACGTTGTCCGCGCCGAGCTCGTGGCGCAGCTGGCGAACCGCCTCGATGAAGGGCTGGCCTTCGATGTCGCCGATGGTGCCGCCAATCTCCGAGATGACGATATGGGCGCCCGTTTGCGAAGCGGCGCGCAGGACGCGCTCCTTGATGGCGTCGGTCACGTGGGGGATTACCTGCACGGTGCCGCCGAGGAAGTCGCCGCGGCGTTCACGCGACACGAGCGTCTGGTAGATGGCGCCTTGGGTGAAGTTGGATTCGCGCGAGAGGTTCTCGTCGATAAAGCGCTCGTAATGGCCCAAGTCGAGGTCGCCTTCGTGGCCGTCCTCCGTCACGAAAACCTCGCCATGCTGGAAGGGGCTCATGGTGCCGGGGTCGACATTCAAGTAAGGATCCATCTTCTGCATGGTCACCTTGTAGCCGCGCGCTTTCAGCAAATGCCCAAGCGAAGCTGCGGTGATGCCCTTGCCCAGAGAGGAAACGACGCCGCCCGTAACGAAAATGTGTTTAGCCATACGGTAATTCCTTCACGCGTGCCTGAAGAGCTCCGGCACGCCGGAAGCCATCTTCAGCTTCAACAACGTAAATTGATTCTACACGCGCGAAGGATTCCGATAGGCGGGGGAGAGAAGGCGAAACCTCGTTGAAATGAAGAAGGGGAGGCTCTCCACAATTGCGGGTTTGCTGCTGTTGAAAGCGGGCTGCGTGACGCGGAACGCGCCGCATGGAGGGGGTGACATGAAAAGGCTCCCGTGGTGAACGGGAGCCTTTTCCGAGCCGGGAGAAAGGAGAGCCCGGCGCTTATCCGTGGCAGTCGCTGAACAAGTCGACTGCCTGAAGGCGATTAGGCTTTGCGCCTCTTGAGACGGGCGGCGAGGCACACCAGCAGCGAGGCGACCGCAAGGCCAGCGATGCCGAAGGGCAGCGCGGAGTCGCCGGTCTTGGGGATGACGTTCTCAGCCGCTGCGCTGGTGGTGGCATCGGCCTTTGTCTGCTTTGCGACCTTATTGGTTTCGCTGCTCTTGTCGGTGTCGGCCTGCTCATCGTCGCTTGCCGGCTTGTCCTTGTCGGAATCGTCGGCATCATCGGAGTCCGGTACAAGGGGATTCGTCAGGTAGCGGAAGGTGTTTCCGTTGAAACCGTCTTCCTCGGCGCGACTGCTGGGAAGCAGGGCTTCGCTGGCTGTCGTGAGATGATAGCCAGCGGGAAGAACGACTTTGCCCTTGATAGCGTAGGTCATCAGGTTGTGGACACTCGTGCCGTCGCCGACGGGCACATCTTCGAATTCCTCACCCGTGGTGTCGAAATTCTGTCCGCCCCAATAGCGGCCAATGCCGTTTTTGCCCGTGATGTCCGGCTCAATCTTGGTCGGGGTATTTGACGCATTCAGATAGCCGGTGCCGTACTCGTACTTGGGAGGATTGCCGTATCCGTAGTAAGTTCCCGAAACAAGCGTGTCGATAACGCCGTCCTTCGCGTTGTAAACGCCGGTAGTGCCACCCACGAAGGTCGAGTTCGCGATGGTCTCGATGGAGCCGCAGTTGAGAAGGCCGTCGTAGAGGGCTCCCTTCGCGGTTATGCCGCTTATGGCCTTGATGGGTGTAACGAGAACCGAGCATTCGGTAGCGCCCGTTGATTCATCTACTGTCTCTGCGCAGCCAAAGGCATTGTAGATGCCGTAGCCTGTTCCCGTGAAGCTTCCGCCGGTGATTTGCTTGATGACGCTGGGATAATCGGCAAACCAGTGTTTTTCGTCAACCAAGCCGTTGCTCAGGCCACATGCCAGGCTGTCGGCCTTGCCTTCGCTTTCGAGATCACCTTCGTATCCGGTCGTATCCATCGCGCTCTTTTGGTCTGAGCCTCCACCCACAAAGGTACCGCCGCTGATGCAGTCGATTGTGCCGAGGTTGGTAAGGCCACTTGGCCGTTCAACGTTCACCCATGTTCGGCTCTCGCTTGCGATTTTGTCGGTTGCGGTAAAAGTGCCGCCGCTGATGCTGCCAATTGTGCCGCAGTTGAAAAGAGCGACAAGCCGCGCGGTGAATATGCCCCCTGAAATCTCTTTGATTTGCGCCTCGGAATTAACGCCGATTGCAAAATCCCCATTGCTGTTGTCATAGGTGCCGCCGGTGATGGTTGAGCCCGTGCTATGGGAATCGAAGTAGAGCAGGCCGTTTTTGATGGCACCGCCCTCGCCATGGAAGACGGCATTCCCTAAGTCCATGGTGTCAGCATAGCCGAAAAGCAAGGCAAAGCCGTTTTTGTTGCTCGCCGGAGACTCGAGAGTAGCGCCGTCTTTCAAGGTGAGCGTTCCATTCCCCGCCACCTGAATGGGGATGGCGTTATTCCCGATGACGAACGTCAGGCCCTTTGTCGTCGTGTCGCCATCGCCAAGCGTGAGGTCGCCACCGTTGTACACATTTATCGAGCAGTTGCCCAGGTTGACGACACTGCCCTTGGTGCCGACAATGGTGAGCTTCTTCTTCTTGACGTATGAGTCACTCTGCTCCTCGATTTCACCATCCACTTGCAGTGTGTCGCCGTCATTCGCTTCGAGGATGGCATCACTGAGCGTCTTGTACGTGGCCTTTGAATTGGTGTTCAGCACCTTGTTGAGAGCGTTTGCTTGAGCGGTCGCAATGTTGTTGGCGCTGTTGCCCAAGCTGGCTCCATTGGCGTTTGCGGCATCGGTAGAGCCGCTTTCGCTTCCGGTGGCCGCCGGCTCGCTGTTGCTGCCTGCGTCACTTGCCGGAGTTTCGGAAGCGGGTGCACTTGCGGCGGCGTTTTCCGGCTCTTCCGCCGCCGGCGTTGCCGGCTGCTCGAGCGTTTGGGTCGCGTTCGCCTGTCCGGCAGCGCCCTCGTCGGCGTAGGCGGGCGTTGCCATGGCGGCGCCCGCGGTGATGCTCATGGCGAGCATGGCCGAAATGGCCAGCGCATACCGATTCCGCCTCCCCGGATTCTCCGAGAAATCTCGCGTCTGTTTCATAGGTTGATACCCCCTTGTTTGTTTGCGAATTTGATTCGAGACGAAGACGGAATTGTTCGCCTTCGCGCGTACGTACAATTTAGCATTCAGTTCCCTGCGTTTGCGCACGTGTTTGATTTTTTGGAACTTCACATATTCGGCTGTGGACGAGTTGGGGGCGGGCAAACCGTGCGAACGCGCCCCTTTCCGCATGCCGTATACTGGGGGCATGAATACGGCATTGGAAAACGCGGGCAGGGAATACCTCTTCTATCTTTCGGTCGAGCGTGCCGCGTCGCCTCTCACTATCAAGGCGTACCGTGCCGACCTCGACGACTACCTTGCGTTTCTTGAGCAGAGGGGCATTCCTGAGATGGCGCAGGTCGCCCGCGAAGACGTGGCGGCTTACGAGGAGAATCTCGTCACGCGCGAAATCGACGACGAGGGCGGACGCTATTCGGCCGCGACCATCCATCGTCGCGTGTCGATGCTCAAGGGTTTCCATAAGTTTCTTGCGCGGGAGGGAATATGCCAGAGCGATCCGACTGCGCGCCTTCCGCTGCCGAAGCGGGAGCAGCATCTGCCTGATGTGCTTTCCATCGAGCAGGTGGATGCGCTGATGGAACAGGTTGCAACGCTTTGGAAGGGTGACATTGCCCTGCGTAACCGGGCGATTCTCGAGGTGCTGTACGGCTGCGGTCTGCGCGTGAGCGAGCTGGTGGGGCTCGACCTTGCCGACTTGCGTTTTGAAGACGGCCTTCTCTCGGTCATTGGCAAGGGAAACAAGCAACGCATGGTGCCGATATCGGGCATGGCGCTGCATTGGCTGCAGAGGTATCTGGAAGAAGCGCGCCCCAATTTCCTTGGGTCCGACACGCGCCAGGCAACGGCGGTGTTTCTGAACGCGCGCGGCGGGCGCTTGACGCGTCAGAGCGTGCATACGCTGGTGGCACGGGCGGGACGCGCCATCGGGGTGGAGAATCTGCATCCGCACACTTTACGTCATTCGTTCGCGACCCATCTGCTCGAGGGTGGAGCCGATTTGCGTGCCATTCAGGAGATGCTCGGTCATGCCGACATCTCGACGACGCAGGTGTATACCCACGTCGAACGCGCACATTTGCAGGAGGAGTACTTCCGCGCCCATCCGCGCGCGCATATGCAGGCGGGGGAGTAGGGGCGCTCGCTCACGTTTGCATTCGCATGCGGTCTGCCGTCGCGTTGGGCTGCGTTTGTATGTTTGTGACGTGCGCAGGAATTCGGGATGCGCGTTTCGACCATGTTTGCCCGCGACTCGGCTACGTCCGCCCGCGACCTTGTTCCGCGCCCTAAAACGGCATTATCAATGTCGCGAGATTTCCCGCGGTGATATTCAGATACCACGCGAAGGGATTGATGCCGGTGGCGGAGGGCAGCACGAATGCGACGATGAGGAAAATGGGCATCGCGTAGCGCTGCACGGAATAATAGGCGCCCAGGTGTTTCGCGGGCAGCAGCACCGCGAGAATCGACGAGCCGTCAAGCGGCGGAATGGGCAGCAGGTTGAAGAACATCAGGTAGAGGTTGATCACGACGAACTGCGGCAGGAAATAGAGATAGAACCAGTAGAAGATGCCGGTATCGCCTATCGCCAGGATTGTGCGCGCCAGCGGCAACAACAGCCATAGAAGCGCCGCGCCAATGAGTGCCATCAGCAGGTTCGCCGCGGGTCCCGCCAGGCCGACCATCACATCGCCTTTGCGCGGGTCCTTCAGATTCGCGGGATTATAGGGAACCGGCTTCGCGTAGCCGAACACGGGACCGCCCATCATTGCCATCAGAAGCGGCAGGACCACCGTGCCGAAGGTGTCGATATGCCGCAGCGGATTGAGCGAGAGGCGGCCCGCGCGTTTCGCGGTGGGGTCGCCAAGCGCATTCGCCATCAGGCCGTGCGCGACCTCGTGAAAAACGATCGCGGGCACAAAGCAGAGCGCCGCGACCAGAATGTAGACTATTTGAGCAAGTGAAGAGGACATAGGCGGGAGTATAGCGTATGGCCGGCTTCGCCCGGGAATATTGTCGCTAGAATGGGAACGCCGGCATCGCCGGTGGGAATGCATATGACAGGACAGGAGCCGCCCCATGGAGAAAATCGCCAGCTTCACCGTTGACCATCTGCGTCTCGAGCCAGGCGTATATGTATCGCGCGTCGACCGCGACCCGCAAACCGATTGCGTGGTGACGAGCTTCGATGTGCGCATGACCGCGCCCAATCGCGAGCCGGTGATGGACACCGACGCGGTGCATGCGCTCGAGCATCTGGGCGCGAGCTTCCTGCGCAACGATCCTGAATGGGGCGCGCGCACGGTGTATTTCGGGCCGATGGGCTGCCGCACGGGCTTTTACCTGCTGCTTTTCGGGGAATACGCGCCAGCGGATGTGAAGGAGCTTCTCGTGCGCCTGTATGAATTCATTCGCGATTACGAAGGAGAGGTGCCGGGTGCCGCGCCGCGCGATTGCGGCAATTGGCATGATTCGAGCCTTCCGGGTGCCCAGTGGTGGGCGCGCCGTTTTCTGGAAAACACCCTCTATCAGCTCGACGAGGCACACACGAACTATCCGGCGTAAAGCTTGGCCACTTGGAGTGGACGCGCGAACTGCCGCTCCGTCATTTGGTGTGCGGTGCGGTTGCGTGAGCGACCGTTCTGGCGTTTGAGACGGCTCTCAAGCGACTTGCGCGCCGCCCCGGCGCTGGTGCTCGAAACGCGTGGCGCTGGCGCATGAGCGGCCGCTCCGACATTTGGCGCCTGCGACCGCGGCACAGGAAAGGAAAACCTTCATGAAACTTGGAATCATCGGCGCGATGGATGTGGAAGTCGAGCGGCTTGTCGCCCAGGTGGAAGACGCGCGCGTGACCCGTCATGCGCGGATGGATTTCACTGAAGGGACGCTCTTCGGGCTTCCCGTGGTCGTGGTGCGCTGCGGCGTGGGAAAAGTGCACGCTGCCGCGTGCGTGCAATCGCTTGTCGACCTCTTCGGCGTGACGCATGTCGTGAATACGGGCGCTGCCGGCTCGCTTGATGCGCGTCTCGACATCGGCGACATTCTCGTGTCGCTTGATGTGGTGCATCACGATGTCGATGCGACCAACTTTGGCTATGCGCCCGGCGAGGTGCCGGGGAGCGGCATGGAAGCCTATCCCGCCGACGACGCCTTGATTGCCGCCGTTCAGCAGGCCGCGCAGGAGGCGGGCGCGAGCTGTGCGGTGGGGCGCGTGGCAACCGGCGATTCCTTCGTGCGCGACGCTGCCGAAAAGGATCGCATCGCGCGGACCTTCCAGGCGCGCTGCTGCGAGATGGAGGGCGCCGCCATCGCCCAGGCATGCTGGCTGAACGACGTTCCTTTCGTGATCGTGCGTGCGATATCCGATAAGGCCGACGGCTCGGATGCCCTCGACTATCCGATTTTCGAACGCCGCGCCGCCCACGCCTGCTCCGAGATCGTGATGGCACTTGCGCGTCTCTTCGCACGCGACGCCTCGGCGACCTCGCTGCGTTAGGGGTGCTTCGGCGGCCCCGCGATGCTTCGGCCCTGTGGCGTTAGAACCGCTTCAGCGCCTCGCCGCCTTCCTGCGTTTACGCGGTTGCTGCTTCCTTACGTTCACGCGAAAATAGCTACCGCCCGCCGCCTGTTCCTCCGCTGACCGAAGCCCGTGGCTCGCATTGCATGCGATGTGGGGCTTTGAACGTTTGCTTGCTATCATTGATGGATGTTCTTTCACGGTGCGGATCGGGACCGCTTCCGATGGAGGACTGCAAGCTGACGGCGTAAGCGTCGCTTGCATGGCTGGAATCCTTTACAGGAAAAGGGGCAGACGTTCTATGACGAGACAAATGAAATCCATGGACGGAAACAACGCCGCCGCGTATGTTTCTTACGCGTTCACGGAAGTGGCGGGCATTTACCCCATCACGCCTTCGAGCCCGATGGCCGATCTGGTTGACCAGTGGTCGGCGCAGGGCAAGAAGAACATCTTCGGCGATACCGTGAAAGTGGTTGAAATGCAGTCCGAAGGTGGCGCAGCCGGCACGGTGCACGGCTCGCTGGTGGCAGGCGCTCTCACGACCACCTATACCGCCTCTCAGGGCCTGCTTCTCATGATTCCGAATATGTACAAGATCGCGGCTGAGCAGCTGCCGAGCGTCTTCCATGTATCCGCTCGTACCGTTGCCACCCAGTCGCTGAACATCTTCGGCGACCATTCCGACGTCATGGCATGCCGCCAGACCGGTTTCGCAATGCTCGCCGAAGGCAACGTGCAGGAGGTCATGGACCTTTCCGCCGTCGCCCACCTTGCCGCCATCAAGGGCAAGGTTCCGTTCCTGAACTTCTTCGATGGCTTCCGCACCTCGCATGAGGTCCAGAAGATTGCCGTGTGGGATTACGCCGACCTCGCCGACATGTGCGACTTCGACGCCGTGCGCGCTTTCCGCAACCATGCGCTGAACCCTGAGCATCCGCATGCTCGTGGCTCGCATGAGAACGGCGACATCTTCTTCCAGAACCGCGAGGCGTGCAACACCGTCTACGCTGAGCTGCCGGCTGTCGTTGAAGACTACATGCATCAGGTCAACGCGAAGCTCGGCACCAACTACGAGCTCTTCAACTACTACGGCGCTCCGGACGCCGACCGCGTGGTTGTCGCGATGGGCTCGGTTTGCGACACCATCGAGGAGGTTGTCGACTACCTGAACGCCCATGGCGAGAAGGTCGGCCTCATCAAGGTGCGCCTGTATCGCCCCTTCGTGAACGAGAAGGTGCTTGCCGCCATCCCCGCAAGCTGCAAGAAGCTCGCGGTGCTCGACCGCACGAAGGAGCCGGGCACGGCAGGCGAGCCGCTCTACCTGGACGTGGCCGCCGCCATCCTGCAGTCCGATCGCAAGGATGACATCGTGCTCACCCGTGGTCGTTACGGCCTCGGTTCGAAGGACACCACGCCGGCAGCCATCTTCTCGATCTTCACCGACCTCGCGAAGGACGCACCGAAGCCGGAATTCACCATCGGCATCGTCGACGACGTGACGAACCTCTCCCTCCCGATGGAGGAGAACGTTCCGAACACCGCCAACGAGGGCACTATCGAATGCAAGTTCTGGGGCCTCGGCGGCGACGGCACCGTCGGCGCGAACAAGAACTCCGTCAAGATCATCGGCGACCACACCGACAAGTACGTGCAGGCCTACTTCCAGTACGACTCCAAGAAGACGGGTGGCGTGACCATTTCCCACCTGCGCTTTGGCGACGAGCCCATCCGCTCTTCGTACTACATCAACAAGGCCGACTTCGTCGCCTGCCACAACCCTTCCTACATCCTGAAGGGCTTCCGCATGGTGAACGACGTGAAGCCGGGCGGCGTCTTCATGGTGAACTGCCAGTGGACCCCCGAGGAGCTCGAGAGCCACCTCGGCGCCGAGGCGAAGCGCTACATCGCCAAGAACAACATCCAGCTTTACACCATCAACGCCATTGACCTTGCCATCGAGATCGGCATGGGCAAGCGCACGAACACCATCCTGCAGTCCGCATTCTTCGCGCTCGCGAATGTCATGCCGCAGGAGCAGGCGATTGGCCTGATGAAGGACGCGGCTACGAAGTCCTACCTGAAGAAGGGCCAGGACGTCGTGGACATGAACCACAAGGCCATCGATATCGGAGCCACCGCCTTCACGAAGATCGAGGTGCCGGCGGCTTGGGCCGACGCGGTCGACGAGCCGAAGGTCGAAGAGCTGAAGGGTCGCCCGGAGCTCGTGAAGATGGTCAACGACATCATGATGCCCGTGGGCCGCATGGACGGCGACCGCCTGCCCGTGTCCGCCTTCATGGAGCATGCCGATGGCCAGTGGGAGCTCGGCGCTTCCGCCTACGAGAAGCGCGCGCTTTCCGTTAGCGTGGCGAAGTGGAACCCCGAGAAGTGCATCCAGTGCAACCAGTGCGCGTTTGTTTGCCCGCATGCCACCATTCGTCCGTTCGCGCTGACCGCCGAAGAGGCGGCTGCCGCGCCGGAAGGCATCGAGCTGCTTGAGTGCAAGGGCCCGAAGGCAAAGGGCCACGACCTGAAGTACACCCTCCAGGTTTCCCCGATGGACTGCATGGGCTGCGAGCTCTGCGTGCTCACTTGCCCCTCGAAGTCCCTCGAGATGGTGCCGGCCGAAGGCGAATGGCCGAAGCAGCCCATCTACGATTACTGCGTCAACGACCTTTCCGACAAGCCGTATCTCACGGGCACGAGCGTGAAGGACAGCCAGTTCTCCCAGCCGCTGCTTGAGTACTCCGGCTCCTGCGCCGGCTGCGCCGAGACCTCCTACGCGAAGATCGTCACGCAGCTCTTCGGCGACCGCATGTATATCGCGAACGCGACCGGCTGCTCCTCCATTTGGGGCAACCCGGCATCGACCGCTCCTTACACCGTGAACAAGCAGGGTCATGGCCCGGCGTGGAACAACTCGCTGTTCGAGGACAACGCCGAGCACGGCCTGGGCATGAAGCTCGGCTACGAGGCGGTTCAGAAGGAGCTCGCCCAGAAGGCCATGGACCTCATGGAAGGCGACGTGAGCGATGCCTTCAAGCAGGCGACGCAGGCGTGGCTTGATGCGCGTAACGACGCCGAGGAGTCCAAGACGACTGCTGCGGCCTTTGTTGCCGAGCTCGAGAAGCTCGCGGGCAATCCTCTGGCTGACGACATCCTTGCCCACACGGATTACCTGACGAAGAAGAGCTTCTGGATCTTCGGCGGCGACGGTTGGGCGTACGACATCGGTTACGGCGGACTCGACCACGTGCTCGCTTCCCGCGAGAACGTGAATGTGTTCGTGTTCGACACCGAGGTGTACTCCAACACCGGTGGCCAGGCTTCCAAGGCTTCCAACATCGGTCAGGTCGCCCAGTTCGCGGCTGCCGGCAAGACGGTTGAGAAGAAGAGCCTCGCCGAGATCGCCATGGCTTACGGCTACGTGTACGTGGCGCAGATCGCCATGGGCGCCAAGCAGGCGCAGACCCTGAAGGCTCTTGAAGAGGCCGAGGCCTATGACGGTCCGTCCCTCATCATCGCTTACAGCCCCTGCGAGATGCACTCCATCAAGGGTGGCATGAAGAACTCGCAGGTGGAAATGAAGCGCGCAGTCGATTGCGGCTACTGGAACCTCTTCCGCTTCAACCCGGAGGCGGAGCCCGGCAAGAAGTTCATCCTCGACTCGAAGGAGCCGGCGGGTGGCTATCGCGAATTCCTGATGAACGAGGCTCGTTACAGCCGCCTGACCCGCGAATTCCCCGAGCGTGCCGAGCAACTCTTCGTGGAGAACGAGGAAGCGGCCATGGAGCGTTACCAGCACCTGGTAAAGCTGCAGGCCATGTACGACGAGGCCTAAAGCGTAAAGGATATGCGTGTCCCGCCCGTTGCGGCGGGGCGCGATAAGAAAAGCTCCGTGGCAAATGTCGCGGAGCTTTTTTGTTTGCATAGGCGAGTTGCGCGCTGGCGAGTTTAACTATGTGTCCTGCGAGACGAGTTAATGTGGCTGTTGGAACTCCAGGGAATGAAGGCCGTATCGTGCTGTCGTTGCGAGAAGTCGACGGCGGAGACCTTGAATGCCGGGGCGAGTATTGGCAACCTGCACATCAGGACCATTTGTGCGGATGAGAGGCGCTTCGGGCAGGACAAACTCGCATGCCTGAACTGTACTCATGCGTTTAAGGACAGAGTCAAAGGTAACTACTCGGGCTGGACCAGCCAGAAAGGGACGAAATGAACATGAGGCAATTCGAGGGCATTTCCCTCCTCGGCCGGATCAGCTACGCAATCATGTGTGCGGAAAGATACCTGACTGCCCTTCATCCGGATCGTGATTGGCGCCCTCTCTTCGAGCTGCTCTGGTCCATCTGCGACGAGGGGACCTTTTGGGACGAATGGTCCAGCAAGGTTTTCGACGTTGTGCCGGAATATCTCTTTGAATTTTCCTCCTTCGAGGAATCGGACTTCGACTATCTCGACAAGGAGGGCTACGAAACCATGAAATCCCTGCTGGTTGACCACGATGCCGGAACGGACGTCTTGCTTGAGGGCGTCGTGGACATGGAGGAGGCGTACGCTTACACCGAGGTTAGCGGTATCGGCGAGGAGAGCCTTGATATCCTGGGGAGCGTCGTCAAAGTGCTCGAGGATGCGCGAATCCCTCTCCCGGATCCGCAAGCAGTGGCCTTCTCGTCCTTTGAGGAATGTGGCGGCCGTGGCAATTCCTTCGATTGCCATCCGCTCTCAATTGTTCTGTAGACACGCATAAGACGGGAGCCGTTCATTGGCGCTTCATGCTGAAGGCGGATCTGCAAGGCTTGAGAGAAACTAAGCGCAGCTCCTCGGCAACACGCTGATGCCGAGGAGCTGTCGTCTTACTGGAGAAGTGCGAGTTAATGGAAGATACGTTCTTATTCCCACTCGATAATTGAAACCGCAAGTCGCGGGATTTCGAACAAGTCTGACATGGCCGTCTACCTGCGAAAACTTATTTCGCGTTTTGTAGTCAACTATGTCAGCAAGGCCG
>CAVFFT010000041.1:0-35212 GCA_963621885.1 bacterium
CATTAACAAGCAAGCGCGGAGTGCCAAGCACTTCGCGCTTCTTCTTTTTCCCATTTAAGAAAGCCTGGCACCAAGCGCATTCCGACACGCACTCACAGCCCAGCATTCCCGCTCACACGCGGCGGCACGTTTCACATCACGCATAACGCCACATAGCGCTCCGAGCCGCCACAAGCGCCCGAATACGCCTCTTAGTTCTGGCTTTCCCCATCCGCATCGCTCGCGTACTTCGAGCGGATAAGCGGGGCGGCGATGTACACCATGATCTGGTCGGTGCCCTCAGCGAGCTGGTTGCCGCGGCAGTCCTGCCAAATGCGGCTCACGCGCTCCTCGTTCGTGTAGCCGATGCCGCCCAGAATCTGCATGGCATCGCTCGCCACCTGAGTCGCCGTCTGCGGAATATAGCGCTTCATCAGCGCAATCGCGAGCCTTCTGTCGGGCGCATTGCGATCGCACTTGTCGGCCGCCTCATACAGGAGATTGCGCATGTTCCAGATGCGCACTTCCATGTCGGTGAGCATCTGCTCGATCTGCTGGAATTCGCCAATTCGCGTGCCGAAAGCGGTCCGTCGGCTCGCATAGCGCGTCGCATCCTCCATCGCGGCCTGCGCCATACCCAGGCACGATGCGCACGCGAAAATGCGCCCGCGCTCCAGCAGCGAGAACAGAAGCGGGAAGCCGCCGTCGGCTTTCGCGCCGCGCAAGCGATACTCCGGACGCAAAACGACGTTCTCGAAAACGACGCTCGCGAACGGCAGCATCGACTGGCCAATCTTGTTGATGGGATACGCCTTGATGCCCTCGAGCTTTCGCGGCACGAGCCAAAACGAAAGCGCCGGATGCTTCGTGTCCGTCGGCGCGTCCTTGTCGATCGCGGCCACCAGAATGTTCGGCGCGTATTCGCCATTGTTCACGAAGGTCTTCGCGCCATTAAGCACGAGCTGCCCGTCTTTCGTGCGCACCGACGTCGTCATGTTCTGCGTGTCGGATCCCGCCTGCGGCTCCGACACCGCCAGCGCGAACATCACACGCCCGGTGTGCTTGAAATAGTCGATGACCGTCGAGAAGTCGTTGTCATTCGCAAAACCCGACATGATATGAAGGGCGAATAGGTCATTCTGGAACGGAAGAATGGCGCCCGCGCAGCGGGAAAGCTCTTCCAGAATGAGCGCCTGCGTGAGAAGGCTCTGCGAGAAGCTCTCCGACTGCCCTTCTGACGCAGGAAGATTGAAATAGCGCGTCGCGAATTCCTGCGCAACCTCGTCGGGCAGACCCTGGTCTTCGCTCCATCGACGAACATTTTCCTGCGTGAACACCGACGAGCCATACGCACGCATGGATGCGACGATATTCTGCTGCTCTTCCGTCAGGTTAAAGTCCATAGGGCTCCCGTGCCTTTCGTTGTCTTATGCCTACAGAATAACCCATCTGTTGGGAAGTCTGCATCCCTAGACGAAATCTCACCTTTAAGTTTTGCCGATTTCCTAATCGAAAGTCACCCATTTTTAAAGGGACGGGGTATCTGCAGGAACGCCGCCCGCTGTTACCATATTCCGCAGGAGCAAGGAGAATCATCCGAGACGAAGGAGACCGCCCATGAAGGTTCTTGCTATTAACGGAAGCCACCGCGCCGGAAAAGGCACCGCGGCCATGGTGGAGGCCGCGCTTGAGGAGCTGCGCGCCGAGGGCATCGAGACCGAGCTTGTCGAGCTTTCCAAGTGCAACATCGAATATTGCATCGGCTGCAACCGCTGCCTCGGCAAGCCCGAGTGCACGGTGAAGGACGATATGCAGGGCCTTTACGAGAAGATGCTCGAGGCGGACGGCATCATCCTCGCCTCGCCCAACTATTTCGCGAACGTCACCGCCCGCATGAAGTGCTTCATGGACCGCACCCGTCCGCTCCATATGACCGCAAACGCCCTCAAGGGGAAAGTGGGCGGCATCATCGCCACGACCGGCCTTTCGAACTGCGGCGGTGAGGAAACCGTGTCGACCATGCAGCGCTGGTTCCAGATTCATGAGATGTTGCTGATTCAGCCGCGTCCCGAAGGCGAAGTGCTCGGGAATTATCCCCTCGCAACGATGTTCGACGGATTCGTCGATGGCCATGTGAAATGGCGCCGCATTCAGGATGACGAGGCGGCCTTCCGCTTCGCGCATCAGCTCGGACGCGACATGGCGGCGCTCATCAAGAAGCTGGCGTAAGCACGCGCTGCGGCGGCGGCGACACGGGCGGGCAAGCGAGGGCGAGCGCGCAAGCCGCGAGCCGGCAAGCCGCGGCGGCTGCGGCGACACGGGCGGGCAAGCTAGGGCGAGCGCGCAAGCCGCGGCGACTGCGACGCGGGCGGACAAGCTACGGGCGGGCCGCAGCGCACAACTCGCGCCACTATCAACGCGCAGCTGCCCGCGCTCCAGCCTCGCGGCGCGCGACGGCGCGACCGACCTGCCGAATGACCGCGTCACCAACCTCACGCCACACAACAGCGAACCAAAAGCAAAAGGGCGAGCCTTTCGGCTCGCCCTTCCTGTTCACGCTAAGCGAGAAGGAAATTTACTTCTCCCACTTGCACTCGGCCGTACCGGCCTCCTGGCGACGAGACTTGTAAATCTTGTCCGGAACCTCCTGGCCGTGCCAGCACTTGATAGCACCCTCGTCCTCGAGATTCTTGATCTCTTCGTCGGTGTAACCAAGCTTCTTCATATACTCGGCGGTGTGGTAGCCGATGGGCTTCGAGAGGATCAGCGGCGGATCACCGAAGCTGTCGTAACGGATCGGAATGGTCGTGGTCGCACGATCACCGAAGGCGTCGTAATGGATGGTGCGCAGACCGTCGTTGTCGTAAGCCTCGTCGTCGGCCACGATGTCCTTGTAATCGAACACGGTCTGGAACGGCACCTGGTGCTCACGAAGGATGGGATCCCACTCGTCGAAGGTCTTCTGAGCGAAGCCCTCGTCAAGAATCTCAACGAGCTCATGATGCGTGTAGGGCTTGATGTCCTCCATGCGGCAGAAGCGCGGGTCATCCTTCATGTCAGGACGCTCGATGATCTCCATCATCTCGTTGTAGTACTTGTTGTGGTTCGGCTGGCAAATGTACAGCCACTTGTCATCCTTGGTCTTGTAGGTGTTGTTGAAGGGGCTCGGAACGCTCTTGCGGCTCTTCGGATACGGGGAACCGAACTGAGTCGCCACAACGCCGATGCCGCCTGCCCACAGAGCGCCATGGTACAGGTTGACGGTGACCTTGTCGCCCTTGCCGGTGCGCAGCTTGTTCACGATTGCGCCGAGAATACCAGCGGCAAGCATGACCGCGCAGTTGTAGTCGCCGAAAGCCTGCGGCGGAATGGCAGGAGACGTGCCACGCTCGCAGAAGGTGCCGGAAACGCCACCACGGGCAGCCCAGCAGACAGCGTCATAACCGGGGCTGTCCTTCTCGATGCCGAACTCGCCGTAACCACGCATCTGAGCCCAGATCAGTCCGGGGTACTCCTCGTGAAGGGTCTGATAGTCAAGGCCCATCTTCTCGAGGGAACGGGTGCGGGTGTTCGTCACAAAGACGTCAGCCTTAGCGATGAGCTTCTTCATGGCAGCGAGGCCTTCAGGGCTCTTCGTGTTGATGCACATCCAGTTCTTGTTGGTGTTGTTCAGATCGTAGGTGGGGTCTTCCGTCTCGGTCTGGCCGCAGCCAAAGCAAGGTCCCTGCGTACGCTGAGCATCGCCGAACGGCGGCTCGACCTTAACAACCTCTGCGCCCATATCGGAAAGCACGCGCACGGTAGCGGGGCCAGCAACATAGGTGCACAGCTCGACAACCTTAATGCCAGCAAGAGGGCCGTAGCCATTCAGCTTTTCAGTCGTTGACATGTAGCTGGGTCTCCTTCCCAAAAATCTCACTGTTCGGCAAGCCGCCGAACCCTAATAATTCTTCGCGATTATCACCCAAAGTGGCCTAATCGTCTATAGGTTCCCTTATGCATTCGGATGATATTGACAATTAGCGGGCGCAATTTGACGCTTAATCCGGTCAGTTTTCAAAACTTGTTGGCTTATTCGTGAAGCCGTCTTCACATTTTGAATGGCCCGCTATTACGCCGCTATCGACAGGCGTCAACAACGCAAGAAGCCCCGCGCCACCATTGGGCGCGAGACCCCTTATGAAAGCGTCTTGCGAACGCCACGCATCTTAAGAACGTCGCACTTCTCGCAGGCACCAAGCCCGTTGCAAGCGCCAAGTCCCTCAAGCGCCACGCCCCTCAAGGACGCCGCGTTCAGTAAGCGCCTATTCGCCTTCTTCTCGATGGTCGCAATCGTAGGAACCCGGAGCGACAAGTATCTCGTCAGCAGGATCGACCATCTTCGACACGTACATCGTCGAGGTGTTGCGCACGCATTCCTTGCCATTGCCGTCGTAGATCTTCACTTCGACGACCATCGTCGTGCGGCCGTTGTGCACGACCTCGCCCACGATCTTCAGGTCGTAGTCGCCAATGGGAAGACCACGCGTGAAATTCGTGTTCGACGTGAGCGTGATGACATGCTTGCCACAGCTATAGCCCGCCGTGCTTGCCACCATGTCGACCAGCAGCATGATCGCGCCGCCGTGAACGTTGCCGTAGATGTTTTCCAGACCGACATGGGCCTTCGATTTCACAACCACGCGTCCCGGCTCCAGAGCGACAATGCGCATGCTGTCGAAGCCCGAGAGATTATGAATGTGCTCGAGCACGCCCTTTTCCAGATACTCTTCCATCCTCAAAGCCTTTCATGAAGACGCGCGACCGCATTACGCGACCGCGCGCCACTCATTTTGCGTTACCGCTTGTATTACCGCTCGTAGATCTTACAGGTTGCGGAAAGCGTAGTTCTCGGGATGCTCCTTCACGTCGTCGCGGTTGCGCGGGTTCATCTTCACCACGCCACGGCGAGCGTCGTCGGTCTGCGAAGCCAGAACCTGGTTGCGGTTCTCGAGCTCGATCTGGCCGTTGAAGCTGTTGTCGAGGCTCTGCTGCAGGCTGCTCTTGGTGAGGCGCAGGCCCATGGGAGCGGAGTTCTTCACGCACGCCTCAGCCATCTTCACGGCCTCTTCCACGATGTCGTCGTCAGCGACGACCTTGTTCGCGAAGCCCCAGGTGAGGAGCTCGTCAGCAGCGATGCGACGGGCGGTCATGAGAGCCTCAGCCGCACGCGCGTAACCCACGATGCGGGGCAGGTAGTAAGAACCGGACATGTCGGTGCCGGTGAGGCCGATGTTCAGGTAGCCGGCCTGCATCTTGTAGGACTCGCCCAGAACGCGCATGTCGCATGCGCAGGAAAGGGAAAGGCCGCCGCCAATAGCGAAGCCCTTGAGAGCGCCAATGATCGGCTGCGGGCAGGCGCGCATGTTCACGGCCTGGTCGGAGCAGATGGTCTGCATGATGAAGTAGTCGCGCTGAGCACGGCCCATGCCCTCTTCGACCGGCGGCTCAAGGTTCAGGTCGTTCAGGTTGAAGCCGGCGCAGAAGGAGCGGCCCTCGCCCGTCAGGACGATTGCGCGGCACTCGGGATCCATCCGCACGAGCTTCAGGTAGTCGTTGAACTCAGCCATCTGCTCGTAGGACATGGCGTTCAAGTTAGCGGCATCGTTGAAGGACACCACATGAATCGGTCCACGGACCTCAACGTTCAGCTTGTTGTATCCGTCATACTTAAATTCGGGCAAATAGTACGCATCCTGAAAAACGCTCATCGGATATTCCTCTCTCGTCTTGATATCTCGGCAGGCTCGTCTTCCCGCCTGCGGTCATTATAACGGTTCGAATTCTCTCATATGCCCGCGCTATCAATTTACGCGGAACCCATTAATAGGAGAAATAAAGACGTCCTTTTTGGACCCTCAAAATGGCGTAAAAAGCCGATGAACTGGTATTCCGTGAATTTCAGCCGCGATTGGGAATATAATTATGAGGTTGAATAGGAGCATCATGGATTATGAAGTAGGAAATTTTGTTCTCAAAGGCGCCGATGTTTTTCGCATCACCGGCCGGGAACAGCGAACGCTCGAAGGTTTCCCTTCGATTGAATATTTTGTGCTTGAAGTGGCTTTCCCTTCCAAGCATCGACAGGGAACCTCGTATATCCCTGTCGAAAAGGCGGGCATGAGCATTAGCCCTGTTCCTCCGGAAGAAGAGATTCGCGCCCTTTTCGATACCGACGAGGGCGAAGACCTCACTTGGATCGACAACCGCAATAGGCGCATCAACGAAGCCCACGGCATCATCGCGTCGGGCGATTTGAAAGAGATCGTGCGCCTCGTACGCATCTACCGCAAACGCTGCGCCGAAGTTCCCGAAAAGGAGCTTTCGACGAAGGACCGGGAAATGGAAGGGCGCTGCTTCGACCTGCTCGTGCATGTGATGGCAGCGGCCTGCAACATTTCCCTCGAGCGCTCGACGCAGATAGTCGACGAGCTGCTGTAGCGGCGGAATTCGAAGGCAGCGCATTGAGGGCAACGGCTTCAGGCGCAAATTCAGGCGCGAACTAAACGCGACGCGGCAACAACTCCGATTCGAAAGCGGGCACGCGTCAAGCGAGAGCCAAACACCGCAACTCAAAGCAGCCCCAGCAACCAAGCGGGAATACAGAACGGCGACGGAACCAAAGTTCCGCCGCCGTTTTTCATCTCTCGCTCAAAGCGGGCAAGCGCATGCGCGTTTGCCCGGGCGAAGCATGTATCCGCGCCTCAGGTCGGAACGCGAGTTCGTGACTTGAGCGAAGCGCATCAACCGAGTATTACTCCTTGATGACAAGCGTGGGGATGCGCGTGATGTTCAGGATGGCATGCGCAACGCTGCCGAAGTACTGCTTCATCGTGCCAAGGCCACGGCTGCCCATGACGATGAGGTCGATCTCGTTGCGGGTTGCGTAATCAACGATCGGCTTAGCGGCGGCCGGCGCGTCCTGCACGACAATCTTGTGCTCGCAGGAAGCACCCTTCAGCAGCTCTTCCGCCTTCTCGCGCGTGTTCTCGCCCGCGGTGTCGAGCAGGTTCTTCAGCGCGTCGGAACTCGCAGCCTGTGCAAGCAGCGCAGCGGAAACCACGTTCACGTGGAAGACATGCAGGGTCGCGTTGTTCTGCGAAGCGATCTGCACACCCATTTCGAGCGCCTTTACCGCAAGATCGGAACCGTCAAATGCGACGAGAACATTCTTGAATGCACTCATGTTCGTATCCTTCTTTCTCTCTACCTGAGATTCTATCCTTCGCATTCTATCCTATTTATGCAAGAGAACCGCTTCTTTGGGCGCATCAATCCACAGGCGAATGCGCATAAGCACCACTTATGCACACGCAGCTATTGCGTGCGGCTCCTTTAGGTGCGGCTACTTGATAATGAATACCGGCACCTCGGAAGAGCGAAGGACGGCGTAGGACACGCTGCCCAGCATGCCCTGGAGAGCGTTGATGCCGCGGCAGCCCATGACGATGATGTCGCATTCATGGTCGTAGGCGTAATTGAGAATGGCGTGATGCGGGCGACCGGTTGCGATTTTCACCAGAATCTTGTTGGGGCAACCCTCAACCAGCGAGGCGATGGACTTCTCGATCTCCTGCTTGCGGCGGTCGCGGAACGCATGCTCCATCTCGTTGGAAGAGCGGTCGACCGACTGCACGCCCGCCATGCGCACCGCCACGTCGAACGCGGCGTCATGCTGCTCGGGCGCTTCGACAACGTAAAGCACGTTCAAAACGGCCGTCGGATCATCGGAAACGAGCTTTACCGCCGTCTCCAACGCATGCTTCGCATGGATGGACTTATCGTAAGGAACAAGCACATTCTTGTATATCATCGCGCACTCCCTCTCGAAACAGATAACCCTCTGCAAACACTCACCTATTCATTGTAGCGTCCCCGGGATAGGGGAATGTTACGACCGGGGAAAATGAGGGTTCTTGCCGCCCGCGCGGCGCGCTTGCAGCCGACCGGCGCGAGCACGGCGAGTGCGGGCAAGCGCAAGGGCGGGCGGCGGCGTGCGACAGACGGCGTCACGGTTGAACCCCAGCCGCCCTTCATGCAGCAGGCGCAGACGCTCACGCAGCCTCCAGGCATCGCGCTCACAACCAACCAATCGCGCCTGTTCGCCCGCCCAACGCGCAGAACTGTTACTATTGGCAGGTTGCAATAATTCGTGAAAGGGAATGAAATGCCTGTCACCGACATGCTTACCCACAACGCGATGACTCATGGGGATGAGACCGCCCTTGTGGAGGTCAACCCCGCCATTCGCGATGACCGCGGCGTCTCATGGCGCGAATACGAACTGGTGGAGACCAATCCCGCGAACCGCTATCGCCGTCAGATCACCTGGCGCGCTTTCAACGAGCAGGCAAACCGCTTCGCCCACATGCTTATCAGCAGCGGCGTCGGCCGCGACGACAAAGTGGGCATTCTGCTGATGAACTGCCTCGAGTGGCTCCCCATCTATTTCGGCATTCTCAAGGCGGGCGCTGTCGCCGTGCCGCTGAACTACCGTTATGACGCAAGCGAAATCAAGTACTGCCTCGAGCTCGCCGATGTGACGACGCTCATTTTCGGGCCAGAATTCACCAGCCGCCTCGAGCAGATCAAGGACGAGATTCCGCAGGTGGAGCGCCGCTATTTCGTCGGCAAGGACTGCCCCGACTTCGCGGACAGCTACGACGACCGCGTGCGCCATTTCGCAACCGAAGAGCCGGACGTGCTGATTGCCGATTCCGACAACGCCGCAATCTACTTCAGCTCGGGCACCACCGGCTTCCCCAAGGCGATTCTGCACAACCATGAAAGCCTGGTTGCCGCTTCGGAAACCGAGTCCCACCATCACGGCCAGACGCGCGACGACGTCTTCCTGTGCATCCCACCGCTGTACCACACCGGCGCCAAGATGCACTGGTTCGGCTCGCTTCGCAGCGGCAGCCGCGCGGTGCTTCTGCGTGGTGTGCGACCCGACTGGATCCTTCGCACGGTATCGGAAGAGAACTGCACGATCGTGTGGCTGCTCGTGCCCTGGGCGCAGGACATCCTCGACGCCATCGAGCGCGGCGACGTGAATCTTGATGACTACCGCCTGAGCCAGTGGCGCCTCATGCACATTGGCGCGCAGCCGGTTCCCCCGTCGCTCATTCGCCGTTGGAAGCGCTACTTCCCGCATCACCAGTACGACACGAACTACGGCCTCTCCGAGTCCATCGGCCCAGGCTGCGTGCATCTGGGCGTGGAGAACATCGACAAGGTGGGCGCTATCGGCAAGCCCGGTTACGGCTGGGAAGCGGAAGTGCGTGACACCAACGATGTTCCCGTGAAGCCGGGCTCCGGCGATGTCGGCGAGCTGTGCGTACACGGTCGCGGCCTCATGACCTGCTACTACAAGAATCCTGAGGCGACCGCCGAGGTGCTCCGCGGCGACTGGCTCTATACGGGCGACATGGCAGAGATCGATGCCGACGGCTTCATCTACCTGGTCGACCGCAAGAAGGACGTCGTGATTTCGGGCGGCGAGAACATCTACCCCGTTCAGATCGAGGCCTATCTTGCCGCGCAACCCGACATCAAGGACGTGGCGGTCATCGGCCTTCCCGATACGCGCCTGGGCGAGATTGCCTGCGCCATCATCGAGGTAAAGCCGGGCCACACGCTCACGGAAGAGCAGGTCAACGAGTTCTGCCTCGAGCTGCCCCGCTACAAGCGTCCGCGCAAGATCATCTTCGATGAGGTTCCGCGCAACCCAACCGGCAAGATCGAAAAGCCCCTGCTGCGCGAGCGCTACGGCGCCACCCGCCTCGTCGAGCGCGAGAGTGAAGCGTAGGCAATTTGAAATTCAATGTGGAGGGCGAACGCAAGCCAAGATGCGCGCCCTCCGCGCATCACGCTATAATGGCGCACTATAGTTTGACGCCTCTCCATAGTTCAACGACGCAATCGTAAGGAGTTCTTATGGCCAGATATAAGATGAATTCGAAAAACGTCATCCAGATCATCATCGCCGCCGTTATCACGATGGTGATTCTCGATCTGCTTAACGTGTGGCACTAGGAGTTCAGAGTGGACTACAACGCTTTTGTTTTCGTTGTCGGCCTCTGGGGCCTTGTGCTGTTCGGCTTTGCCATTGCCGAAATGGTCTCGCTCCGCGGCAACTGCTTTCATTTCTCGCTCGGCGCGATTGCCGCGCTCGCCTGCTATTACTCCGGCCATGACGTACCGGTGCAGATAGGCGCTTTCGTTCTGGTGTCAGCCATTTCCTTTCTGGTGCTGCGACCGCTTTTCCGGAAAATCGCAAACAAGAATTCGGTGCGCCACGAAGAGGGGCTCGATGAGCTTGTCGGGCTCGAGGGCAAGGTCATCGCGAAGATCGATGTGGATGCCGACACCGGCCGCGTCGAAGTTGAGGGACGCCCTGTGAAGGCCATTCCCGAAGACCCGCGTCAGAAGTACAACGTGGGCGACCATGTGCTCGTCACCGACTACGATGGCGACCTGCTCATCGTGAAGAAGCTTCCCAAGAAGCAGCAGAAGAAGCGCCACTAGAGCGCATTTCAATCCGAATAACGCATTAGCCCGCTGCAAGGCGGGCTTTGTGTTTATATCCGCCGAAACGAACATCCTCTTGAGGTACGGGGATGAGGACAAATAGTTGGACCGAATCGGTCCGGTTAGGAGTCCCCAGATGCCAAGCTACGCGGAAGAGCAGAAGCGAATAGCCACCGAGGCCGCGAGGGCAGGTTTGCCTCCCTTTGTGAGCGCATAACTTAAATCGCCCAGCTGAGAAGGGCTCATCCATAGCTCGAACTCACCCAAGTATCCAAGCGCCATCAAGAGCCGTGTAGAATCGTAGAATGGTTCGCGTTTCCGCAGGAAATCAATCACGATATTCGTGTCGAGAAGGACCCTCATGCAAAATCCTCCTCATTCGCAAGACCTCGGTCGATGAGCCGACGCCTCTTCGGTTCATCTTTGTCCAGATAGTCAAACTCGCTCGGCTCCACAATCGCGATGCTATCCACAAACGCAAGAGCTTTCGCCAAGCATTCCTTGTTGGGAGCCACGCGTTCCCTTCTTTCTTGGAATGGCTGGCGGCCGGTCTTCAAGATGTAATCGTAAAGTTCGTTGATGGCCTGCGATGCCGTATATCCCAGTTCACTAAGCACCTTGCTTCCCGCATCCCTTTTTTGAACGGGGCATCCTCGCAATAACCATTGTATCTTCCATGCGAACCTCCTCTGTTGTACGTATTGCTTGTATGAGTACAACAGTGGTTTGTCGAGCAAGCCCATCAGGCCAGGCCTTTCATCGGCAAGACCTGGGCGCTCAAAAAAGCGAGCACCGTCACGGCACTCGCCCTGAAAAGCTGCTTGTTCATTACGTTCAAACGCTAACGCGGTCAACGACTAGGGTGTCAAAAGCCGCCTGGGTGTAGGTCGCCTTCATCACGAGCTCACCCGACGGACGTGTGGCTTCGACCTCCACGATGATGGAACGCCTGCCGGCATGCACCGTATGCGCTTCGCCAAAACGCGCATCACCAGCACGATAACGATGCCGCAAGCAGCTAGTGCCGCCGCAATCACAAGCGCCATCGAATACGAACCGGTGTTATCCACGCACTGCGCTGCAACCATGGGCCCGACAAGGTTCGCCAACGCAAAACCGCCGAACATGATGGCATAGTTCTGGCCGAAGTTCTTTGTTCCGAAAAGGTCACCGCAGAGGGACGGCATAACCGTCATCGTTCCGCCATAGCAAGCACCCGCAAGGATAATCGCGATGGCAAAAGTTGCGAAGCTGTTGGTTAGTGGAAAGATCACGAGCATGTCCACTGCGGTCACACCAAGTGCAATGAGCAGGGTGTTGTAGCGCCCAATGCGATCGGAAAGCGAGCCCAAGCCGAAGCGGCCAGCGAAGTTGCCCAGCGCGAGGAGGCTAACCTGAAGCGCCGCCTGAGCAGCGGTAAGGCCCACGAACTCGGCGCCGATGGAGGCAGCATGGCTCGTGATCATGGCGCCGCTGCTGGTAGCGGCGATGAACATCAGGAACATGCACCAGAAAAGCGGGGTCTTTATCATCTCGCCCGAGGTGTAATCACGGCCGACCGAAACGGTACCCGCATTTTCTTCGGGATTCCACCCAGCTGGGCGCCAATCATCTGCCGGCGTATTCACCAACCACGCAAAAGCCAGGTAGAGCACGAGCGGAATGGCACCCACGATGATGAGCGCGCTCGAAAGGTCGAAAGCCTCGACCAGGAAGGTTCCCAACGGGGCAAAAACGATGGGCATGAGTCCCGTGGTACCGATGCACAACCCGTTTGCAAAGCCTTCCTATCGGGGAACCACTTGGTGGCCGTGGACACCGCAGAGTTATAGGCAAGGCCAGCGCCGGCGCCACCCAAGAGGCTGAACGTCAGGTAAAGCAGCACGACCGTACTCGCCTGCGACATGAGCATCCAGCCCAACGAAAGCAGCACGCCACCTGCTATGGCCAACGGGCGCGTACCCAAACGCCGCTGCATCACACCGGAGACGAATCCCATGATGAACTGCATGACGAAGTGCAACGAATAAGCCAGTGAAACTTCGGAGGAACTCCATCCGTGTGTCTGGATGAGCGGCGTAGTGAAAATAGACCACATGTAGGTAACGCCGGTAAGGCCCGCCGTAAGACAAGCAGCGAAAAGGATGACGTATCGTTTGCGTTCAAGATTGGTCGAGGTGGTGCGATTGCCCATAGGATGCCCTTCTTGTAGTTGGCACGGTTATTGTCGGCTAGGTATCTGCCAAGATGAAGGGAGTCTATCGATATCCTCTCATCGCTTTATGTATCGAGGGCACACTTTTGGAAATAGCCGAATAATCTCGAATCATGCGGCTTGTGAACTGGGCTTTCATTCGTATTCATCCATAGTTATGCAAGCGGGACAACTTACCCGCGCGTTAGTGCAAGACTTTATTCGACGCCAGGCTTTATGCGACGGCCACATCACGCCATCGCCAAGGCACCGATGCCACAGGCAATAAGCGCAATGGCCCCCAAGCGCCAGCCACTCACGGGAATGCGTTTGCATCCGAGCCAGCCCCGCGAATCGATGATCATGCTGCCGATAAGCTGCGCGCACATCTGAATCGAGACGAGCATGCCAACTCCCAATATCGGCGTCACCGTAACGACGATAAGCACAGAGCACGCCCCGTACAAGCCTCCCAGCACTTGCCAAGGGCGCACGCGTTCGCCATCGCCTTGCTTGCGGCCGCCTCGCCCTGCGATAAGCGTATAGGCAAGCGCGCAGATCATGCCGCCGATGAAGTTGATGAACGACGCCTCGAGCTGGCCAGTCGAAGAGGACAACATCGAGAGAATGGGCGCCTGAATGGCATTTGCCATGCCTGAAATAGCCATGAAAGCGGCGGCTGCGATACTACCGCACACCTCGCCAGAAGCACGCGAACCGGAAGTTTTCATCCTGCCGATGCTCACCACGATAATGCCGGCAGCAACGAGCATGAGGCCGAACAATCGCATAGGCGAGATAATCTTCTGCTCAAGGCCGAGGAAACCGAAAGCATCAAGGCAAGCGCCCGTAAGCAGCTTCCCAAACATCAAAATCATCAGTGTGAGTGCGATGCCCAGGCGGGGTGTCGAATAGACGGTCGAAATAATGATGATGAAGCCGAGCGCCCCGGTGCAGAGCTGCCAGAACGGCACTTGGGAGGCAGCGCCGAGATTCCCGCCACCAAACAGCAAAACGGCAATGGCAAGCACAAGCGCGCCTCCAGTGAAGGAGACAAGCGAAGATTTCGCGCGGCCAACATGGGTCGACAGCGCCGTATTCGTCGGCCCCTGTACAGAACTGCTAATGCCGTACAAAACGGCAAGGAGCATTGCACCCGCCATTTTCGGTGCGCCTCCATCCATTTACGCCATCCACCGATGGCTACTTTAAAACAATGTCGAGCCGCCGTGTGCCCACGGCGGCTCCGAGAAAGGAAGTTCAGTCTAGGCATTTCAACCGCTCGGATACATCTCTGCCTATCCATCCGAACTTGGTCGCTAACAATTGGGATGTAATTGCTTACCTGACTGTACGAATTGTCCGTTAAATCTTCTGCGCCACCTCGCGGCCGTCGTAGATGGCGTGCTTCAGGAAGGAGTTCGCGCCGCCGAGGGTGGAGCCCACCTCGTAAGTCTCGGGGACGATTGCCTTCACCTGGTCATAGAACGTCGAGTCACGGCGCTCGGGCAGCATCACCATCACGCTGTCGCAGCTCTCCTCGGCCTCGCCGTCAGGCGTGTCGTACACGACCTTCTTGCGCTCCACCGCCTTGAGCGTGGCGTTACGCACCACCTTCACGCCATGCGTCTCGAACCACGGCTCCAGGCGCACCTTCAGGCGCACGGGGACGAGCCCGCCGAGTTCCTCGCCCTCGGCGAGGATGACGACCTCCTTGTTGCGGTGCGCGAGGAACGTGGCGCATTGCACGGCCTCGGCGCCGGAGCCCAGGATGACGATCTTCTTGCCCACGGGGAAGACCTTCTCGCTCATCTTGGCGAGCTTTTCGGGACCGAACATCTTCATCGGCACCTTGGCGAGCTTCGACATGCCCGGCACGGTGAACACGTTCTTGCGGTCGATGCCCGGCACCTCTTCGGCGCTCGGGATGAAGTAGGGCGAGCTGTTCGCGATGACGACGGCGTCGGGGGCCTCCTTGCGAATGAGGTCGAGCGTCACGGCCGTGCCGGTCTTCACCTTAACGTCGCTCTTGCCAATCATCGTGGTGAGGTAGTCGAAGATGGGCATGACGTCCTCGCCCTTGTTGCCCTTGATCATGCTCGCGAGCTTGATGCGGCCACCGAGCTCGGCTTCGCGCTCGTACAGCGTCACGTCGTGGCCGCGTTTCTCGAGCGAAAGGGCGGCTTCCATGCCAGCGGGGCCACCGCCGATGATCATGACCTGCTTCTTCGTCTCCGCAGGCTTGATCTCGAGCAACTTCTCGCGGCCCAGGGCGGGATTCACGCGGCAAATGCGCGGGCTCGTCACCGGATCCTCGCACGACGCGCAGCGGGTGCAACGGCGAATCTCGTCGCAGCGGCCTTCCTTCACCTTGTTCGCGAACTCGGGATCGGCCCACAGATAGCGACCGTAAGCAACGATGTCGCAGTAGCCCTCGCGCAGCGCGCGCTCGCCCTTGTCCTCGTCCATGCGGCCAACGCCCACCACCGGGACGTTCACGGCCTCCTTGATCATCTTGGTCGAGGGCATCCACAGACTCAGGTTCTCGTAATCCTTCATGTAGGGAACCATGTGCGGCTCGGGGTCAGGATACTCAAAGTAGTCGGGCACGTAACGGAACGGCTGCGGGCCGTAGCCGTAGCCGGTGACGCTGATGTACTGGTAGCCGGCCGCCTCGAGGGCCTTGGCCGTCTCGACGGCGATTTCGGGAGTGATGCCCGGAACCAGCGGCGAGAACTCGATACCGTTGATGCGGGTTCCTATGAGGAAGTCGGGGCCGCACGTCTCGCGGATCTTGTCGAAGATATTCACCATGATGCGCACACGGTTCTCGACCGGCTGGAAGCTGTACTCGTCGTCGCGCTTGTTCCAGATAGGCGAGAGGAAACTGTTCAGGTAGTAGCCGTGGGCACCGTGGATCTCGACGCCGTCAAAGCCGGCCTTCCACAGGCGCACCGCCGCCTCGTAGATCCTCTGCTCGGCCTCGTGCACCTCGTCGAGCGTCAGGCCATGCGTGGCGCGACCCTCGGGTGCGGGGATGGGCAGCTCGTCCTCCTCGAGCGTGGAGGCCGAGGGCGGGCGCCCCTCGCCGAACACGGTCGCGGTCGGGCCGCCATGGTGCAGCTGGCCGACAATCTTTGCGCCGTGCCTCTTCACGCGGGTGGCAAGCTCCGTCAAGCCGGGGATGAACTTGTCATCGTAGGCGCATAGATAGATACCCCCCGGAGGGGCCTCGGTCCAGGCGATGCCGGAGATGTCGATGAGGCCCGTGCCGCCCTTCGCCATGCTCTCGTACAAATCGATGCCCGCGCTGCCATCGGCCGTGCCGTCTAGGTTCCAGCGCCACGTCGACTGCGGCGCCTTCATGATGCGGTTACGAATCGTAAAATTCGGAGCCAATTCGAGAGGCGACATCAGCATGTCATGATTGCCCATAGTTTTCGTTCCCTTCCTGTCCTTTCGGTCTAACTCGGCCGTCTCTCCCGTTCAGATGCCTTTATAGGATGATTGCCTTATTCGGGACCATCTCCGGCTCGGCGTCGCCGCGCTTCACGATGTACTCCTCGGCGCAGAAGGCCCGGAACACCTCCATGAAATGCGACCCATCTTCCTTGATAGCCGCCATCGAGTCCCCGCGTGGGAAATGCCCCCAGGCGAAGGCGTTGGCGTTCCAGTAGCTCAGCATCACGATGCCATTCCACTCGCTCGGCGCCGGGACAATGGCGTCCGTGATGTGGTTCTGCTTGTAGATGGCCGCGCCAACGTGGTGGGTGAGGGCGAGCTCACCATGGTTCTTGCGCCAATAGGCGTGGAAGTCCTCCACCCGCTGGCCTGTGAAGCATTTCAGCAAGCCGATGCGCTTGACCCAGGGAGACTTCTCGCCTTCCGGCCAAACACCCGGGACCGTGCGCAGGATAACCTCGTCGACCTCGTAGACGCCGATAAGCTGCTCGCCTTCGAACAATGAAGCAACATTGATGGGCTCGCGCGTCCATATCTCATCAAACATGATGATGCCGGTGTCGTCGGCACCACCCCAGCCCCAGCCGGCATCAAGGAGTTCCTGGCTCGGTTCTTTGACGAAGTTCGTGACGTATTGCTCGATCTGGGAATCCGTAACGAGCATGTCTGAAATCCGCGCCTTGTGCTGCTGTTGCACAATGGCGGTTTCCTCGCCCTCTCGCATTCCCAGTGTGACTATATACTTCACGCGCTCCTTAACCTTTCATCTCAATGTGGTTCATCCTGCCTATATGATGGAGAAACCAAGTATGAACAGCCATAACGCACTTGAAAGTAACCTCGAAATTGACAGTTTCCCCACATAGATAGACAAAACCGAGAGCCGGAGCCAAAATGCCCCAGCCCTCGGTTCGTTGGGTGTAAACGCTAATTAAGCCTGCGGCTCTTCCCACCACATCATCGAAGACATGTGACCGGTCTGGCAGAGCTCGTCACGCTCGTTGAGGATCTTGTAGCCCAGCGTGATAACGCCACGGTCGGGCTTCGAGCCGGAGCGCTTGACGCCGTCGATGGTCACCTCGCAATGGATGGTATCGCCAAGCTTGATGGGGCCCACGAACTGCCAATCGGTGCTGAGCGCGCAGATGGTGGAGCCATCAACGAGACCCAAGCGGCCCCACAAACCAGTGGCCACAGATGAGCCGAGCAGACCATGAGCCAGGCGGCTACCGAAAGGCAGGCCCTCGGCATACACCTTGTCGGTGTGGATGGCGTTCATGTCACCGGAGATACCGGCAAACAGGATAACGTCGGTCTCGGTAATGGTCTTGGACAAGGTGGTGTAGGTGTCGCCTACGTTGAATTCGCTCAGATACTTGTATGCACGATCCATGGTTAATCCTTTCTATCGATTGCCGCTTCCTTACAGCAGGCACATCTTCTTGGCGTCGAACTCAAGCTGCTCGCGGAACTTCGGGTGCGCGATGTTGATGAGGGCACGCGCACGCTCGCGCTCGGTCTTGTACTTCATGTTCGCAACGCCATATTCGGTAACGATGTACTGCACGTCATAACGCGGTACGGTTGTCACGTTGCACGGTGCGAAGTCGAGCACAATCTTCGAAATGGTGTCGTTTTTCGCAGTGGAGTTCAGTGCGAGGATGGAAATGCCACCCTCGGAAAGCTGCGCGCCGCGCACGTGGTCGAGCTGACCGCCGATACCGGTGACCTGGTAACCATTCACGGTCTCGGAATTCACCTGACCCTTCAGGTCCACCTCCATGCAGGAGTTGACGCTGGTCTGGCGGTAGTTCTGACCGATGACGAGCGGGTCGTTCACATAGTCCACAGGGTGCACCTCGAACATGGGGTTACCGTCGATAAAGTCGTAGAACTCCTGGGTGCCAGCTGCCTGCGCGCCGATGCAGACGCCACGGTTGATTGTCTTCATGCTGTTGTCGAGGGCGCCGGCCTTCACGAGGTCCATAAGCGCCGTGGTGAGCGTCTCGGAGTGAACGCCCAGGTGCTTCTTGGAGGTGAGGTTGCGGGCGATGGCATCCGGCAGAGCGCCAATGCCAAACTGCAAGGTAGCGCCATCCTGCACGAGCTCGGCGCAGTAATCGGCGATGGTCTGGATCTTCGGCGAAGCCTCGGCCTTCGGGATGATGTGCAGCGGAGTCTCGGCGTCAACGAGCCAATCGATGTCGTCGACATGAATCTTCTGACCACCGACCTGCGGCATCTTCGGGTTAATCTGCGCGATAACGCCCAGGGTGGCCGTATCGGCAGCCGGGAAGGTAAACGAGCAGTCGTAACCGAAGCTGCAATAGCCATCTTCGTCGGGTTCGGCGAGCATAATGAACGCCCAGTGCGGGTTCAGCTTCTCGCTCACACGGAACATGGTGGGCCACTCATGGAAATTCGTGCCACCGATGTAATCGATGCGACCCTCGCGATAGGCCGCCGCCGTGCGCTTCTCCAGGAACACCGCAGTGTGGTGGAAGATGCCTTCGTACTCAGGCTTGATGTACTCTAGCTTTCCCGGGGAGATGCCATGGATAATCTCGACGTTCTCCAGCTCCGGTGCACGCGCAACTAGGGCGTCCGCCAATGCGGGCGGCTCGGCGATCCAGTCACCGAAAATGACCTTATCACCCGATTTCACGTGACTTACTGCCTCGCTTGCCGTCACCAGCTTCGAGGCGTATTTCTCTTGCCATTTCATCTTAAATCGCTTCTTTCTTCGTTCAAAAAACATTGCCCATAACTGAGCTTTTGCCTTATCAGCGCCTTTTAGAAGTTGAAGCCTTCTCAGGAATAACGACTTTGCTGTCAACAATCCACTCGCGCAGCACTTCCTTTTTTGTCTTCCCCGACGGGGTACGCGGCCACTGGTCCGCATTAACGAAGCAGTAATACTTGGGCACCTGGTAGCGTGCGAGATGAGCCTCGCAATAGCGTTTGAAGGATTCCCGCCGCTCTTCGGTATCGTCATGGAACTGCACGAAGGCAGCTCCCACCGCTCCCAGGCGAACGTCGGGTATTCCCACCACATTCACCTCGTCAATCCCGCCAAAACGTTGCATAGCTGTCTCGACAAAGCGGGTGGAAACGTTTTCGCCATTGATCTTGTACGAATCTTTGATGCGCCCGGCAAGCTCGAGGTAGCCATCCTCGTCGAAACGCCCGGTATCGCCGGTTTTGAACCAACCATCCGGGGTAAACGACTTCAAGGCCGCCTCCTCATCGTTGCAGTAGCCATAGCACACGATTGCGCCTCGGCATTGCAGCTCGCCAATCGCGCCAGACTCGCATATCGCGTTGCTATCAGGGTCGACCAAGCGGTATTCCATTTGCAGTCCGTCGTAACGGTCCATTCCCGATGGACCACAAGGCATAGGTGCACCAACGCGATTTGT
The DNA here is from genome assembly GCA_963621885.1 of bacterium. Taxonomy (GTDB): domain Bacteria; phylum Actinomycetota; class Coriobacteriia; order Coriobacteriales; family Eggerthellaceae; genus UMGS1519. The sequence goes on from CAVFFT010000041.1 coordinate 19,624, forward strand.
CAATATCCAATCGCTATCACCGGGTTTCGTCTGCAATGAAGCCCCCGAGACCTCGGTCATACCGTATCCGGTGATGATGTCATCAACCCCAAAGCTATTCCGAATATCAGGCCAGATGGAATCTGGCGCCGCGGACGCCGAGCAATACACCGCATGCAGGTCGGGGAATTCGCGCGGACAATCTGCAAGCTCGGTCAAATATTTCAGCATGAGGCTGGGAACCGCAAGCACATCATGGGCCCGCTCGTGCACCATGAAATCAAGCGCTTGGGCTGGCGGTACCTTATGCGCAAGCATGAGAAGGGTGCCACCCACAAACAACGCCGCAAGTAGGCCCTCTACATAGCCATAGACATGGAACAGCGGCAGTGGCACAAATATGCGACGCCCGTCTTCGAATCCCCTGTTCAGGCAATTTGCCCATGCGCTGCGCATAAGCATATCGTGCGAAAGCAATGCGCCTTTGGGATTTCCCGTGCTACCCGAGGTGAACATGATGTCCGAAACTTCGTAGGCGATCTTATCGCCAGGGAGCTGCTCGCGGGTGAATAGCGCTTTCTCGCTCTGAGGCCCATCGCTTCCGGGAAGCGGGAAAGCGCTTCCCTTAAGCAGCCCCGCCCAACTCGTCACTTGCACGCGCTTGGCCCATCCGGTAAACGGAAGCTGCTCATGCGATGCCGTTACAACACTCACCAAGCTATCAATGGGGTCTTGACCCTCAAAATCCACCGGCGCATCTGTGAACAGGACGCGCGTGTTCGACTGGCGCAGCACAAACGCGAGTTCATACGCGCCAAGCCCCGGATTCAGGTTCGCCTTCACGGCGCGCATGCCCGACAACGCCAAGCTGAGCATCACCGATTCTGGACGGTTCGCGGATTTGAATGCCACCACGTCACCCGGCTTCACGCCGAAAGCGACAAGCGCCTTTTGCATCATGAGCGATTGCTCATGCACATCGGCGTAGGTGAAACGGCGCCCATCTTCGTAGACGAGAAATTCCCGCTTCGGATAGCGCAGCGCCGTCTCGCAGAAGAGGCTCCAGATTGTCTGGGGCTCCCACACGGGTCGCGCAACGATAAGTTCGGCCATTCGCTCGTCCCGATTCCCCTTCATCCTGGATACCTCCTTTCAAGGTATTGCGGCGGAGAGGGGCGACTCTCCGCCGCTTCGTGAAACTCAGAAGTGAATGCTTAGTACTCGCCCTTCAGGCAGGCACGGCCGAGAACCATGGCGCGCAGGACCTCAGAGGTGCCCTCGCCAATGGTCTGAAGCTTGGAGTCACGCCATTCGCGCTCGACGATGTACTCCTCGCTGTAGCCGTAGCCACCGTGAATCTGCACGGCCTTCTCGGTCACGCGGACGCACATCTCGGATGCAAAGACCTTGATTGCGGCGGCTTCAGCCGTGAACGCCTGGCCAGCGTCCTTCATGCGGCACACGTTGTAGAGCATGGTGCGGGCGATATCGAGCTCGCTTGCCATATCCGCAAGGTAAGAAGCGATGAGCTGGTGCTTGCCGATGGGCTTGCCGAAGGCAACGCGGTCGTTCGCGTACTGCACCGAGCGGTCATAGGCGTCCTGGGCGATGCCGATGGAAAGGGCGGCGATGACCAGGCGGCCAACATCGAGGCCCTTCATCATGATCTTGAAGCCCTGACCCTCTTCGCCGATGAGGTTCTCCTTGGGGATGCGGCAATCGGTGAAGAACAGTGCGCAGGAGCCCGGACCACGGGTGCCGGTCTTACGCTCGGGCTCGCCAACCTGCAGGCCAGGAGTGTCTGCGGGCACGTAGAAGACGGAAACGCCCTTTGCACCCACGGAACCCTTCTCGGAGCGGGCGGCCACCACGAAGAAATCGGCGGCGTCAGCGTTGGTAATCCACATCTTCTGGCCGTTGATGACGTACTCATCGCCCTCGAGGAAGGCGGTGGTGGTCATGGCGCCGGAGTCGGAACCAGATTGCGGCTCGGTAAGTGCAAAAGCTGCAATCTGCTCGCCGCGGACAGCCGGAGCCATCCACTCGAGCTTCTGCTTCTCGCTGCCGCCCTCGATAAAGGCCGCAAGAGCAAGACCAGAATGGGCGTCGATGGCGCTTGCCATGCCCGAGCTCACCTTGGCGATTTCCTCGATCATAATCATCTCGGAAATCTCGTCGAGCCCGAAGCCACCATACTCCTCGGGCATCGTCAGGCCCAGATAACCAAGCTCGCCAGCCTTGCGCATAAGCTCAAGCGGGAAGTGGTGGGCGTCCTGGTCCATGGCCATGGCCTCCGCAGCGACCTCGCGCTGGGCAAATTCCTGGACGCTCTCGCGCAGCATCTGCTGCTCCTCAGTGAGGAAATACTTTTCTGCAAATCTCGCGTTATCCATTGAACTCTCCTCTTCGTTTTTCTGTTCGTGAATAATGTTTCGTGTGGTTTCGTGCGGTGTTCCAAGCCGCTGAAATCATTGTGCAGGAGAGCCGAAATACGCTCTGTTACTTCAGATACATAGCGCTTTTGCGAAACCACGAACAGAGTCCAATTACTTATCAACAAGCTGTATTTCTCCTGTTCAGACGCTTATTCACCAAGCGTTAGCCAATTCCGAGTCCATTATTAAGCGCTTTGGAAATTCTCCCCCGGCACTAACCTTGAGGTATGAAAAATGCGGGAGGACAACCTCCCGCATTCTCGGTACATCGAAGGCTGTCCCCCGATGTGGTTTTGTTAGTCAGACACTTACAATTCGCAGCCCACCACGCGGCCATCATGGATAGCATGCTTCAAGAAGCTGTTCTCGCCGCCAAGCGTGGAACCAACCTCGTAGACCTCGGAGACAATCTCCTTAAGCTGCTCGTAGAAGGTCGAGTCGCGGCGCTCGGGGAGCATCACCATCACGCTGTCGCAGGTGAAAGCCTGCTCACCATCGGGCGTGTCGGCAATGACGAGCTTCTTCCCGATCTGCTTTGCATGCGCGTTACGAACAACGGTGACATTGTGCTCGGCGAACCAGGGCTCGAGGCGCACCTTGTACTTGATGGGCACCAGGCCGCCCACATCCTCGCCCTCGGCAAGAATCGTCACGTTCTTGCCACGATGTGCCAGGAAGCTCGCGCACTGCACGCCTTCGGCGCCAGCGCCCAGAATCACGATGGTCTTGCCCACCGGGAACACCTTCTCGCTTATGCTCGCAAGCTTCTGGGGTCCGAACATCTTCATGGGAACCTTCGCAAGCTTGGACATGCCCGGTATGGTAAAGACATTGCGACGGTCAATGCCGGGGATATCGGTGGGAATGAAATAAGGCGAACTGTTGGCAAGCACGACAGCATCCGGCGCTTCACGACGCACGAGGTCAAGCGTCACCTCGGTCTTCAGCTTCACCTTCACATCGGACTTCGGAATCATGGCGGTGTAATAATCGTACACGGGCATGACGTCCTCAACCTTGTTGCCCTTAATCATGCTCGCGAGCTTAACACGGCCGCCCAGCTCATCAGACTTCTCGTAAAGCGTAACGTCATGGCCACGCTCAGCAGCCGTCAGCGCCGCCTCCATGCCAGCAGGGCCTCCGCCAATGACCATAACCTTCTTCTTAACGGTCGCGGGCTTGGGGGTAAGCGTGCGCTCGAAGCCCAAGGCGGGATTCACGCGGCAGATACGCGGTGCGGTCAGCGGATCCTCGCAGGTAGCACAACGCGTGCAGCGACGAATCTCGTCGGTGCGGCCTTCCGCCACCTTGTGCGGGAACTCAGGATCAGCCCAAAGGTAGCGGCCGTAGGCAACAATGTCGCAATAACCCTCGCGCAGCATGCGCTCGCCCTTGTTCTCATCCATACGGCCAACACCGATAACCGGCACGCTCACGGCCTGCTTGATCATCTTCGTAGCCGGCGCCCACAGGCTCAAGTCCTCGTAATCCTTCATATACGGCGCCATATGAGGCTCGGGATCGGGGTACGGGAAGTAATCAGGCACGTAGCGGAACGGCATCGGGCCGTAACCATAACCGGTAACGCTGATGTACTGGTAGCCATACGACTCAAGCGCCTTAGCATTCTCGACAGCAAGCTCTGGGGTGATTGCGCCCGGCACGAGCGGTGAGAACTCGATGCCGTTTATACGGGTGCCCACGGTAAAATCTGGTCCGCATTCTTCTCGAATCAGGTCGATAATCTCCTTCATGATGCGCGTGCGGCTCTCGGCGCTCTGAGGACCGTACTCGTCATCTCGCTTGTTCCAAATGGGCGAGAGGAAACTGTTCAGCAGGTAGCCGTGGGCTGCGTGGATCTCTACAGCATCGAAGCCAGCCTTCTGCATGCGCACCGCCGCATCGACGATAAGGCGTACCTTTTCGTGAATCTCATCGATAGTCATACCGCGGGTTGCGCGGCCCTCAGGCAACGGAATGGGCAACTCGTCTTCTTCGAGCGTTGAGGACGAGAACGGACGCCCTTCGCCCATAACGGCTGCAGAAGGGCCGCCATGATGCAGCTGGCCGGTAATCACGCAACCGTGCTTATGGACGGCATCACACAGCTCCTTCAAGCCGGGGATGAACTTGTCGTCATAGCATGCGGCATATTTGCCGGGGACGTTATCCCACATCACGCCACCGATAGTAATAGCCGCCGCGCCGCCTGCAGCGATGCTTTCGTAGATGGCCACTGCGTCGCTGCCCTGAGCTGTGCCATCATCGTTCCAGCGAAACGTGGACTGGGCGGACTTGATGATGCGGTTCTTCAGCTTATAGGTAGGCGTCACCTCGAGGGGCGACAAAAGCCTGTCGTAGTTTCCCATTGCTTAGTCTCCTTTTATAAGAACGTTGATTTGCTCTTCCCACAGGGGCTTCCCTGCCATTATTTTCAGCAAGGCCTCGTGCCATTCGCAATATCTGACTTGCAGGTAACTCAACGCCCGCGCGCTACACCGCTTCCCTTCCAATGAAATCGCAGGTAAAAGCAAGCGGATGCGCCCGCAATCAGCAGGTACATCCGCTCTTCTTCCGGCTATTGAAGCGATGTCGAAAATGCATCCTCCGCGAGCAAGAGGGCTATTTCTTGTCGGCAGTAGCCAGGTGCAGATACATGGAAAGACCGCCGTCAGCCGTTACAGACTGGCCAGTAACAAAGCTTGCATCCTCAGATGCGAGGAAAAGCACGACGGATGCAATCTCGTCAGGCAGCGCATAGCGCTTCATCGGAGCAGCATCTGCAAGACCCTTGCGGTTCTGCGCGCGAGGAATGGTCATACCAGTAAGGACGCAACCGGGATTGACGGTGTTCACACGAATGCCATACTCGGCAAGGTCGGTAGCGGCAGCACGGGTCATGCCCATAACGGCAGACTTGGAGGTCGCATAGCCAATGTAGTTGCCCGGACCAAAGTGAGTGCCCTGGAAGGAGCAGGTGTTGACGATAGCGCCGCCACCAGTCGCGATAATCGCAGGCGCGCAATAGTGCATGCCGTTAAAGACGCCCCAAACATCTACGTCGATAATGCGGGCCAAAGATGCCTTGGTCTCGGTGAGCACAGAACCGTTCTGGCTGATGCCAGCGTTATTAACCAGGATGTCAAGACGACCGCTCTCGTCGGTGATCTGCTTGACCATGGCCTGCCATGCGTCCTCATCCGTCACATCCATGACAACAGCAACGCACTCGCCGCCATCGTTCGTGATGCAATCGGCAACACGCTTGAGGTCCGTCTCGTTAACATCGGCGATGTAGACCTTGGCGCCCTGCTGCGCGAACATCTTTGCTTCCTGCTCGCCCTGACCTTCAGCTGCGCCCGTCACGACGACAACCTGGCCTTCGAACTTGCCCGTACCTTCAGGAACCCGCGTGTAGGGCTTGGTCTTGAGTTCGGTGTAGATGCGCTGTTCGAATTCAGCTTGACCAGGACCGGAGAGAACCGCGTCCTCGATAAACTTTCCACGTTCAGATTTCATGTCGACCCTTTCAATTAGCGCCGCGCATAAAGCGCGGCGCATTGTCAGATAAGCCTAATTGACGAAGTCACTCGTTGGGATTATTCCCACGCTTCGAACTCAGGCTTAAGCCTGCTGCCCTTGTAGTAGTGGCGCAGGATAAACAGAGCGGTAAGGAACGTAATCGCCTGAGAACCGAAGACCAGCCAGACGATGGACATGACGTCGCCAGTACCAGCGATGAGGGCGGTAGCGCACATCGGAGCGGTGCCACCGAAAACCGCAGCAGCCAGGTTGTAAGCGAAACCAACGCCGCTGTTACGCACTTCGGTCGGGAAGATCTCTGTCGAGATAACGCAGTTTGCAACGGCCAGCAATGCCTGGAAGATAGCCAGAATGCCAATGACGGCAATAGCCATGAATGCAGAGTCGACGTTATTGACCAAGGTGGAGAATACGGGGTAGGCAGCGACAACATAGCAGCCAGCAGCAATCATCGCGCCCCACCTCGGGCCAATCTTGTCGATGAGCAAACCGGCAATCGGGGTGAAGATCAAGTAGACGCAGATAGCGCCGGTGTTGATGAAGAACGCGCTATTGAACGAGGTGTCCAGGAACTGGGAAATGTAGGTTGGCATATAGGTAATGAGCAGGTAATACGTTGCAGAAGCGCCACAAAGCATACCAACGGTGGCGATAAGGCCAATCCAGTGCTGCTTGAACATCAGGCCCAGCTTCGGCTTCTCGGCGGCGGCTTCACCCTGCTGCTCCTGCTGCTCCTTCATCTTGGTGAACTCGGGAGACTCGTCAACGGAGCGGTTCATCCAGAATGCATAGAGGGAAATCAGGATGCCGATGAGGAACGGGATACGCCAACCCCAAGAATACAGGTCTGCCTCGGAAAGGACCGAGCTCATGAACAGGCCTAGGCCAGAACCCATGAGGAGGCCAACACCGACGCTCAACGGCTGGAAGCTGCAGATGAAACCCTTGCCGAATTTCGCGCCATACTCAGAAAGGAAGGTGAGGGAGGAGCCGAAGCCACCGCCGCACATGAGGCCCTGGACGATACGCAACGTAGTGAGCAGCACCGGAGCCAAAACACCAACCTGGTCGTAGGTAGGCAGGCAGCCCATGAGGAAGGTGCAGCAGCCCATTGCCACAACGCAGAAGGTAATTGCCTTGATGCGGCCGTGCTTGTCAGACCAGATGCCGACGACAAGACCGCCAAGAGGCCTTACGATGAAGCCCATGGCGAAGGTCATGAAGCTCATGATTAGGGCGACCATGGCGTCGCCGGTGTTATAGAAGTTTGCAGCGATGATTGCGGCAAAATAGCCATACAGACCATAGTCAAACCATTCGAGAATATTACCGATGGTGCCAGCGACGATGGATTTAACCATCTGTCCCCTGCTCTGCTTGGGAGCAGCAGTTACAGCTTGAGTAGTTTCAGCCATCATTACTCCTTAAGTACGTGCAACGATTCTAATCGTTGCCCTGCAATTACATGAACGGCGCGGAAACCCACTTGATGCACGTCAGATGAGGCCAACTGAGCCCCTTTTGCTTCAGCGCATCGTCAACGAGACTTACAACACGAAACACATCACTTTTTTCATTGCAACCATCTTGGAACTTAGATGATTGGTTCTATGAATATTTTGTTTATTTGCCTGATTAGGGGCAATAAGGAACCTATAGGTAAGCACCCGTGCGCTGCGCCAGCTTGAATGCAAAAGGCCGGATCGGATAACCCGACCCGGCCTTGTTAGACAGCCTATGCAAACGATAAGCGATTACATCATGAACACCTTGTAGGCGTTCGCCACGTCTTCGTAACGCTTCTTGATATCAGCCTTGCCGCGAATGTAGGTAAGCGCCATCTCGGTGCAATACCACTGGCCATCGATCTTCTCGTACTTGTTGTCGTAATGAGCGCGTCCGACGAACTCGCCGCCGTTGACAGCGTCGTATAGGTCGTCTTCCAGGGCCCAGTGGCCGATAGCCGTCGTCTCGCTCGTGATCTCGGTCCAATGATGGTGGCCCTGATGGCTCGAAGTCACGTTATCGGTAAACTTGCCCTTCATCGTCGCAAGCATGCCGTCACCACCTTCGTAACGACCACCCGTCGTCAAATTCATGAAGACGAAGTCATCCGTAAAGCAGGCGCGCAAACCTTCCCAATCCTTCTTGTCCAGGCAGTCCCAGTAATTCGCCTGGAGATGCTCGATCGCACGAATATCTTCCTGGATTTGAATGCGGCGTTCCAATTCTTCCAAAGTTGCCATGGCTTTCCTCTCTTTCAAAGGTTTCCAAAGACCCTGTGCTTTCTTGCGCCGATTAAGCGCAAGCTCGAAACAAAGGAGCCTTTCCAACTAAAATTATGTGGTGGACGAGAAACGGCAACAATAACGCACCTTGTGGTTAGGAGCTCGAGCGCTTACCACAAGGTCAACGAAAACCCTTGCGCAATTCGAGGCGCATAATATCCTTCTTGCGCTTGCCTGAAAGCGGCTGAATACGAAACGGGACCCTTAGATATGATGTCCAAAGGCCCCGCGAGATTATGGCTATCTATTAGGCAATGCAGGTCTTATCTACCTCATTGCGCATCCATACGATGACGTCACCGAGAGAGGAACGATCTTGGTTTCCACCGTGACGCCACATGTGTGACGTGTAATAGACCCTATCGTCACCGACAACACCGCGGCTCTGCTTGAGTCCAGTTTTCCCGCCAAAATCGCCATAAATAGAGCCCCAGTCGTGCAGCATGAACACTACGCTTGAAAGGCTGCGACCCTTTTCGGTGAGGGCGTATTCGACATGCGGCTTGTTGCCGTTCTCCTCCATCGGGATGGAATCGCGATCGACCAGGCCCTCATCGACAAGCTCTTTCAGCTGCTGACTGAACACCTTGTGCGAAATCTCGAAGGGGATGCGGCGCTTCAGCTCCGAATAGCGCATCTTCCCCTCGGACTCGCTGAGATACCAGATGATATAAGGTTTCCACTTGGAACCTAGGATATGGAGAACATAGCCGAGGGGATTGGAGGAATTGGCTTCCATGTTCTTCAACATTATCAGCACCAACCTTCCGTAATGAAAACCAGTAGAACCCTTGTCGCGATACCTAGCACTTGCTTGATACCGATCATGTTATGTTGCTTGCCCTAGAGCTCATGTTACTTATGTTACATTTCAAGGTAATGTCCCATAGGGGACATTCTGCATTGTTTCCCCTGGTCAACAGGACGCTTTAGAAACTTTTATCTATTGTGTATCCTGCGATACATATAAGCATTTGCGCCCATGAATATAATATTAGCGGCGCGTTTTATACCTATTCGAATCGAGCTTTTCCTTCTAGAATTTGAAACGAGCATTTTACGACAAGGAGACGCTGCTTCATGATTACCTCGAACATGGCTCCTAGCATGAAGCTCGGTGGCGAGTTCACCGATTTTGAAGAACTGCTGAATGACAGGTTTCCCAGCGTCAAGACGATTAAAAAGGGAGAGGCGATCGTAAAGTCCCGCACTGATGGGCCAAAAGTTAACTACTATTTGAAGTCAGGCGTCGTTAACGCTCGTCTGCTTCTCGCAAATGGTGATTTCACCGAACTTGGCTTGCGCGAATCGGGCACGATATTCCCCTTGTTCTATTCCCAAGATTCGGTGGTGATGGCACGGCCTTTTGACGTGGTTGCAGTTCAAGATTGCATCCTCTTGATCATACCGCGCCAAGAACTGCGTGCTCTGCTACTCGAGATTCCCGCATTTTCCATGGCTATGATTGATGCATATGCTCAATTCGCTACAAACCTGCAATTCCTTATCAATGGACGCTTGCACGATACGCTGTTCACGCGCGTATGCGATTTTCTGTATCTTCATATGGATAAAAAGGGTACGGTTTTGGCAACCCAAGATGCAATCGCAGCAGTAACAGGCGGGTCGCGCTCCAAGATTTCCGAAGCGCTCGGACGGCTCTATAACGAAGCGATTATCGAAACCAGGCGAGGTGGCGTCGTTGTGGTGAATCCCGCTAAGTTAAAAGACAACTGCTCATTACTCGTTCAAGATAAGGATAAATAGACTACCTTGTGCGATGCGCATGGCAGCATGTTTGCCGCTCATACGGCCGATAAGCACGACGATAAAAACGGGCCAACCCCGAACCGGGGCTGGCCCACACTTGTTTATCGACTTCGATGTTACTTGATTACCGTCGTCTTCGTGAGATAGGTGTTAATGAGACCGATGAACTCCCCGCCATGCTTCACGCAACGCTGGAACTCTGCGGAGCTGTAGCACTCGTTGAAGGCATCCATGTCCTCGAAGAAGAACTCGACCATGCCCTCGACCGGGAGCTGCTCGTAGGGAACCGACTTGCCGTCGACAATGCGGTCGATGACGAGATTCTGATTGTAGCCAACATAGCCGGGCATGCTCTTCACTAGCATGTCATGGATGTACCACCACTCACGCTGGAACTGCTCGTTGGTAACACCCTCCTTGCGGCCCAGGAAGGAAACGCGGGTGATAAGTTCCTTGCCGCGCAGGTATTTGGGAACCTCGGTGCAGACCTTCTTGGCAAACACCAGGATTTCGGTGCAGGGCTTGGCAAACTTCAGGCAATCTTCTGCGTACTCGCCCTTGTGCTCGTTATTCATGCCTTCCACCATGTCGGCATAGCTGTCGAACTGTAGCTCGGAATAACCATCAATGACGATGGGGCCAGCACCCAGCGGATGACGGTGCTGGTTGTCAACGACCAGATGCTGCTCATAGTGCTTCAGGCCCTTCGCAGTAGAAGCAACCAGCGGGCCATGAACGTTCTCCCAATGATTCGCGAACTGTTCCATGGTGAGGTCGTCACGCTTCTGCATCAATCCGCATCTACTAATCATTTCCATGCTCCTTTCGGTTTCGTCCGTTGCCTTGCATTCCTCGCAAAACCGTGTTCATCAGGCTCATCGTGCAGTCCTGAAATACGCCCCATGTCTAGCGCTACACCATGCAAGGATATGTCCCAGCAACTCTGTCTCTCCATTTTTCGGCTCGATGGGCAAGCAGACAATTACTGACTTTGCGGTTAGCATTCCTGCCTTGCTTCATCAAGGCATCTCGTCGACCTCGGCTTAGAACAGGCTAAATCCGCCATCCTCCAACAGCGTCGTGCCAGTGATATAGCTCGCGTCATCACTCGCCAGGAAAAGCGCCGTAGCGGCAGCCTCGTATGGTTCGCCATAACGGCCGAGGGGGATATTTGCCAGAAACTTTGCGTTGCGCTCGGGGTTGAAACGCGTACCCTCGGTAAGGCGCGTGGCATGGGTGCCCGGGCCAATAGCATTAACGCGAATGCCATACGGAGCCATTTCGAGCGCCGCGTATTTGGTGAACTGCGAAACGCCGCCCTTGCTCGCGCTATACGCGCTCGTATTGGTGGACACGCACACCGAGGCAACCGAGCTGGTGTTTACCACGGCACCCTTGATCCCCAGATCGACCATCGTGCGAAGCACCGCTTGGTCAACGAAGAAAACGCTATTCAGGTTCAGGTCGATGCAACGACGCCATTCTTCCTCGGTGGTATCAAGCAGGCTCGTGCGCGCAACCATGCCCGCATTGCTAAACAGCACGTCAATACGTCCGTAATGGGCAATCACCTCCGCAACTGCAGCATCAACTGCCTTCTTGTCGGTGACATCGCAATGAATGCACAAAGCATCGTCGTTGTCGCCGAATTCCTTCTCCATCGGCTTATCCTCAATATCGAAGATTGCGATCTTCGCGCCCTCCTCGAGCAAACGCAGCGCCATCGCCCTGCCAAGTCCGTTGGCGGCACCCGTAACCAGAGCAATCTTTCCTTCAAATCGTTTATCCATCTCTAGATTCCTTATCTATTACCGGCTGTTCAAGCAGACAACGCAGACCTAGACGATGTGATAGACGTTGCAGAGATAGCATGCTGCATTCTCGCAGATGTCCTGGAAAGCCGCCTTCACGACTGCGCCCTCTTCGGAATCGAATGCATCGCCAAGGATGTAGCGCTCCTTGAACTCGAAGTAGAACTCGACTACAGCATCGACGGGAACGCGGTCGTATTCGATGTTGAAGTAACGCTTCTCGCCCTGGATGTCGTTGTAGGTGCGAGAAAGAACATCATTCTCGATGTAACCGGTGATGCCCGGCACCACCTTGACGGCATCAGCCGCTTGCGCCAGCTTTGCACGGAATTCGTCCTCGCTCAGTTCGGGCTTGCGCTTCAGCAAGCACATGTACTTCACGAACGGCTTCTCATCGGGGCGCTTGAGGTAAAGCGTCTCTTCGCAGGTGACAAGATCCATCTCGTGGAACAGGTACTTCTCGTCGATGGCAAGCTTGCCCATGGTCTCGGCGTCGTTACCTTGCTCGTTTTCAAGGCTGCCGAACCAAATCTTGCTCATGCCCGCACATTCACGGTCGTTTACCGGCGCGATGCCCAAATCGGTCGGACGAATCACATGGTTTTGATCGTAATTCTGCATGCCCACCATATTCGATGCAATGGCGGCATGATGGTAATGCCAATAGTCGCGGAAGGTATCTACCGTCAGTTCCTCTGGACGCTTGAAGATACCGATGCGGATGATGTTCTCACTCATGCTTCGCTCTCTTTCTCTGCCATTTCGATTTCCAGGTTGTCCTGTCCACGGGACAGTCCCCTTCACTAAGAAAGCATCGGCGAGCAGCCGTAACCTGCCAATAATGCACCTGAAAGTAAGATATTGGTTCATGTGCCTTTCACTTGCATCATTGCCATTGAGAACTCTCGGCATGCAAATAAGAAGAGCCGTATGTCGCAACGCGAAAGGAGACAACATGGCGAAATCGAAGAAGGCACCGTATTTCGAGAACATGGTGCTCGCAGGCCCTGGACAGCAAGAGTATGAAAACACCGTTTTCCAAACGGAACGCACGAAGCACTTCCCCCGCTACCCGAAGGAACTCGCAAAGCTCGAAGGCCAGGTGGCCATCGTGACGGGTGCCGCAGGCGGCCAAGGCGAGATGGAAGCAAAGCTCATCGCGCAGCAAGGCGCGAAGGTCGTGCTCGCCGACCTGAATGAGCTGGAACTCGAGCGCGTTAAAAACGCCATTATCGAAGATGGCGGTGAGGCCATGTGCTATGTCATGGACGTCACCAATGTCGAGCAGTGGCAAGCACTTGCGCGTACCGCTTCTGAAACCTACGGAAGCATCGACATCCTCGTCAACAACGCAGGCGTCCTCCAAAACGGAACCTTGCTCAGCGAGACCCGCGAATCTCTCGATCACCTGATGGACGTTGACTGCTGGGGCGTGTTCTACGGCATGAAGTACTGCGCTCCTTACATGATCGAAGCTGGCGGCGGCGCTATCGTCAACACGGCATCGATTCAGGGCTGCCATTTCGGCCCAGGAGGACTCTTCGGCTACGCGATGGCTAAATCCGCAGTTCAGGGTATGACGCGTGCCGCTTCCACCGAACTTGCAGATTATGGCATCCGCGTGAATTCGGTGCATCCCGGTACCATCCTCACGCCCATGACGGTAGTCCGAGGCGCTAACCGCAAGCCGCTCGCGGAAGCCTGTGCCATCCAGCGTTTCGGTCTCTCCGAGGAGATTGCCTCTACCGTTTTGTTCCTGGTCTCCGATGATTCCAGCTATATCACCGGCCAGGGCATCTACGTCGATGGCGGCGCAAGCACCAAGCTGCACCTCCCCACTTCCGACAGCATCAAATAGCTAAGTTCGACCTCCTCAGTGCCCCCGGCTTGCCAAAGTTGGGGGCATTTCCATGTGCCCGCACCCTTCAAATAGAAAAGGCCACGAACGTTTAAGATGCGTCCGTGGCCTTATCGGTATCTGAAAAAATATCGGAGCCCCAAAACAAGAATCTCTTTTATGCGATGGTCGCCTCATTCAGCGCATGCTTTTCGCAAAGTTTCGTCAGGCGACTGTCGACTTCCCGATATTTTTGAACTCGGTTGCTGCTGATAAAACCGCCTGCAGCCAACGCGATTACCGCAATGATCATTACATGCCAATTATTGGAGTCCATGACGCCTACCCCATACATAATCCAAGGGGATAGTGCTCCAGCAAGGGACACCAGCAAAGCGATGGCGCCCTGGGTCAGATAAGCCTTTTTCTTACGCTTCAAATCTCGGGCCATTTTCATAGCCGTATTGCGCGATTTCATCTTTCTCGCCATGGTGTGCTCCTGTCTATCGATGCTTCCATCATCCCTTGAGCTGCACCGACTTTCTGTGCCTGCGGTTACACAATGCGGGAAATGCTGCTATTTGGAGCCGAGCCGAGCGATATAGGAGCACCTGTCCTCCAGCCGCTCACGATTCAAGATGGTCACCTTGCCTCTTCCCGTTTCAAGAATGCCCTCCTTGGCCAGTTTGCCAAGAATCACCGTCACTTTAACGCGCGACCCACCCACTGCCTGCGCTATCTGATTCTGTGTGGCTTTCACGTAACCAGCGCGCCCTACATGAAGGGAAAGGAAATTGCATACACGCGTCTCGAGTGAGTCAAAGAGGCGCGATGCAAGCTCGTAATCCAAATAGTTCGAGAAAGAAGCATAGGCATCGATCATCGCAAAAGCGATTTCGGGCTTTTCCATCATCAGCAAGCGCAATTCCGAACGCGGTATGACAAGTAAATCGCAATCGGTACTCGCAACGATTTCCAAAACCATCTCGGTTGCGGTAGAGCTGTAGCTGAAATAAAGGGGGATAATGCTGCCAGGACGTCGAGCGGTCAATTCGACTGCCCCGCCATTTTCATGAAGCAGAAAGCTATTGGCGCGGCCCGAAATGAGGTAATAACAGACCTGACGACCCCGTTCTTTCTGACCGAAAATAACTTCGCCTGCCCTGCAACGACGATGGTGTGACCACCGTTCAAGAAATAGTTTCTCGAATGACCGGAACTCTCCTCCGGTAATCACTCCCGGCTTGAGCATTTCATCCATGATGACGCCCCCGTTTTCCGATTGCCGCTCCTATATCTAAACGCAATTCTCATTCAGTTGCGCAGCGCAATGCCACCCGCATGCGCATGCTCGATTGCAACATTTTTACTATACCCCAGCACCGCGCCAGTAATGTCTCGACTTCTTTATAAGCTATCCTGAAGCTCCCCCACACCGTCATGCGCCACCCCACACCGCAATTGGCGCGCTCCGAAGCCCGAAATGGCCCGTTATGCGTTACACTAGGGCGAGCTAAAAGTCAGTTGCCCGAACCACAGGAGCAGTGTTCGATTTCATCTACACCATCCCCGCGTGGGTCCCGGCTGCGGTTATCTGCGGCGTGCTCGCGCTTGTCGCGCTTGTCATCTACATCCTCGGCGCCGCCCAAGGCCGACCTCGACGCCTATGTCATCCACTGGAACACGAGAAGGCGCCAGGTAAAACTGAAGGGACTGACCCCGGAGGAGTTCCGGAATCAGTCCCTGGTGGCGTAGTTCTTATTTAAGCCGTCCAAGTTTTGGGGCGCAGTTCAACTGAGGTCCGCGCCGGTTTCTTTCCTAAATCCGCCCCGCCCGAAATCGAGCGGGGCTTTCGTATGTGGGTTATAGGACTTTGTGTTTATATCCGCCGAAACGAACATCCTCTTGACAGGTTAATTCTTGCAA
>CAVFFT010000042.1:0-18812 GCA_963621885.1 bacterium
TGTTGGCGCTCTTGCGTTGTAGCCGTTCTTTTGGGTGGCTTGATTGGTCTGGCTTTCCGTGTTTTGCGTTCGGGCACCGCGGCGGTTCGCGTTTTGCGTTCGAGCGCCGCGGCGGTTCGCGCTTCCAGCTTGCCGGGCTGTGTGCAGGGGCGTTATTTGGCCGTCCGTGCTTTGCGGGGCGACTATTCCTTCAGCGCTTTCAGCTGGTCAAGCTCCATTTCCGCTTGTTCGCGGAAATATACGACCGCCTCTTCTCCCGCTTCGCCGCCGAGCTTCTCGACGATATCGGCATTGACGCAGGCGTCACGCCACTTTCCCAAGGTGTCCTGCATTTCCCGCATGTCGTTTGTCGCGTCACGGAGGGATTCCGGCAGGCAGGTGCGCAATTCACGAGTCACGTAGCGCAGAGCCTTGGCCTTTTTCCGCAGCTCATGCACCGTCTCTTCGTCGTCGAAGTCGAGGTGCGCGAAGGCGCCCGCGCAATATTTCTGCTGCGCGTCAACGCGGCCCGCCAACGCGAGCGCGTCGATGCCATAACGGGCGACATCCTTTTTCCAGGCGATATGGGTAAGCCGGTCGACGACGTGGTCGATGTTGCCGCTCGTGAGGGGCTCCTGCGCCTCTTCAAGAAACTCCTTGCGCAGCTGAAGGCGCCTCTCCTCGCAGATGGCATGCAGGTCGTCATGCTCCTGAATGAGCGGCTCAAGCACATCGAGCTCGCGGATGTGGGAGGTGGGGTCCTGCAGCGTTTTGAGCTGGCGAACAAGGGCGCGATTCTGGGAGCGTTTCTGGTAGGGCGCGATGAATTTTGCGAGCGATCGGGCGACACGTAGGGAGATGCGGTAGCGATGCAGGCCCTCGATATCCTCGGGATTCGCGAAAAGATCCTGGTAGGCGCTTTCGATGCGTACGGCGCTTTGTGCGAAGGCGCGTTCGATTTCGTCGCGTATCTGGTCGCTTGAAAGCCCGGTGTCTATCTCGTTGCCATACATGCGCAGTGCTCCTTTCACCTGAGCTCTAGCATATCATGCGCACCCGGGTCGGACGTGCAAGGGACGTGCAAGGGGCGTGTGTGGGGTCTGTAGATGAGAATGCCTCTGATTTCATAAAGTGGCGATTCACCTGCGCATACGGTGTCTGTGCTTGTGTGGGTTCACCGCCTGCTCGCCGGCTTGTGTCCATCGTCTGAGCGTTGGATGGCGATCGCTATTAACAGAATGATTACATGGGGGAAGAGGATGCAAAGGCGACCGAACATAACGGGATGGTTTCTCGTAGATGATAGGACCCCTATAACCATGTAGGAATGATGAGAGATGCAATTACGTAACATGTCTTAGTCGTATACTAGTAATGGATAAGATGTCACGTCATATTACATACATTGGGATGGAAAAGAGGGAGACATCATGGTGAAACGACAAATCGCAGATTTTGGCATTCATCAGGTAGTAAAGGCCATTCGTTCCAATCCGGACAAGAGTCTGGCCCGCATTCTGGATTTCATGGATCTGGCTGCACGTGGCAGCATGCCCTCGCAGCGCCGCACCATTCGCGAAGGCTTGGAAGACAAGAATTCCAACGTGTATCAGATGGTGATGCGCGCCCTGGACATCATCGACCCTGACGTGTTCGAGAATCTGCTCAAGACTTTCGCTCTCGACGCTTCTCTGAGCAGTTGGAACACGCAGGTGGAGAACCGCGAAAAGTATGGCTGCAATATTCCGTGGGCAATTCTTCTCGACCCGACGAGCGCCTGCAATCTTCATTGCACGGGCTGCTGGGCGGCCGATTACGGCAACCGCCTGAATCTATCCTACGAGGATATCGACTCCATCATCAATCAGGGTGTTGAGCTGGGAACGCACTTCTACATCTACACGGGTGGCGAACCGCTTATCCGCAAGAAGGACCTCATCAAGCTTTGCGAAGCGCATCAGGATTGCGTGTTCCTGGCTTTCACGAACGGCACGCTCATTGACCAGGAATTCTGTGACGAGCTGTTGCGCGTGAAGAACTTCATTCCCGCTATCAGCCTTGAGGGCGATGAGGAATCGACGGACAGCCGTCGTGGCAAAGGCTGCTATGAGAAGGTCATCCGCGGTATGGAGCTCATGCATCAGAACAAGCTGCCCTTCGGCATCTCATGCTGCTACACCTCGGTGAATTTCCCTTCGGTGTCCTCCGACGAGTTCTTGCATCAGGTCATTGACCTGGGCGCCCTGTTCATCTGGTATTTCCACTATATGCCGGTGGGGTCGGATGCGAATATCGAGCTTATGGTGAACCCCGAGCAGCGCGAGGTGATGTATCACACGATTCGCCGCTGGCGCGAAACCGAGCCCATCTTCCCGATGGACTTCCAGAACGACGGCCAGTTCGTTCAGGGCTGCATCGCCGGCGGACGCCGCTACTTCCATATCAATGCGTCGGGCGATGCCGATCCGTGCGTGTTCATCCATTTCAGCGATAGCAACATCCACGAGAAGAGCCTGCTGGAATGCCTGCAGAGCCCGCTCTTTATGGCCTACCACGATGGCCAGCCCTTCAATGAGAATCATCTGCGCCCGTGCCCGATGCTTGAGAACCCCGATAAGCTGCGCGAGATGATCAGGAAGACCGGTGCGAAGTCGTCGAATCTCGAAGGGGAAGAGACGGTCGAGATGCTGTGCTCCCGTTGCGACGAGTACGCGAAGCATTGGACGCCGGTTGCCGACAAGCTCTGGGCGCAAAACCACGGCGGGGCGAATTTCGAGCACTAGCGTTCGGGTTGAATTTGCGTTTGCGATTGGGCTGGGGCGGAGACGCTGTGATTGCGTTTCCGCCTTATTTCTCGGAACGCTCGATGAAATCGAGGATGCGCGGCCATTCGCGTTTCACCTGCGCATATCCCGCTTCAAAATTGCGTCCAAGCGAATCGAAGTCACGTTCCGTGCCGGAAAGGGTGATGTCGTCACAGTAGAAGACGTAGGCGTCGCCCGCCGCCTCCATCCGGTCGATCTCGTCGCAGGCGGCGTTGTAGGCGATGTCGCGGCGCAGCAAGGCATCGCGCAGGTAGGGGCGATGGTTGAGGAACACGCGCGCCCAGCCATAACCCTTCTCGCGACGGAAGCCGCGGGGCCGCGTGCGCACGATAAGCATCTTCTGGAAGCCGTCCTTGCGGATGAGCTCGATGGGAAGTCCTCCACCGGAGCCAAAGCCGCCGTCATAGTAATAGCGGCCGTCGATGCAGGGGGACGGCATGACGATGGGCAGCGTCGAGCTTGCGCGGACGCGTATCATGAGGTCTTCAAGCGTCGCCACTTCCCAGTCGCGGAAATAGCGGTCGCGTCCCGTATCGCGCTCGAACGACACGACGGTCGTGTGCGCGGGGTTCGCCTTGAAGGTCTCGAAGTCGAAGGGCAGCACCGCGCCCGGCAGTCCCGCCTCTTCGTAGATGAAGTGCGCGGAGAACAGGCCTTTGCCTTCAAGGAAAGTCTTCCAGTTGCCTACTTCCGGCATCTCGATGAAGTCGGTGAAGGAGCGGATGGTGCGGTCGGCATCGCGCGAGACGTAGTTCACCGCGTTGGAACTTCCCGCTGACACGCCGTAGACATTGTTGAAGAACACGCCTTTTTCCAGCAGATAGACAGCAACGGCGCAGGTGTAGGCGGCGCGCATGCTGCCTCCCTCAAAGAGCAGGGCGGTTTTGAACACATTGTTTTCGAGTAATTGAGCCATGTCGGCATTATAGGACAAGCGATTTTGGCGAAGTAAGCGTTTTCTTGGCGCAAGCGCGTGGTTGGGAAGGCGCTTTACGTGCCTCTGGGCGTGTCGCGCATCGCCTCTTCAAGAAGGGTTGCCCGTTCGTTGGGAAGCTTGCCATCGAGCACCATCTCGAAAAGCCGACCGAGTTCACGGCCGAGCCTGGGACCTTCCTGCCAGCCGGCAGTGATGAGGTCCGCGCCTCCAATGGCGAGATCGCGGGGCGAAGTGGGGGAGTTCTGCGCGATGGCGTCTTCGAGTTGCGTCGCGAAATGCACAAGCCCGTGTTCGTTAGCGGGTTCTGCCGCAATCGCCGTCCAATCGGCGCGTATGAGGGCGAGCTGTTGCCGTGCGCGTCCCGCGCTTCCGGCATGGGCAAGGAAGCGTCGTGCGGTGGGCAAGCCGTCATTCGTTGGAAGGGAAAGTCCCGCGATAAGCGATGCGACTCCCTCAACGCTGGCGCGGGGGAATTTCAGCTGCTTGAGGGCATGCCGGGCAACACGCGATGCCGAAGCCGCATTGATACCGCAGGGGCTGGCGTCGTCCGGCGCGACGGCGGGGGTACTGGGCTTGCACGGGGTCATGTCTTGCGGGTTTGACCGCGCGCTTTCTTCTGCGCAGGCGCCGAGTGCTTTCACGGTGTTGTCGCAGGTGGGGACGTCACAGCAATGAAGCAATGCCGCCAGACGCAGTTCAGTATCGGCGGGAAGCGCTGCCATCATTGCGAGGCTGTGCTGCCAGGAATCCATTCCGTGCGCCTGTGCACGAGTGCCGCTTTCTGAGAGCTCGAACGCGGGCGCCAACTCGGGAAACAACAGCATGAAGATGTCGGAAAACTCATCGACAATCGCGGCGAGTGCCTGTCCATTCGGCGCGGCCATCATGCGGGAAAGCTCCACTTGGATGCGTTCATTCGCCACAGCATTCAGGACCTGCTTCATGCGGTGGAAGGCGTTGGCAGTATCAGGCTCGATAGCAAGCTCGTAGGTCGCGGCGATGCGCAGGCCGCGCATGATGCGCAAGCCGTCCTCCGTGCAGCGTGTGAGGGCGTCGCCCACGCAACGCAGCCGCCGTGCCTCAAGATCGCGCGCGCCGCCAAAGGGGTCCACGACGCCCGTATCAGGCGACCAGGCCATCGCGTTTATCGTGAAATCGCGGCGGGCGAGATCCTCTTCGAGCGTTCGCGCGAATGTCACCTGGTCGGGGTGGCGGCCATCGGAGTAGGTGCCATCGGTGCGGAAGGTGGTGGTTTCCACCGCGGTGCCATCGGCGATGAAAGAGACGGTGCCATGCGCGATGCCCGTGTCGACGGCGGGGAAGGTGACGGCGTCTTTCATTTGCGCAGGTGTGGCGCTCGTGGTGAGATCCCAGTCGTGCGGAATGCTTCCCAGTAGCGTGTCGCGCACGCAGCCGCCCACCGCGTAGGCGTCGTAGCCGGCAGCGCGGAGCTGACGTGCGATTTCGCACACGGAAGCGGGAATGATATCGGCTATCTGGGGCACGTCTTCCTTTCGTTGGTTTGGTGAAACGCCCGCGCATTCGCCTCTTGAGAGCGTCGGCTTGTTTCATGAGGACGTATCCATTGTAGCGGCATGGATTTGCACTATATTTCGAAGAAAGACTTTTTGCGCGAGAAAGGGTTCCCATGGCTGTTGCTCATGTCGTTCATTCCATTCCGCCCACCTGGGACGAGCGGAGTCGTGTGCTGGTGCTGGGAACCATGCCGAGCCCGCGTTCGCGTGAGGAGGGCTTCAATTACACGCATCCGCGCAATCGCTTCTGGCCGGTGATGGCGCGGCTCGCCGATGAGCCGGTGCCCAGTACGAATGAGCGGCGACGGGATTTCTGCCTGCGGCATCATATCGCCTTGTGGGATGTGCTGGCGGAATGCGATATCGATGGCGCGTCTGACGGAAGCATCGCGAACGCCGTGCCAAATCCGCTCGCAAGCATTACGCAGGCGGCTCCCATTGAGGCCGTGTATTGCACGGGTGCGAAGGCTTTTGAACTCTACAACCGTTACTGTGCCGCTGACGTGGGAATTCCTGCGGTAAAGCTGCCGTCGACGAGCCCTGCGAATGCGACGTGGTCGCTTGATGCGCTCGTTCAGGCCTATGCGCCCATCTTCGAGCATGAGCATCCTTTCGTGCCGCCGGTGTTGGCGGTGCCGGATGTGGTGGCGCTCGAGCAGACCATCGCGGCGGGAGGAACCTCGCTTGCGGAACTGATGGATCGTGCGGGCACGGCGCTGGCGAAGCGAGTGCGTGAGGCGCTGGTGTCCGCGAGTGAGAATGAAGATGCGCCCGTCAAGGGCGATTCCATTCCCTCATCCGTGGTGGTGCTTTGCGGCAACGGCAACAATGGCGGCGACGGTTGGGTGGCAGCGCGCCTGCTCGCGCGGGATGGCGTGCCCGTGACGCTGGTGTCCGCGAAAGCGCCTGCCGATATCACGGCCCAGCCTGCCCATGACGCGGCCATGACCGCTTTGCCGGTGCTTCAGGAGCGCGGCGCGCGAGTCATCATTGATACGCGTGCGCCGGATGATGCGGTTGATGAAGCGGCCGCTGCCGATGCGGCCATTTCCCAGGCGCATGTGGTGGTGGATGCCCTTATGGGCACTGGTTCGGCACGAGCCCCGCGCGAGCCTTTTGCACGCTGGATACGTCTTGCGAACGAGGTGGCGGGCAATGTGGTGATCGCGGCCGATGTGCCGAGCGGCATCGATGCGCAGACAGGCGAGGTTGCCGAGCCTCACATCGTGGCGAATGAGACGGTCACGATGATCGTTCCCAAGCCGGGTTTGGACAATGTGGATTGCGGCGGCATCACCGTGGCGCCGCTCGCCTATATCGAGCCCTTGCTCGCCTAGCAGCGTCAATAGCGCCGGGTCTTAAACAAGCAGCCCCGCCATCGACATGCCGGCGACCCAGAGGAATAGGGTTACGACGGAAATGGCGCTACTGAAGGCGACCAGCTCGCCGGCGAGCGCGCCGTCGCCGCCCATGTTCTCGGACATGACATAGCACGACGAGGCGATTGGCGCGGCGAACATCATCACGAGCATGAAGCGCTCGGGCGCCGAGAGCGGAAGCAGCATCGTTATGCCGAGCATGATCGCGGGGAGAAGGATCATCTTTATGCTCAGCACCGATATGATGGTGCGGATATTCAGCTTGATCTGCCCCATATGAAGGGTTCCGCCCAGAATGACAAGCGCCATCGGGATCGAGATGTTCGCAAGCGTAAGCACCGGCGACTCGATGGGCTCCGGGAGCTTCCATCCGGCGAAGTGGAAGATGAAGCCGACGATGAAGCCCTGAATGAGAGGGTTCTTCAGCAGGGATATGACGAGGTTCTTCGGGCTTGCGCTTCCGCCGCGGAAGTACTCAAGAACGATGACCGCGAGCATATTGTAAGTGGGCACGATGAAGGCGATGATCGTGGCGGTCGCCACCAGGCATGCGTCGCCGAAGACACTTTCAGCGAGAGGCATGGCGAAGAACACGAGGTTCGTGCGGAAAATCGCCTGAACAATCACGCCGCGCTGCGGGTTGCCTGGCACGATGCGGGGCACCACCAGCATGAGGACTCCCACAAGCACAAGCACCGCGATGAGAGCGGTGCCGATGAACAGCCAGTTCACCTGGATGTCCTCGTCGACGCGGTAGATGCAGCTGAACATCATGAAGGGGAACATCGTCTTGAACACAAGCGAATTGATCCTGCGCCACAGACTGTCATCGGCCCAATGCAGCTTCGAGGCGATGCCGCCCACACCCATGTAGACGATGAAGGGGATGACGGCGTTGAACGCGATGATGATGCTGTCCATGATGTCTTTTCTCTTCGTGCTTCCGCGCAAAGCGTGAAGGCTTTGCTGTTTGCGAGAACAGATTGTATACCTCAGGCGAACGAGGCACTATGCGCGTGGTGTTGGTCTCTTATAGCCTGCTTGCGTGGGTGATTGCGCGCCGGGCACCACGGTGTCTCATATGCTTCACGCTGGTGTCGACGCGTTACGAAGTCGCGCACGTTTCGTGCTGTGGTGCGGGCTTCGCGCCGACACGTATTGGCGACCTGTGCGACTTGGAACGTCGCCGGCGTATCTCAAATCGCTATTAGCGCTTGTTCTTCTTGCTCTTTTCGCTTTTTGCGGATGCGTTGCTCGAGCCGCCCTTGTCCTTCTTGGGGAAGAGCTCGACGGCAAGACCCACGATGATGGGAAGCAGGATGTTGTAGTACACGGAGAAGGTGAATCCCTCGTGGGTAATAAAGTCGTCAATGATGTGATCGAGCAGGTTCCAGAATCCGAGAACGATGACGCAGGTGATCACTACTTCCAATATGCGGTTTCGCATGAGTTGGTCCTCCTTCGCAATTCAACTGGCCTATGATATACCCATGTCGGCTAACTTATTGCCTGTTGTCTAAAGGTGCGAATATGTCCACCGGAATGGCAGCGCCGCGCATGGGACGAGAGATGCCGTCGCGCATGCGGTAAGAGATGCCGTTGCATATGAGAGTATGATGTGCCGCCGCATGGGAGGCGGCATTGTGCATGTGGCGGGGCTGCGTATGAGGTGCCGTCACGCGTGTCGAGCATTGATGGGAAAGGGGCGAATGGATGGACGTCGCGCAGGAGAAGAATGAACTGCGCAAGCGATTGCGCGCGGAGCGCAAGGCACTGGATCCCGATTACCGTATGCGCGTGGATGCAGAGATTGCCCGTAAGACCTGCGAGCAGCCGGTCTATCGGGAAGCCGATGCCGTTTTCGCCTACTTTTCCATTGGATCTGAGGTCGACACGCAGATGATCATTCGTGATGCGCTTGAACAGGGAAAACTGGTTGCCATACCGCGAGTCGTGCCGGGAACGCGCACGATGGAGTGGTATCGCATCGACGATTTCGAAGGTCTGGAAAAGAGCTCCTTCGGCGTTTTGGAGCCTGTGGCCAATCCGGCGCGATTGGTGACGCCGCCGCGAGTTGATGAGGATGCGGCTGCCGCAACGGATACGGGCGCAACCGTGGCCGCCGCAGAAACGAGCGCGAGTGCGCGCGGCATGCGTGCGATTGCCCTTGTGCCCGGTCTCGCGTTTGACGCGCAGGGTTTTCGCCTTGGCTACGGAGCGGGCTTTTACGACGTCTTCCTTTCGACATTTGCCGGCGCATCGATAGGTCTGTGCCGGAAGCGCTTTCTTTCGCCTGGGCCTTTGCCTTGTGACGATTTCGACCTGCCGGTCGATATGGTAATAACGGATTAACGGGAGGAAAGGAGTCTGACATGCCAAGGAAAGTCGAAACCATTATTGTCGGCGCCGGCGCGGCAGGCATGAATTGCGCGCTCGAGCTGCAGAAAGCCGGTCGGGAATACCTGCTTATCAGTCCGAATATCGGAGGGCGCATCTGCAACGACGAAGAGCGCCACATGAATTATGGCGCCGTGTTCTACTTCGGCACCTACAAGCACATGCTTGCAAGCGGGCTGCTTATTCCCGGTGCGGATGTGCTGCCGAGCCTGGGCGACGGCTGCTGCCATCACGATAATGGCGCGCAGTACAAGCCCGTCTCGCTGACGACCATGAAGGACGCGCCTTCGCTGTTGAAATACATGAAGTGGATGCGCGAGGAGTTCATTCCCCGCTACACGAGATTCAAGGACGACTGCTGCGTTATGGAAGTGACGCGCGCCCTTGAGCAGGACCCGATGATCAAGGAACTCTATACCGAGTCCGCCGAGCACATGATCGAACGCATGGGCTTTGGTCCTGTCTGCCACGACCTCATCAGCATGTTCGCCCATGGCTGCACGGGCACGAAGATCAAGGATCTTACCGCGCTCGACTATCTGAACACGGTGCAGCCGCTCACGATGCAGATTCCGCCCCTGAAGCTGCTCTTCGACCTGAAGCGTTTCGACTTCGATTCCGAAGGCACGAAGGAGCGCTTGGCGCAGGGCTCGGGCGATGTGGCGATTGACGAGGTGGTTGAAGTCTCCCACGCCGACGACGGCTGGCAGGTGAAGACGGCGGCCGGTGAGGAATACGCCTGCGACAACCTCGTGATGGCATCACCCGCCATCGACACCAAGCGTCTGCTCGAGGGCGTGCCGGGCGTGCCTGAGCTCGACATCCGCGGCGCGAGCCAGCTCACGGGCTATCTCATGCGCGGCAAGATCAAGACGAAGTACGCGCATCAGCTCGTGCATCTCTTCGACGACACCATTCCCATCATCTACATCGCGAGCCGTGGCTCTGGCGAATACGAGATTTTCACCGAGGTCGATTTCGAAGAGGGCAACCGCTTTGACGACTACTTCGACGAATGGGAAGTCATTGGCAAGAAGTTCTGGCCATACGCGCTTTATACGCAGGCGCATGAGGCCTTGCCGCAGAATCTGGCGCCGGGCCTCATCATGGCCGGCGACGTGAACGGGCTTGGCATGGAGCCTGCCTGCATTTCGGGCATCTACGCCGCGAACAAAATACTGGGCAGGACCGTCGATTAGTCCGGATAAGGGTCACGTAAGCGTGGCCCTTTTTCTTTTATACTCAATAGGCAGAAGCACCTCGAACTATTTGAGGAAAGGACGAAGACATGGGAAAGAAACTACCGTGGATTTTGGGAGCTGGCGCGCTTGTCGGTGGCCTGACCCTGCGCTGGGCCGTACAGAAAGCGAGTGTCGCACCGCTGACGCCTGCCGACGAAGAGCTCATTAAGGACCTTCCGGGAAACGACATCATCGATCCTGACGAAGTGAAGATGCATGCCGGACGCGCGATTACCATCAACGTGCCGCCCGAAAAGGTCTATCCCTATCTGAAGCAGCTCGGCTGCGACAAGGCGGGCTTCTATTCCTATGAATACCTTGAGCGCATCTGCGGCTACCACATTTACAACGACTACACCATCGAGGACAAGTGGCAGCATCCGAAGGTGGGCGACTGGATTCCGTATCGTCAGAATGGCGCCGGCACGGGCATTGTTGACATGAAGGAAAACGAGTATCTCATCACGGCGTCCGACTCGCGCAAGCCGCCGACAGACAACCGCGGCATTACCTGGCATCCGAAGGGCTTCGAGTACATCGCCTGGACCTGGAACTTCTACACCATTCCCGTCGACGACGGCACGAAGACCCGCTTCATCGCGATCAACGACGTCGCGCACAACGATGGCGTGCCGCCGTTCTGGTACACCATCGCGCTTGTTATTTATGGTCTCACGGGCCAGATCATGAGCGGCAAGATGATGGAAGTGCTGAAGGGCTGCGCCGAGGGCACCTATGCGCCGGCGGAACGCCAGAAGGCGAAGAATGCGCTGCGTGCTCGTCTGTATTACGTGGGCGACCCGAATTGGGGCAAGCAGTAGAGCTTGCTGCTTCGCTCCGGGCGCCGGCGCGCCAATGAGGCGCCACGACGCCTGAATGCATGAGCGATTTCGCAATGAAAAGCGGACGGTCTTCGGGCCGTCCGCTTGCTGTTTGAAGCTGCTTCTCCTTTTGGCTATTTCGCCAAGACCTCGCGCAGATAGCCGAGGTAGTGGTCGCGGTCGCGCGTTGGGCAGCCAGTGGGCGCGAAAGCGCGCAGCAATGTGTAGCAGTGTCCGCAGATGTTGCAGGCACGCTTGCCATCGATTTCTCCCGCAATGGCGGCATCGGCGTAACCGGGGTAGGCGAGCGCCTGACGACCGAAACCGACAAGCCCCACATTTCCCGCCGCAATCGCGCCGGCGGCAACCTGGGGCGCCTGATCTTTCAGGAGCGTGTAGCCGCTTCCCGTAATGAGCATCTGGGGGAACGCATGCGCGAGCAGCGCCGCGCCTTCGTAATAGCGCGCGAAAAGATCCTCGTTCGTGTCGGTGGGGGCCTCTTCGGCGGGATGGTTCCAATAATCGACATTGACCGTCGGGCGTCCGACCGAGATGTTCAACAGGCTTACGCCGCGTTTCTCGAGCTCACGCACCAGTTCAAGCGTTTCGCTATGGTCGTAGGTGAACGATCCATCGCTTGCCATGCCGAAACCGTAGGGGTAGGGAATGGTGTCGGCGTGGCAGATGCGGGACGCGACAATGAAGTCGGAGCCTTCATGAGCCTTCACGGCCTCGATGGTTTCCAGAAGCAGGCGCGCGCGGTTCTCAAACGAACCGCCATAGCGTCCTTCACGGGTGTGGGCGGAAAGCAGGTCGTTGAAGAGATAGCCGTGGCAACCTTTCACGTCGACGCCATCGGCGCCCGCCTCATGGCAAAGCTCCGCCGCGTGCACAAAAGCCTCGCGGGTGCGGTCGAGATAGTCGTCGCTTGCCACCGGGTAATCTTCGGGCAGGGGAACGCGGCCATTGTAATGCGGGTTGAACTGGGCGATTATCGGCGCGGGTTTGCCTTGTGGCGCCGAGAAGCGTCCCGAATGGGTGAGCTGGATGATGATGGCGGCATCGGGATAATCCGTTTTCAGCTCGTCGATGAAGCGCTTCCAGGAGTCAAGATTAGCTTCGTGAATCCACAGTGAATGGGGATTTCCGCGGCCCTCTTCCTGCGCGGCGGTCGATTCCACCCAGATGAGCCCCGCGCCTCCCTCAAGGAAGCGGCGGTAGCGGTAGCGCGTGAGCTTATGAGGCGCGCCATCGGGGGTGGCGTCACAGCCCTCAAGCGGCTGCGCGACAATGCGGTTCTTCAACGTGATGCGTGAGCCGGGAATGCTCACCGGGCTTCCCAATAGGGACGTGTCCTCGCTCCAAGGGAACTCGTGTCCACCGATTGTGCGATAGCCTGTCGCCTCTTCCATTCTTGCTCCTTACCGTGCCTTCTCGATGAATTTCAGTGTAGCAATTGCCGGGAGGTGGATTTATGTCGCTTCTCAGGCGAATCCATACGAAGGCGAGGGTGTATCGGCCCGCTTTCGCGAGGCGTGCGTTGGCTATGCTTTCCGCGGCCGGGGTTTCGCCATGGAAGATTTCGCGGGAAAGGCTCTTTACGCACAAACGCCCTCGTTTGAGGGCGTTTTGCTTCGTGCGGTGCGATTCCGCGTCGGGGGTATGCGGGAGCGCTTTGGGTGGCGGTGTTTAGAAGAAGATATTGGAGATGAAAATCTCGAGGCCGATGCCGATGAGAATCACGCCGCCCAGGATGGAGGCCTTGCCTGCGAGCTTGGTTCCGAAGATGCGACCCAGATGCACGCCCACGATCGAGATGAGGAAGGTTTCCACCAGGATGATGACAGCGCAAACCAGCGCGGCGAAGAGCTGGTATTCCGCAATCGCGAAGCCGACGGACAGGGCGTCGATGGATGTTGCGACGCCTTGCAGCAGCAGCACGCGGGCGGTGAGTTTCTTTACATCTCCCTCTTCACTATCATCGCCATGGAAGCCTTCCCATACCATCTTGCCGCCAATCCAACCAAGCAGGCCCAGCGCGATCCAGGGGATGAGCACCTGGAACATCGTGAAGTATTCAACAACGGTATGGACGCAGACCCAGCCGATCATGGGCATGAGGAACTGGAAGCCGCCGAAGGTTGCCGCGATGGCAATGATCTTGCGCCGTTTCATGCGCGGCTCGTTCAGGCCGTCCGCCATCGAGACGGAAAAGGCGTCCATCGCAAGTCCGACGCCCAACAAAATGCTGCTTACAAAAAACCCGAAGTCCATGTCGCCTCCTGAAACAAAAATCCCCGGCAGCCGCATTGGCGTGCCGGGGTGTGTTTCGGTAATGCGACACCATGCACGGCTCTTGCGGCGGTGCATGAGTCTCGCGTTTTAAGACGAGCCAGGCTTTTTGTCGCCAGTGTGTTGACTCGCCGCGCGACATCCTGTCCCTTGTCGCGCTCGTTACTCCCTCATACAGCGCTTCATTATCCAAACGCCCTTTGCGTTCGTCAAGCCAAACTATTCCGGCGCTGGGGTGAGAGGATGCGCCCGGATTTTGCGTCCGCAAGACGCTTTGCCGGCTGATTTGCAGTGAAAAAATCCCCCGCCGGGTGGAACCGACGGGGGAAGCTTTCTAGTACTGCTAACATGCGCGAATGCGGGTGGGAAGCGCGGGGCGTTTCGCCTGATAGCGCGCCGGCGCGCCTGGCACCGCGTCCGATGCGCCCCTTATCCTTCCGGCAGGAGCCCGTGACGATACGCGGCAAGCAGTTCTTCGAGATCGGCGACCTGCTCTTTCAGCTGTGCGCCGTTGTCGGTGTCGCCCACGAGCGTGCGATGCTCCATCTCCTCGACCACGCGTCGGGTGGAATGGATGTCGAGCTCGCCTTCCACCGCCGCCTGCGCAGAGGGAAGGGGCTCATGCGCGGCAAGCGTGAAGCCATAGGAGTTCTCCACCAGGGTGAAGCCCGCGATGCCGGTGGTCTTCTGGTAGGCGCGCGAGAAGCCGCCGTCGATGCAGAGGACCTTTCCGCCGCATTTCACTGGGTCCTCGCCATCCTTCACCTTCACCGGCACATGTCCGCAGATGATGCGCGAGGTCTTGGGGTCCATGCCGAAATCGCGGAAGATGCCGGCAATCACGTCCTCGTTGTCGATGAGCTTGTAGAAGGAGTTCTTCACCTCGGTGCGGGCCGATTTCTCCGCGATGAGATAGATTTCGAAGGTCGCCATCTTGCTCTTGGCGAACAGCGGCGAACCTTCGCCCTGCCAGAGCCACCACATGAGGTCGCGGCCGCGCTTGCGCTCCGTTTCGTCGCTGCTGAAGAAGCCCGCGCGCACGTAGCTGTCGAGCATGTCGTAAAGCGCCTTGCCCTTGTAGGTTTCGCCGAAAAGCTCGACCTCCTTCAGGCTGCCATCGGGATTCAGGGGCACGCAGGCATGCAGAAGCAGGCTGTTGTTGCTCACCTTGTACAGGCTTCCCGCCTCAAGGAAGAAACGCATGTGGCGCTGCAGCTTTTCGCAGCCGATGAAGGCGGCTTCGAGATGCGCCATCACCGCTTCCTCCTCGTCGGTGAGACGGTAGGGATCCGCCGGGTCGACGGTGGGGAAGACGGTGTCGGTAAGCGGGTGCTCCACGCCGTCTATCACGATGGTGCCGCGCTCGTAGTCGATGAGGTGGAGCAGCTTGCGATGTTCAAGCTTGAAGCTCGGGTTCTCGTCGATGAGCTTTGCTTCCACTTTGAATTGCAGAATGGCCATGGCCTTCTGGATCTTCACGTTCAGCTCGTACTCGGCGGGCGTGAGATCGGGGTCGCCCTTCAGCTTGAAGGAGACGCAGGGGTCGTCAGCGTAGGCATCCATCGCGAAGCTCGCGAGCGGCAGCAGGTTGATGCCGTAGGCGTCCTCGAGGATGGACAGGTTGCCGTAGCGCGCGCAGTTGCGCACCACATGCGCGATGCAGCCGCGCTGGCCCAGGGAGGCGCCCATCCAGACGATGTCGTGATTGCCCCATTCGATATCGAGCGAATGGTATTCCATCAGCTCGTCCATGATGGTGTCGGGATGCGGGCCGCGGTCGTAGATGTCGCCGATGATGTGCAGGTGGTCGATGGCAAGCCGCTGGATGAGCTCGCAGAATTCCTTCACCAGGTCAGAGGCGCATCCGGTGCGGATGGCGGCGTCGACGATGGCCGCATAGTAGGCCTTCTTGTTCACGCCGGTGTTGCTCTCGGTCATGAGCTCTTCGATGATGTAGGCGAAATCATGCGGAAGCGCCTTGTGCACCTTCGAGCGCGTGTACTTGCCCGAAGCCTCCTTGCTGACCGCGACGAGCTGCAGGAGCGTCTTCGCGTACCAGGCGGCCTCGTCGTCGACCTTCGCGAGCTCGATGCGCATCTTTTCGACCGGGTAGTAGATGAGCGTGGCGAGCGAGCGCTTTTCCGCCTCGTCGAGCTCATCGCCGAGTGCGGCATCGATCTTCGCGCGCACGTTTCCCGAACCGTTGCGAAGCAGGTGGGAGAAGGCGGCGTATTCGCCATGAATGTCGGAGGCGAAGACCTCGGTTCCCTTGGGCAGGTTCAAAATGGCATTCAAGTTCACGATTTCCGCGGCGGCAGAGGCTGCCGTGGGGAAGTTCCGGGAAAGAAGCCGGAGGTAACGCAAATCGTTTTCTGCCATGGGATTCTCCTTTGCTTTGAAGGATGGATGGAATGGCGCTCGCGCGATGATGTCAGCGGGGCTGGTTTGCCGGACGGAAGGCGGGTCGTTAGGCAGGGGTCGCGCGGCGTGTTGATGCTAGTTCCAAATTCCTTTGATTATCTGCGGATAAGCGTCGTCAATGACCGATGCGGCGAGCATGACCGATTCCACGACGGCGAAGCCCGCGTCGCTTTCGCCGAACACCACATCGGTATCGGCGATGATGTCGTTGTTGTCGTCCAGATAGAACTTCGCCCAGCGAAGCGTGAGATTGCATTCATTCAGAATGGGAAGCAGCTGGTCGGTCCTATCGCCGGGGCAATGCACGATTGGTGAGGTCGCAAGCTGGGCGCTTTCGCCATCCTCGTCGAAATCGACGGTGATCGTGACATTGTTGAAGGAGTAGTCGCCGCCGCCAAAGGGAATCTGAATGACGGAGTGGTCGGCGGGATCGGCGTAGTCGTAGGCGATGCCGCGGGCGGTAAGTTCAAGACCGACGGCGTTCACCTGTTCATTCATGTCTGGCATGTTCTTGTTCGTGTCCTCTCGGTTCGTGCCGTTGCGCGGTGGCAACGGCCTTTGCCCGTTCGCTCATTGTAGCGTAGCGGCAGCGTGGGCTTGGGACGGAAAGCGCCTAATGCGAACATCGCGTGAAGAGGCGCGCACCGGTTCATTATCCCCAGATGAGCGGGAGTAAAATGCGCTCTCGATGAAGACGCGTAATCACATATCCGAAAAGAAGCAGAACCGCTACAGCATGGACATGCTCCATGGACCGCTTGCGGGCAAGCTTGTCCGCTTCGCCATTCCCATTGCGCTGGCGGGCATTCTGCAGCAGCTTTTCAATTCGGCGGACGCCGCGGTCGCCGGCCATTTTGTCGGCTCTGAAGCGCTTGCCGCCATCGGCGGCACCGCGCCCGTGGCCACGCTGCTCATCAGTCTCTTTGTCGGTCTTTCCGTGGGCACGAATGTGCTTGTGGCTTTGCGTATCGGACAGGGCCACCCTGAGAAGATCGGCGCGGCGGTGCATACCTCCATCGCGGTCGCCCTTGCCAGCGGCGCCATTCTGCTGGTGGCGGGCATCGTCTTCGTGGAGCCGATTCTCGATGCCATCGATATGCCGGACGACGCGCTCGAGCCGGCGATCACCTATCTCGTGATCTTCTTCATCGGCATGCCTTTCGCGATGCTCTACAACTTTGGCAGCGCGGTTTTGCGCAGCCGGGGCGATACGCGCCGGCCGCTTTACGCCCTTATCGTTGCGGTGATTTTGAACCTCGTGTTGAATGTCGCTTTCGTCACCATCGTCGATTGGGGCGTGGCGGGCATTGCCGTGGCGACCGATATCGCGAATGCAGTGAGCGCCGTGATCGTTCTCGCCGTGATGATGAAAGAGGAGGAGCCCTACCATTTGTCCTGGCGGCGCGTGCGTTTCAGCAAAGCGGAGCTTCTCATCATTCTGAAGGTCGGCATTCCGGCGGGCCTGCAGGGCGTAGTGTTTGCCTTCTCGAACGTGATCATTCAGGCGGGCATCAACAGCTTTGGCTCCGCATTCACGGCGGGCGTTGCCGCGGGCGTGAACTTCGAGTGCTACAGCTACTTTTTCATCAACGGCTTCGTGCAAGCGGCCGTCACCTTCATTGGCCAGAATTACGCGGCGCATCAGTATTCGCGCTGCGATTCCATCTTCAAATGGTGCATGATCTTCGCCTTCGCGTTCATGGTGGTGCTTTGCCTGACGTGGAACTTGCTGGGCGCGCGGGCGATTGGCGTGTTCACCTCGGATGAGGCGGCCATTCAATATGGTGTCTTGCGCCTCGCTCTTGTGCAGGCGTTTCAGTGGCTTCCCGTGTTCTACGAGATACCCGCGGGCGCGATGCGCGGCATGGGCTGGTCGATGACGCCGACCGCCATCATCATTGTGGGTTCCTGCGTGCTGCGCATCATTTGGATTGAGACCGTTTTCGTCTGGCAGCCCGATTTTTACACCCTCATGGTCATCTATCCTCTCTCGTGGGTGGTCACCGGTATCGCCATGCTGCTCACCTTTTATTTTGTGCGCAAGCGCGCCTTCGCAAAGGATTAGCCTGTTTGTCCCGCGTGAGTGGGTGTGCGCTACGCTTCGCATTACATACGCTAGAATTTAGGAAGTCCGACTCCGCGAGGGGAAAGCGGGCAATGCGGTTGGCGTACCGTGCTTATGCAGGGCGGTTATGCCGCGCCTGCCGAAAAGGGAAAGGATTGCCATGAAGGGGATTACCATGAAGAAGAAGGTCGTGAGTCTGCTGCTCGCGGTTGCATGCGCTTTCAGTCTGGTCGCTTTGAGCGCCTGCTCGCAAAGCAACGATACGGGCAACGATGAGGCGGAGATCAAGGAAGCCGTGACCTCGACTCTTGAGACGCTGGTGGATAAGGACACCATCTCCACGCTGTTCCACAGCATCGACGGTGTCGAGGATCTTGAATCCTATGGTCTGGATGTGGACGCCCTTTCCGAAGCAATTGCGTCTTCCTTCAGCTATGAGGTCGAGAACGTGACCATCGATGGGGATAGCGCGACCGCGACGGCGAAGATGAGCTATCCCGATTACGAGAGCGACGAGCTGACCGACCTGTTGCAGGAGAAGATTGACGCCGCCAATATCGCTGAGATGACCGATATGGAAGAGATTATGAGCGCGTATCAGGAGGCGATGATTGCGGCGCTGACCGATGAGAATCTTCCGCAGGCTTCCCAGGAGTTTGAGGTTCCCTGCGTGAAGGAGAACGGCGCATGGACCATCGAGGACAAGGATGCCCTGATGGAAGAGGCCGAGGCTCTTCTCTCGTCCGTGTCTTCGACGAATAGCAGCTCCTCGAGCACGGAGTCCTCGTCTGCCGAGTAGCGTTTGATCCGTTTCGATTCGCAAGCGTCCCGGTCGCTGGGTTTCCTGGCGGCCGGGATTTTTCTTTAGGCCCCTTGCCGCTGCGAGAGGATGATCGCGAAGAGAATGAGGCAGAATCCCA
>CAVFFT010000043.1:0-125810 GCA_963621885.1 bacterium
GATATGGTACCAGCTCTTTATGTGCGCACGGTCGCATGTGAACGCGCTTTTGATGTGGCGGACAATGCGCAATTTGCCCGCGCGGGTTATCGCAAATCAGATGACGAATGGCGAGCTTAAACGCTATTCTTTCAGACATGCAGGGCCAAAGGGTATCGCATCCTTCGGCTTCTTTTAGAAAACAGGGTGGTGAGGAGGCTCCATGGCGCTGGAAACAACAACGTACCAATGCCCCGCCTGCGACGGAAAGCTTCGCTTCGATAGCGGTACGGGCAAACTTGTCTGCGACTATTGCGGTTCCAGCTACGCTGTGGACGAAATCGAGCAGCTCTACGCCGTTAAACAGGAAAAGGCCGATGAGCAGGCGCGACAGCAAGCAGCCACTGAGGCCGCTGGCGGCGCGGCGGATACGGGTGCCGCAACCGCAAAGATGACAGCTGCCGAAGCCGCCGCTGCTGATGCCGCTATTTTCGGTACGGCACCCGCCGCTATTCCTGTCGCGGAACAAGCAGGAAGCGGGACGGTGAACGGGACCGCAGACGCTACAGGCAGCGGAACCATGGACGCTGCGCCCGCGCCCGCCACCGCGAACGGCCGGACAAAGACGGACGACCCTATCCAGGAATACCTGCGGCGTTCTCATTGGGATGCCAACGCGGAAGGCATGCGGGAATTCACCTGCTCGACCTGCGGCGCGGCACTCATCGTCGACAGCACGACGGCGGTTTCAAGCTGCCCCTACTGCGGAAACAACGCGGTCATTCCCGGTCAGCTTTCCGACACACTGAAACCTGACTACGTGATTCCCTTCAAACTGGGCAAGGCTGCCGCCGTGCAGGCCTTGAAGGATTACTACAAGGGAAAGATTTTCCTGCCGAAAGAGTTCAAGGAAAAGAACCACATGGAGGAAATCCAGGGTGTCTACGTGCCGTTCTGGCTATATACGGGAACGGTCGACGGCGAGAGCGTTTACGACGGCGAGATTCGCTCGAGCTGGCGGGATAGCGAAGACGAGCATATCGACATTCAACATTTCAAGGTGGAGCGCGCGGGTTCGGCAAGCTTTAGGCGCGTGCCGGTTGACGGTTCGTCGAAGATGCCAGACGCCCACATGGATTCTGTCGAGCCCTTCGATTACAGCGAACTCCAGCCGTTCAAGATCTCGTACCTGCCCGGCTATCTCACCGACCGTTATGACGAAGATGCCGAGACATGCCGCGAGCGTGCGCAAATTCGCATGATGAACAGCTTCGATGATATGCTCAACGACACCGCGATGGAATACAGCTCCCTCACCGAGCGGGACCGTTCAAGGAACTTCACGCTAGAGAATGTCAGCTACGTGCTGCTTCCCGTGTGGATGCTGCACACCAAGTTCGAAGGCGAAGACTTCCTGTTCGCCATGAATGGTCAGACCGGCAAGCTCATCGGCGACTTGCCTGTGAAGATAAGCCTGGTCGTTGCCCATTTCTTCAAGGTATTCGTTCCACTGGTCGCGGCGGCGGCGGCGCTGATGTACATCCTCTAGGAAAGGCGGATCACCATGACACGTATTCTCACGCGGTTCGCGACATGCGTCTTCGCCTTCATGCTTCTCCTAGGTGTGCTGGCGGTGGCGCCTTCCGCAGGGACATTCACCCAGTTGGCGGAAGCGGCAACTACCAGCGCGGCAGAAAAGGCCGCGACGACGGATGCCAGCGCCGATGCCGATTCCACGGGCGCTCCTTATGTCCGCGACGAATATGGCCTGTACGACAAGGCAGACGCCGAAGCGATGGAAAGCACCGCGGAAAGCCTTGCGGCCAATTACGACATCGGCGTTTACCTGCTCGTTGTCGATGACATCAACGACGAAAACGTGCGCGAGTTCGCGAAGGACTATTACATCGCCAATGACCTGGGCTATGGACAGGAAGAGAGTGGCATCCTTTTCCTGATCGCGGTGGATTCGCGCGACTACGTGACCATCACTTACGGGAAGGGCACGCTTTACTACACCGACCACGAGATTGGCGTACTTGAGGACAGGGTCACGAGCTACTTGAGCGACGACGAATGGCTTGATGCCGCGCAGGCGTATTACGAGGAGGCGGCGCGGCCGCTGAGCTTCTATGCGGAAAACGGCGAACCACTCGATATTGACAATGACCCCGACGTCGCCGCCGGGGACGCGATTATCAATACGCTGACGGACATCCTCTTCATCATTCTTATTCCGGGAGTAATTGCGGGCTCCTATTGCATACACAACTATAGGAAGATGAAAACCGCACGGAAGCAGACCGAAGCCGATGATTACGTCACCAACGGCGGCCTCAGGCTTACTGGCAAGAGCGACCGCTATCTGTGGACCGAGCACATCGTGGTTCCCATCCCGAAGGATGAGGGTTCCGGTGGCGGCTCCACCATCGATAGTGGCGGATTCGGCGGCTCAAGCGGCGGCAAGTTCTAGCGGCCACGGAAGCGCCAGACAGCCCTGATGAAAGAAGTAGCTCTAGCTAAGAAGCTTCTCTACCAGCATCGGAATGCCGCCGAAACGACCATCCAGATAGCTGCGGATAAGATCCTTGTCGAAACGAATGCCATCGAATTCCACGAGGCCAACCAGCTCAGAACATCCATCTGTGCCACGTTGCGATATATACATCTCGTCACGACGCATAAGCGACTGATCCATCAGCAACAGATCGTGCGTCGTAAACATGAGCTGTTTGCGCGTATCCGCATTGCAGCCAGCAAGAAAATCCTGAATCAGACGCTTGGTCAGCATGGTATGAAGACAACGATCAAGCTCGTCGACGACATATACCTTTGCAGCGGAACTCCCGTCCGCATTCACCAGATCGAACAGCATGGGAAGCAAGCCCATCAAACGACGCGTGCCTGAAGATTCTTGCGACAACGAAAACGAACGGCGTTTGCCATCTGGCCCCATATGCACAGTCCGAAGACGCTCGGCAACAGCCTGTTCACCTTCTTTGCGAACCGTGACCAGCTCAAACCCGTAATCACCGAATCCTCGCTCACTCACGCACGCAAGCGTGGCGTTAGGACCCAACTCGGCTATCGCCTTTCTGAACTCGGCATTCTGCGGCAAAGCATCGATACTTACCTCTTCGGTTGCAAGATCAACAATGCCGGTGTCCAATCGGGAAAGCACATCGGCAGCATAGGCCATGAATCCCTCTTGTTCAGTGGCACAGGTGGCAAAACTCCACGCCTGCGACTCTACGCCTACCAGCTCAAGTGTGATAGCAAACCAATCGTAAGCCTCCTGCAACTCGATAACGTTCTGCGCCACGGCGCTGCCCAAGAACAATCGATTGCCGCGGGTACTCTTCGCAGCGTATTCCACATGATCCGACTCGCTGAAGAACGCTTTGTCAAAACCGTAGGAATCAGCCTTGCCGTCTGATCCAGCCTCTCGCTCAAATACATCTTTCGAACCGCTCTGTCCCACACGTTCGAGCGACTCGTATCTGATTCCATCCACAGTGGCCTCAACCACATAACGATAGACCGTCTTACCAGCCAGGAAGGTTATATCGAACACTGTGGGTTTCGATGTGAATCCATCTTCAAGCAAAAACGGAATCACGGGTACGGGCCCGCTAACACCCGGATCGGTCACCACCATATGGCGCAAGCATGCCAATGCCTGGAACAAACAGGTCTTGCCTGAAGCGTTGCCTCCATAAACCGCCGCCACCGGAAGCGCTTTTTTGGAACGGAATCCCGGCAACTTCGCAAGCGTATTCATGTGCTGGCGCTCAAGCGAGCCCACCATGCTCAAAGTCGCCTCATCGCGATATGACATCCAGTTTTCGATAGTGAAGCTCAATAACATCGTCAATTCCTTCCACTACGTCGAATGTGATTTTATCACTTTCAATGTCATCGTTATATGCTATTGATGCAAATAGAATGGTTGGAATGGACAATTTGCCGTCTTCGTTGCGCCGCAAGCATTCGCGACGAATCTGGTTGAACGCCTTATACAGCTATCAAGCACGCGCGGCCAGCCTGATGGTTAGCGCTTATGGCAAGGAGGCGCGATTCTTGATGAATCGCGCCTCCTTCATTTAGAGTGAGCTGAGTAAAAACGGAACCTGGCGCGCAATGCGCTTTAGCGGCCCTTCCAGACAGGCGGGCGCTTTTCCGAAAAAGCCTTCGGTCCCTCTTCCGCATCCTCGGTCGCATTCACGAGCTCCTGATAGTGGTCCATGATGTCCCATCCGCGGCCGGGGAACAGGTCGTTTTCCGCCGCCGCCTCTTTCATGGCCGCCTTCGAGTACTCGATAGCCAGCGGCGCCGAAGCGACAATTCCCTGCGCGAAACGCAGCGCAGTGGGCATAAGCTCGCTTTCAGGGACACTGCGATTCACAAGCCCCCAGCGTTCCGCCTGATCAGCGGTAATGTTGTCACCCACCAGCACGAGCTCGGCGGCATATCGATGCGGAATCTGCTGCATCAAACGCAGAATGGCGCCATCGCCGGTGGACGCGCGTCCGCGACGCGCTTCCGGCAGACCAAATACGGAATGGTCGCTGCAGACCGCGAGGTCGCAGGCAAGCAGAATTCCCATGCCGCCGCCCACGCATA
Organism: bacterium; assembly: GCA_963621885.1. Classification (GTDB taxonomy): domain Bacteria; phylum Actinomycetota; class Coriobacteriia; order Coriobacteriales; family Eggerthellaceae; genus UMGS1519. Next base: position 4,603 of record CAVFFT010000043.1, read on the forward strand.
CGCCATTGACCGCCGCGATGAGAGGCTTCTTGAACTGGTGCTGCGACATTCCCAGCAGGCCCCAGTCTTCCTTTCCCTCCGGAAGATGGTAGGTGCCGGCGGCGAGCTCCTTCAGGTCGGCACCGGCGCAGAAGCAGGTTCCCGTGTTCGTGATGATGCACACCCGCTCCGTGGGATCATTGTCCCAGCGTTCCAGCTCATCGGAGAATTCCTTCATCATCTGCGACGACATGGCGTTGCGCGCCGCGGGTCGATTGAGCGTGATGATGAGGATTCCGTCATGAGAATCGGTCAGGATGGTTTCATAGTTGCCCACGTCATTCCCCTTCCGTGAAATATTCGCCGTCCTGTTGTGCCCGACTTGGCAAGCGGGCGATGCACCGCAAGGCAGCAGGCAATCCCGCTGGCTGAGCAGCGAGCTGCGCGCTAACCAAGCGGCGCGCGGGTTCGCAACCCCAGTGGCAAGCGGTTACGCTGCCCAAGCAGCAAGCGGTTGTACGCGGCGCAGCTGCTTTCGCGGTGCCGAAGCGCAAGGCGCCTACCGGTCGGATCTCTGCGCGCTGCCCCAGCGACAAACAGCCGCGCGCGGCACGTAAACATTTTCGCATGTGAAGGGCGAGTGCGGCGGGAGAATAACAGCCGCTATCAGGGTTTTGCCGCTGTTGAAATTCTGTGAATGAACGGCGATTCGCTTGCAACGCACCCGGGTGGCTCCTAATATGAATTAGTCGCGAGATGCGACAGCACATAGTGCGGGGTAGAGCAGTCTGGTAGCTCGTCGGGCTCATAACCCGGAGGTCGTTGGTTCAAATCCAGCCCCCGCGACCATAAACAACAGGCCATCGGCACAAGCCGGTGGCCTTTTTGCTGTGCCGGCAGGAAGATTGGCTCTTCTGGCTGGCTTTCTATTTTGAGATCACATCAATTAAAGGTGGACCGAATAGGGGTCAAAACAATTCGATGTATTCCCCAAAAATGGCATTCGCTTAATTTTGGGGAATACGATTGCTTAACCAATCAGCAGCGTCTACGATTCGTATCCCCTCATGCTGATATTCAGGCTGGTAGGTACGGGCAATCAACATCTTCGGGTAAGCATCTTTTACCGCCAACAGAGGGGAAACTTCACGTACGAACGTCTTCTCATCGGATATGCTATTCGCTACCTGGATGTAGAGTTTTTCACCTTGTCTAATTGCGACGAAATCGATTTCCTTCTGGTATAGAACACCAACGTAAACCTCGTAGCCGCGGCGCAAGAGTTCCATCGCCACGATGTTCTCCAGTATGCGCCCGTAATCCATATTCTTGGTCCCCAGCCGCGCAAAACGAAATCCCTGGTCAACTAAATAGTACTTGTCTTCCGACTTCAGATATTTCTTTCCACGGATGTCGTAGCGCCGGACGCGGTAGAAGGCGAAGGCCTTGCACAGCGCGTCAATATACTTGCCAATCGTCTTGTGGTCGGCTTTTGTCCTGTTCGATTCAAGCGTGTCAGCGATGGACCGTATGGATGTGATATTGCCAACATTGTCCATGAGGTAGTCTATCAGCGCATGGAGCAGTTGCTCGTTCCTCAGCTTGTACTTGCTAACGATATCGCGGACCACTAGGGCATTCAGAATTTCGGAGTTGATGTAACGACGCTTTTGCTCCTCGGTTTTATACAAATACGAGCCCGCCATCCCACCTTCCAGAATGTAGTCGCTCAGACTGTCGTAGATATTTCGGGATGGGTAGTACGACAAGTACTCGCTAAAGGAAAACGGGTAGACGGGAATCTCGTATGTCCTGCCTACAAACAAAGTTGCCAGGTCACTGCTCTGCAGGAAGGCATTCGAACCAGTGACAAATATGCTGTATTTTTCCCTAGCGTGTAGGCTATTAATTGCCTTTTCGAACGAATTGCACATCTGCACTTCGTCAATGAGCAGGTAGTTTTGTCGGCTTGGTATGTAGCGGTCTTCAACGTACGTTTCCAGTGACCGATACTCCATGATGCCTTCGAAGTCTGTTAGGTTGTAGTTGATATGTATGATGTTGGCATTAGGGTGTTGCTCCACGATTTTGCTCGCCAAGGCTTCCATAAGCTTTGACTTTCCCGACCTACGGACGCCGGTGATAACTTTGATATCCGGCGTGTCGGCAAGATCCAGCATTTCCGAAAGGTATGTCGTTCGCTCTACAAGCTTCACCTTCAACCTCCTCGGTTGTGAAAACCATTGTCTATTCCCCAAATTCAAGTTTTTTTGCGATTTGGGGAATTATAAATCCGCCGCTTTGGAGGCGCAAAACAGATCCAAAATGCAAGTTGAATCAATAGGGTTTGAGGATGACCTGACATTGGCGGGTTATTTGTTGTGACAGGCAATGAATCTTGATGGCATGGGCGTGTCAAAAGCCCCAAACACCCATTGAGAGAAAGTGGCACATGTGACAATATTTCTCAATGAGCGGCATCCCAGGCAACCGAACACGCCTCGGATGCGACTTACCTCCAATCACTCTGGTCCGTAACCGAAACCGCCCCAACGCCGCGATCGACAACCATTCCGACATCGCAATCAAAATCGTCATCGCGCTGTCCACGCTATAGGACAGTCTCCACCCGCTGACATGGGACAATCTGCGCATATAAAACAGGGGGAAGAAGGGCTGAGGTATGTAAAGGCTGTTCTACGGGAAGAATATCCCAATATGAACCCAGAATGGCTCGACAAGGCGAAGAACGAACGGAAGGGTGGCGGCAGAATGAATGAACAAAAACTAGATAGCCATTTTGAAAATGACGATTTCGACGACGAACCTTTTATCAGCGTCTACCACGACCTTTTGAAAGAATATCCTGGCGCTGCCAATCTGCCTGACGAAGCCGCTTCACGAGCTCATATTCCCATTTTGGGAAAACCGCTTGCCCATAATGCAGAAGGCGTAGGCGATTCCCCTGCAGCTAATAGTACGAGCGCGAGCGAACTCCCTACTCCCGAACCTTATGTATGGGATGGTTTCACGGTATGTGACTACCAAACAGACAAGTATGCAGAAGCAACCAATTTAGAAGAGGCTATCGCCATAAGGGGAGAAAAGGCTTTCCTTGAAAAGGTCGAGCCCGAAGACTTCTCACCAACTCCTGAAGGAGTTAGCAAAATCGGCATCGCTTCGTTATGGTGCCAGTCCACATGGAGCGCATGGGATGAAGAAAGCAGGAAAGTCGATGAGGAGCGGGCTGTTGCAAACCTGCATACGGGCGATGTCCTTACATTAGGTCAAGCCCCCGACGAGCTCTCGCGCAGCCAAAACTTAATGGAAATCGAAGACCTCGGTTTCGGCTTCTACCATAACGGCAAATTGCTTCCTTTCACCCCCTACCACGATTACGACGAGGACCTCTTTACCAACGAAATTAAGCACTTGAAAGCAAATGAATGGATTGAGTGCGTCATACGCTCCACCACCTGCAATGGAGGCGATGAGGGAGACGTGTCCGACGACCCCGAGTTCTGCTGGCGCGTGTACTCATGTGACGTAACCGTCTACAAAGTAAGTTGATAGGAGTTGGTTTGATAAAGGCGGAGCAGCTGGATCCGTCCCGTGTTTTGCGCAGATGGCAAACGTGAAATAGCCATATCCTCGCCACTGCGCGAGTATCTTAGCCACATCGTCGTTTTGGCGAAGATACTCTCTAAGTGGCAACGGGATGCGCTTGCGATAGCGGCAATTGACACAGACGAGCGCACTGGCATGGATGTCACCGTGACTCCATCCGTCTTCATGCCGTTCCCGCAGCATGGCCGCATATCACGCTTGATGGCATCAACCAGCAGCTTCTTCATTACAATACTCATATTGTCATCTCCAACCTATGAAAGCAGACATGCGATGAACCCAGTCGAGCAGAAGAAGGCCGCCAAAAGCTTCGTTGCCTATTGGAAGCAGATGCCCTGCGTGGAGGAGGAGCATTCCCGCTCCTTCTGGATCGAACTCGTGGGCGACGTGCTGGGAATCGCGAACCCCACGCATGTGCTCAAATTCGAACGCAAGGTAAGCGGCCGCAAGATCGATGTCTTCTACGAGGACATGGGCATCCTCATCGAGATGAAAAGCCGCGGCGTCAGCCTGGACAAGGCGAGCGAGCGCAGCAAGAAGGCCGGTGGAGAAACACCTTATCAGCAAGCGAAATGGTATGCCGACAATCTCGTCAATTCCATCCGTCCGCGATGGCTGATTGTCTGCAACTTCGACGAATTCCGCATCCACGACCTCGAACTGGTCAACCCGGGAAGCAATTACGTCTCTTTCACGCTCGACGAGCTGCCCGCCCAGCTGCATCTTCTGTCCATCTTCACCGACAAAGACGACCCGCGCATCGAGCGTGAGAAAGAGCTTTCGACAAGCGCCGCCGAACTGGTTGGCAAGCTCTATTCGGCGCTCTCGCGGCAGTACAAGAACATCGACACCGACCCGCACGAGCAGCGCAGCCTGAACATCCTCATCGTGCGTCTCGTATTCCTGCTGTACGCGGAGGACGCCGACCTGCTGCACGAGAAGGACGCGCTGCTGAATTACCTGCGCAAATTCTCTTCCGACCAAATGCGGCAGGCCATCATCGACCTGTTCGCCGTGCTCGACACCCCAAAAGACAAGCGCGATCCCTACCTGTCGGAAAGCCTCCTTGCCTTCCCGTACGTGAACGGCGGACTCTTCGGCAACGACGACATCGTCATCCCGCGCTTCACTGAGGAAATTCGGCTCGTTCTACTACGGAATGCCTCAAGCGGCTTCAACTGGGCAGAAATCAACCCCACCATCTTCGGCGCCGCATTTGAAAGCACGCTGAACCCGGAGACCCGCCGCGCCGGCGGGATGCACTACACCAGCATCGAGAGCATCCACAAGGTCATCGACCCGCTGTTCCTTGATGACCTGAAAGCCAAACTGGCTGAGATAGAAGGCGGGGATGTCAAAAAGAAACGCATCAGCGAGCTGCGCGAATTCCAAAAGGAGCTCGCCGGCATCACCGTATTCGACCCGGCTTGCGGGTCGGGCAACTTCCTGACGGAAAGCTACCTAAGCCTGCGAAGGCTTGAGAACCGCGTGCTCGAAAACATACAAGGCGACAACAAAAGCCTCGCATTCGAGGGCGACGAATATCCCATCAAGGTCTCCATCGACCAGTTCTATGGCATCGAGATCAACGACTTCGCCGTGTCCGTCGCGAAGACGGCTTTGTATATCGCCGAAAACCAGATGATGGCGGAAACGCAAGAGATCACCGACCAGCACCTTGATGCCCTCCCCTTGAAAAGCAACAGGAACATCCATGAGGGCAACGCCCTGCGTATGGACTGGAACGACGTCCTGCCGGCGGAGAAATGCATGTACATCTGCGGAAATCCGCCCTTTATCGGCTACTCGAACCACAACGCCGCGCAGAAAGAGGACCGGGCGTCCATCTTCGGCAATGCCGGCGGAACGCTCGATTACGTATCGTGCTGGTACAGGAAGGCCGCCGACTTCACGAATGGGCACGGCACCCGCTGCGCGTTCGTGTCGACGAACTCAATCTGCCAGGGCCAGCAGGTCGAGCCGCTCTGGAAGCCCCTGTTCGAAAGCGGCATCCATATCGACTTCGCCCACCGGACCTTCGTCTGGAATTCGGAAGCCGCCGACCAGGCGCATGTGCATGTGGTCATCGTCGGCTTCTCGCGCGAGAACACCACGCCGAAGCTGCTCTTTAACGCCGACGGCACGCGGCGGGAGGTAGAACATATCAACGCCTATCTCGCACCCGCGGCGGACGCTTTCATAACGAAACGGTCGAAGCCCTTATGCGACGTACCGGAAATGGCACAGGGCTTCAAACCCGCCGATGGAGGTCATCTGCTTTTGTCCGCCGAGGAATACGACGAGATCATCGCCAGGGAGCCCCATGCGGCGGAGCTAATCCGTCCGTTCTCGATGGGTGCCGACTTTATTAACGGCGTGCGGCGCTACTGCCTGTGGCTGCCGGCCGTCACCGCATCTGACCTGAAAGCGTGCCCCACAGTGAGGGCCCGCATCGACTCGTGCCGCGAGTGGAGGTCTACGCAGAAACCGACGGGGGACGCCTACAAGCTCAAGGACACGCCGCATCTGCTGAGGCCGTGCGGGAAGTTCGTCGACGGGACCTACATCGGAGTGCCTACTGTTACGTCCGGTCGCCGCAAGTACGTGCCGATGGGATTCGTTTCCAACGGTATGATTCCCGGCAACAAACTCTACTTCGTTCCCACTGACAGTCTGTATGTCTTCGGCATTTTAAGTTCCCAGTTTCAGAATGCATGGATGCGCCGGGTCGCAGGTCGGCTGAAGAGCGACTACAACTACGGCAACACCACCGTCTACAACAACTTCGTCTGGCCGGAGCCGACCGACGCCCAGCGCGCCGAGATCGAGCGCTGCGCCCAATCGGTCCTCGCCACCCGCGCGACGCATCCCGACGCGACGCTCGCGGACATGTACGACCCCAACAATGACTTCCTTTTTCCCGACCTCATGGCCGCCCACCAGGCGCTTGATGCCGCAGTCGAGGCCGCCTACGGTGTCGATTTCAAAGGGGACGAGGAGAAGATAGTCGCGCATCTCTTCAAGCTCTACACCCAGAAAGTCAGCAAACAATAGCCGCCCTGGTTAAAGGAGCTGGCGTCATGATTATTAGCGCATGAGCGGTAAGTAATTGCATAAAGCTGCCGCTCTATGTTTATCGCGGAATCCGCCCTAAACACCAAGCATGATGAAAATAATGCCGAAGAACACGGGGATGGCAAAGAGAATGGTCATGACGCAACCGCAGCCGTTCAGTGCCTCTCCACTTTCTTCTCTTCTGCCTTTCGGCGTCTTCCAACCGCAATTCGGACACGCGTCCGCGTCGGTTGACACGTCGTGGCCACAGTCGCCGCACTTGATTAACGCCATGAGTCATACCCCCTGCACTTCACGGCCATCGCTTCTATACTTGATTACGCAATCCATCCTAATTGTTTCCGGAGAGCCAGGAGCTCACACGTGCATGATTTTCGGCAGCATATTTGGCCTGTTAAAGCTGAAAGCGGGCGCGCGATTTCCTTTCAAGCAGGCGTCCTTCTTGTTGTTGCCACGCTTTATGCCGTGAACCAGCTGCTTTTGAAAGGCTTGTCTGCCGACACCCCGCTTGCACCATTCTTCGGCGGCTATTTCGACGATCTTCTCGCACCGGCGGCACTATTGGCTCTTAGCAACATCGTCTTCGCGTTGCGCGGATTCCAAGCGACAAAACCCCTGTATGTGATGCTTGTCACTCTTGCCGCCGCAATTCTTTGGGAATATCTCGCGCCGCTGCTTAACCCCGCGTCTACTACCGACATCCTCGACGTGGGCGCCTATCTCGCTGGCGGTTGCGCGTATCTGCTTGCTGTTAGGTTTGCGGGATGTTGGGCCGGCCAGCAGAGCGAGTTGCAAGGCGATTGCTAGGCGGCAGATTCCACCCACCAACCCACAACCAACCCGGTGCGTCCCCTTCGCCTGCCAAAACCTATGAATGAAGCCAGCACCGGTAAAGAGTCTTTATATCTTGTCAATTCTTCATCAATGTCAAACGATTTAGGTATTAGACAGCCGCGATTCCGGGCGTATTTTGACAAACATGGGGCCTGAAGACAGCGGCGGCTCCGCATTGGGAACAGCCCGATAGCCGACCGCATATAAAAGGGAAGGGAAGACTCATGAAGAAGATTACCCTCGCGGTCGTTGCCTGTTTGGCAATGGCCATGCTGGCAGGATGCTCATCCGGAACCAGCTCAAGCAGAGCAAGCTCATCCGACACCGAATCTGCCAGCGCAAGCGCGGCAAGCGAAAGCGCCTCCAGCAGCGCGGATTTCTCGGACATCAACCTGGAAGGCTACAAATGCGTCGACATCTCGCATCTGGTGGAATCGGAAATGCCTGCCGATCCGGCTCTGAAGCTGCCTGAGATTGACTTCTTCGCCGAAATTTCCAGCGGCGATTCCGATTACAACCTCGAGACCATCAGCTACTGCCCGCATACCGGCACCCACATGGACGCTCCCTACCACGTCCTGAAGGATGAAGGCACCATCGAGTCGGTTGATTCCACCGTTCTCCTTGGCCCCGCGTGCATCATTCGCCTCGACGTTGACGGCGACTACGAGATCACCGCGCAGGACGTGAAGGATTGGGAAGCCGAGCATGGCGACATCCAAAAGGGCGAAGCGGTCATGTTTGACACCAACCACGACAAGATTTGGGAAAGCGACCCCGAGGGCTACATCAGCGAGTACCCGCACCTTGCCAAGGAAACCGCTGAGTACCTGGTAGAAAAGGGCGCCCGTTTCGTGGGTTGCGAAGCCATTTCTCCTGACACCACCGAGCCCGTCTGCCACAAGATCCTCCTGGGCGGCGGCTGCGAGGTTGTCGAGAACGTCTGCAACCTCGATCAGGTTGAGGCCGACCGCTGCTACATCATCGCGACCTTCGCGAACGTGCAGGGAAGCACCGGCGTCTGGACTAGGCTGCTCGCGTACTACAAGTAAGTCCGGCGCAGACCCGCAATTAAACACAACGTCTTAGACGAGCCCCAAACAGAAGAACCGCAGAGCCGCACAAACCGGCCCTGCGGTTTTGTTTATAGATGGCGGCGGGACTGGTGCGGGTTGCGGGGGTGCGGCAATAGGGGAGGAAACAACGCTTGACCGTATATATCGCACTGCTATACTCCGTTATATCGAAGTGCGATACATCGCAGCGCAACTGGAAGCAGGATGCATGGATAGCCATATCAAGAAAGTCTACGTGCCCATGACCGAAACCGGCTTCTATATCCTGTTGTGCCTGCGGGAGGAAACGCACGGTTACGGCATCGTCAAACGCACCGAAGAGCTCACCAGGGGGCAAATCAAACTGAGTCCCGGCACGCTTTACGGCAGCCTTTCCAAGATGGAAAAGGACGGGCTTATCGAATTCGTCCGCGAAGAGGACAAACGCAAAATCTACCGCATCACACCCCTTGGCACGCAAGTGCTCGAGCTTGAGATGAAACGCATTGAGCGCCTGTACACCAGCATGATGGAGGCAAAGTAAATGAAGGACACAAAGACCGAAATCAAGATCTTCTCCGTCCCCGACTGGAAAAAGGAAGAAGCGTACCTGCGTGACCAGCACAAACAAGGCTGGGAATTTGTGAAAGTCGACAAGCTGTGCCTCTATCACTTCAAAAGGTGCCAGCCGGCGGATGTGGTGTATCAGCTCGATTACAACGAGGAAAGCACCAAAAACAAGGACAGCTACGTCCAAATGTTTGAAGATTGCGGCTGGGAATACCTGCAGAATTTCGCCGGCTACAGCTACTTCCGCAAACCCGCCGCGCAAATGGGAGACACGGAGGAAGAGATCTTCTGCGACGACGAATCGCGCCTCGACATGATCAAGCGGGTCTACAACGGCCGCATGGTTCCCCTGCTTGTCATCTTTTTCGCGGTCATCATTCCGCAAATAATCATGCAGGCGCAAAACAGCAGCCCCGACGGCGTCTTCTTCCTCACCCTGTTCTGCGTGCTTTTCGTCTTGTACCTCGCGCTGTTCGCGTCTTTCGCGAAAGCGTATCGGAATTGCCGCGAAGGGAAGGAGTAGAGCAAATCGAGTTATCGCCTGAAAATCTCCTAAATATGCTTTTTTAAGGCCTTAATTTCGCACTTTTCTGCGAAAATCAGGCGATAAGGCGTTCTGGCACAGGTATTTTTCAGTCGCTAACACACTCCACCAGCATTACCATAGTGTCCATTCAAGTTCCCAGGGGGAAGGGGTGCCCATGGACACGGTCAACCAGAAGCTGAAGCTGCTACATCTGGCGCAAATTCTTGAAACCGAAACCGATAACGAGCACGGTCTTACTGGCCCGCAAATCATCGAGCGGCTGGCGGAGCGTGGTGTCGAGGTGGAACGCAAAACCCTGTATCGCGACCTCGATTGCCTGCGGGAATTCGGCTACGACATTCAGAAATTCCAACGCAGCCCTGTGGAATATGGCCTCGCCACACGCGAGTTTCAAGAACAGGAACTGCTTCTGATCGCCGATGCGGTGCAATCCTCGAAATTTCTCACGGAGCGCAAGGCTGCGAGCCTGGTGAAAGCGATTGGCAAGCTCGGCAGCAAATACATGGCCGATGACCTGCGGAAGCAGGTGCATGTTGAAGGCCGCATCAAAAGTCAGAACGAATCGGCTTACTACAACATCGACGCGATCCAGCGGGCCATTCGCGCGAAGCGCAAGGTGGAATTCAAATACTTCAAGCTCGACGGGAATAAGAAGCGCGTCTTGCAGCACGCTGGCAAACCCTATGTCGAAACGCCGGTGCAGCTGACCTACATTAACGACGCCTACTACCTGGTTGTTTGGAACGACAAGCACGCGGGTTTCGCCAACTACCGCGTCGATCGCATGCTCAGCATCGAGGTGAGCGACGAACCCGCCACCCACAACAAGGAAATCGCCGCTTTCGATATGGCCGCCTACGAGCAGCGAAGTTTCGACATGTTCAGCGGCGAAGCGGCAGCCGTCACACTTCTTGTGCAGGAGACGGCGGTAAGCGCGGTGGTCGACCGCCTAGGCAAGGACGTATCGGTGACTCCTGCCGGAGAAGGCACCGCGCGCGTGCATGCGACGGTGATGGAAAGCCCCACCTTCTTCGGCTGGCTTGCCACTTTCGGAAACGAGATGATCATCGAAGGCCCAGCGCGCATGCGCACGGCCTACCTGGACTACCTTTCGAAAATCATGCAGGCTTACTCGGGAGAGTAACGAAGTTGAAAATGCGCGGGCACGCCGGAAACGCGGGGCATCAGAGATCAAAATGAAATCGAGGTCTCTAAGAACGAAAGAGCAGCACGTTGCCATGCTGCTCTGCTTTTTGCGCCATCATCGGCGAGGTCTGTGTGTGCTGGATGCGAATCTCAGGTTCCTACTTGCTTGCCACAATTCAGGTGCCAACTGCGCGTGGCGCGCCAGCGATCCAAACTCTATTCCTCAGCTGCGGCTTCCTCTTTCACGCGCTTATCGGTGACGAAAATGCCAACGCGCACCTGCTCCCAAGGATTTGCTTCAGGATTTACCTGCATCACTCGGCATTCAAAAACATCCTTATGACCGAAGAACGCCAATAGACTCATAAAGGAATTGCTTGCCTTGGGTACGTATCCCAACATCACGCCTTTGCGTTTGATAGCGATCGCGCAGGGATCGTAAGGGTTGTCCGGCTCCGGCACGAGGTCCAGCTTCTTGCCCGGCTTCAACTTCTTAAGCACCGGCGCGCCATCATGGTATTGGAATCCCGCGATGAAGAAAGATTCCAGCTGCTTGCTCGGCTCATACATGATCTTTTTCCTTCCCTCATGCATCCGTTCCGATAATGCTTTTGCGGCAGGTTCTGCTCCCCCTGTAGACAGAACCCACCCTCTCAGATGTGATTTAATCGGCCGTGCAGCCATCAGCCCTCAACCGAAACTTGGCGCTCAGTATCCCCCGCCAAAGACACCTCATCCAACCTCACCTGATAATGAGCATCCTACGTTGTTCGCAAGCTCCGCAAGTCCACTAGGATGGACAGCTGACTCATTTCGCAAAAAATATCCCCCGGTCGAAGGCTGGTAACATAAAGTATCACGCCAGTTCTCGTGACTTTTATTCGAATATGTCGTGCTGCAACATCGCCCTTATCCGACGGCTACACCAGCAAAGAACTCCTCTTAAAACGCCGCAAATACTTACCCATAGCTACAATTCCCTTGAAAAAGTGCGCTCAACTCCCGATGATTCCCTTGAAAAAGTGTCGTCAACCACGCAATATTCCCTTGAAAAAGTGCATTTACCCAGATGAGCGGTGTGACAAATCACAACCTTCAACAAATTCAGCTTAAATGAAGAAAAGAGGGGCGAAGAACGATACCTTGCTGGTAGCAATGACAATGCGTGCAAGAACGAAATCATGGAGCCTAAAACAGCTTCAAGTCGCCGCTCACTGCACTTCATACCAACAAGACACATCCATACGCAGCGATTAAAGTTTTTTATACCGCGCCGTTTGGTTTAAGATGACAGCGGTTTTCTCGAGTCCATAACTTACTGTCTACATTTCAGGAAGTTACAATACACGTTACGTTTTAACTGCAATCATGCCTGATAAGGGCTGGTAGCATGGTTACAACAAACGACAGGGACATTTTTCAGGGGGTGAAAACGGAGAAGGTGATACCTGGTGAATCTTGATCAGTTGCGGTACTTCAGCAAGTTGGCTGAAACAGAGCATTATGGTCGCGCCTCGAAAGAACTCTTCGTTTCACAACCCGCCCTATCCAACTCAATCAAAAGCCTCGAATCCGAACTCGGTGTCGCGCTCTTTGAACGCGTCGGAAGAAACATCCGTTTGACCGAACGGGGAAAATTCTTCCAGGAATCCGTCAATGAAGCGCTTGGCATTCTCAATGGCGCGGTTGAGGAATTGGACGCCTACCAACACGGAAGGATGAGCCTCATTCGCATTGCCGCGGTCGAATCAATCGAGCGCGACTATCTTCCCTATTTGCTCACCGAATTCCAGAAGTCGATCGGAGCCAAGGTTTCCTTCGATATCAAACGATGCACAACCTACGAGGCGATAACCTCCCTGAACGATGGATTGTGCGACCTCGCCTTCTGCGGCAGGCTTCCCAACCCCCATCACATGACGTTTATTCCCCTTGTCATGCAGGATGCGGTGGTGGCGATGAATGTCGACCATCCTCTCGCGCAAAAGGAAATCATCTCTCTTGACGACCTGAAAGGGTATCCGCTTATCTCCTACAACCCGAAGTCGTACATGTATCAGGTGTTCAAGGGCGTCTTCAAGCATTTCAAACTGAAGTTCAAGCTGAATTTCGACAACGAGGTGAATGCCGCGACACTGGTCTCGACCAGCACCGACACGGTCGCCATCATTCTCAACACGCTCGGTGATATCTCATTCCCGAAGGTCACCCTCAAGAAGATCAAGGAGCTCGACCAGCCTTTCCACCTTGTCACTTGCGCCTACATCAACGACCTCAGGCGCCCGATGGCGGTTGACCTCCTGATTTCTTTCTTGGAACAGCAGCGATTGCTTGATTCGCCGGAGCCGTTGGAACGGAAATTCTTCTATAACGATTAATGAAGCACTGGGTTTGGAAAAGACCTCCGCAAGCAAGGTGCGTCATGCCGCAGCGCAGAATTCATACTCAGCCGCTAGTGAAAAAGCAAGCTCAAAAACGATTTGCTTTGCTTATCAAACGTTCGAGTGATTGAATTTGTATATAGATTCCCCTTAATCCTATAGTTTCTCTCACATACCTAACAGGTGCGGCGGCCGCATGTGCGCGACCGGCGCAGGGAAGAAAGGAATTCACTATGGAATTCTTTGGAGTAAAGGAGGGGGTGCGGTAGTGACCACGGAAGCTGAAATCAACGCTCGTGCGGATCGTCTCGAAGACGCCGATATGAACGCTTTGGGCAAGACCCTGCACGGCATCGGCCTCAGGCTTGACCGCCTGCCTATCGGCGGTTGGCACTGGAAACTGCTCTGGCTCGTTGGTGGCGCCATGTTCCTGGACAACCTGGACATGTACATCGGCGGCGGCCTTATCGCGTCGCTGCTGGCCGACGGCTGGTCCACGGTTGAACTCAACAGCTGGTTCCAGACCATCACGATGTCCGGTTACCTCATCGGCGCCCTCATTTCGGGCGTTGTTGGTGACCACCTGGGACGCAAGAAGGCGCTCCTGCTGTTCATCGCCATCTTCATTGGTGCGACCTTCCTCGCCGGCTTCTCGCCGTCGATGCAGGTCCTCATTTGCTGCCGCGGCCTCATGGGCATCGGCCTGGGCGCTTTCATCCCTTGCGGATACGGCCCCTTCGGCGAGTACATCCCGCCGCAAAAGCGCAGCAAGTACTCTGGTTACATTGGACTCATCGCCAACTTCTCGCCCCCGCTGGGCGCTGCTCTGACGATGATCATCATCCCCGCATTCGGTTGGCGCGTCATCTTCTTCGCGATTTCCATCCTCGGATGCTTCATCTGGCTGATGATCTTCAAGTTCATGCCGGAATCGCCGCGCTGGCTCGCTTCCAAGGGTCGCTTCGACGAGGCTGACGCTATCGTAAGCGCCGCCGAGAAGAGCTTCACCGACAAGGGCGTCGTGCTCCCCGAGATCACGCAAGAGCAGGTCGACAAGCTGAAGGAGGAGCTCGAAAAGGAGCCCGTCCAGCTGCCTTACAGCGCTCTGTTCACCAAGCGCATGATCAAGAGGACGATCACCGCTTCCGCTGCTCTCATGGCAATGAACCTGATCGTTTACACCATCACCACCTGGACCCCGACCATCTTCGTCATGCGCGGCATGGACACGCAGTACTCCATCTTCATCACCTTCGTGATGCTCATGGGCGCGCCGTTCGGCATCTTCCTGCTGTCGATGTTTGGCAACAAGCATCCGCGCAAGGCTGGCATGATCGTCTGCCTGCTCCTGCTGGCAGTTGCCGGTTATGTCTGGTCGCTGCAGACCGATGTCACCGTCATCATGGCTTCCGGCTTCGTGATGTGCACCATCACCTACTACTACTCGCTGCTCGCTTGCTCCGTGTACCTGGGTGAGGCGTTCCCGACCGAGATCCGCCTGCGTGGTTCCGGCTTCTCGAACGCAATGGGTCGTATCGCGTCCATCTCGACGCCGACCATCGTGGCGTTCTTCCTCCAGAGCTCCGGCGTTGTGTCCGTTTACGTGTTCGTCGGCATCTGCATGGTGGTCTTCGCAATCATCATCGGCATCTGCGGCACTGAGACGCGCAACAAGTCGCTCGAGGAGATCAACGACGAGGTTGTGACGAAGTAGTCACGCAAGTAATCAGCCACGCGCTCGATTACACAGCAGCTGAATGTGATTCAGCATTCCAAATGGCAGGTCGTGCAGTTCAATTGCGTGGCCTGTCATTTTGTTTGGTGGCGGTGGCAGGGGAAGTCCGTATGGGAAGAGTCGTATGGGAATGGTGCGCGCGGCGAACAAGAATGGTGGCAAGACACGGAAAGGGTCGTGCGGAATTACCAACCGCCATCTTCCCGGCATATCGGCAGCCTGGCACCTTTCGTGTTACCATCAAACGGTTGAAAGGAGCATCCATGGCTATCTTTGAAAACCGAGAGAAAGTTCGTATCGACGCGACGACCATCGGAGGCGAAGGCTTCTACACCCGCGAGCTCATCACACCTGATGAAGCGGTTGGTCCCGTTGTTGAGCGCTATGCCGTCATCACGCTTGAGCCGCATGCGAAGATGGGCTTCCACAAGCATGAGGGCAATTTCGAAATCTATCACATCCTGAAAGGCACCGGCGAATACAACGACAACGGCACCGTTGTCCCCTGCAAGCCGGGCGACAGCTTCAAATGCGCTGACGGCGAATCGCATGCCATCGCGAATACCGGTGATGAGGCGCTCGAATTCGCAGCGCTTATCATCAAGACGGTCTAAAGGATTCAAAGCACCAATAGCACGCCCCGCCACCCCCATAGTCCATGAGATCCATGCCAGTCATGTGAACCATGAAACACGAGATAGGCGGGGCGTTTTTATGAACGAAGGACAAATATGGCGGAATACGATCTGACTCCCTTGGTAATCGACGATGACCTTGAAGGCACTTACGAACTCCTGCGAAGCTACTTCGTGCGGGGCAACAACCCCTTCAACGTCGTTTCAAATTTTCTCGGAGAAGACAATTTCACCTTCGACATCATTCGTTCGTACAGTTTCGTCGCAAGCACACATCGCGCCACGGTTCACATCACCGGAAAGCCGTGCGAAGAGGGCGAGGGAACGCAGCTCCTTTTCCATGCGAAGAGCGTTGCGGAGCAAAAGGAGCTCGAGCGCGAGATTCGCAACCGTCTGGAAGACGTACTCGGCCACATGCTTGAAGAGAAGCGTGGCCTGCCGGTTGTGGACAAGAACGCCGTTCGCGACCCAAAGAAGGAAAAGCAGCAGCTCTATATCGCGATCGCGGTGTTCGCGGTTATCGCGATCGGCGCGGGTATCACCGGCATTCTTCAGGATTACAGCGGCTTCTGGTCAATTTAAGCACGCAGCCTTGGTGAGTTGAGACGGCAAATGCGAAGCGCGGCGGGGTTGAGGCAGATAACGCGAAGTGCGGCCGATAAGGAACCATTGGTTACGTCACACCCTTGAAGGAATATAGCGGGCGGCATCAATTGAAAGCCAAACGCAAAGCGCGCTTCATAATACCCGCGAGGCCACATCACCCCTGATAAACTAATTGTCAAAAACTAACAGGGTGCCCACTCTATTAATAATGGGCACCCTGTACTTTATGGTTTGCTTCACGCTTGTTTGCTTTAATTAAACCCCTGCTCAGAGTCACTATTCGAAAAGCGCGGTAACTTTCTTCAACTCCTTGATGATCTCGATATGCTGCGGGCAGCGCTCTTCGCAAGTGCCGCATTCAATGCAGGCATTCGCGCGGGCGCCATTGAGGGGAATCGAGGTTTCCCATTCCCACTTCGCGCGGTCCATGTCGCCGGAAAGCATATACTGGTTGTAGGTCTGGAAGTTGTACGGGATCGCGACACCCTCCGGGCAATCGGCGCAATAGTTGCAACCGGTGCAAGGGATGGTGTTGTAGCTATGGAAGGCGTCAATCGCCTTGTCGTAGAGCGCCTTTTCTTCAGCGGAAAGCATGCCGACATGCGAGCGGGCAGCATAGGCCGCATTCTCATCAATCTGCTCGGGGTAAGTCATGCCGGAAAGCAGAAGCGAAATCTCGGGCTTGTCCCACAGGAAATCGAAGGCCCACTCGATAGGCTCGCGCTTGCGTTCCGCGGTGTTAAAAACATCCGCCACGCGATCCGGCACATTGGCAAGGTGGCCGCCACGGAGCGGCTCCATGGCAATGACGCCCATGCCCTTTGACGCGGCATAACGCGCGGCGGCAAGACCACCCTGGAATTCCCGGTCGAGGTAATTGAGCTGAATCTGGCAGATATCCCACGGGGCGTAATCGACGACTTCCTTGAAAAAGTCGGTCGTGTCATGAAAAGAGAAACCGATGGCGCCCACACGACCATCCTCTTTTGCCTTGATAAGCGACTCGATGGTGCCGGTAGGGAGAACCTTGTTCTTCCAGTCGCCCTTCATCACGCAATGAAGCAGGTAGACGTCGATATGGTCGGTCTTTAGGCGACCCATCTGCTTGGCAAGGAGGGAATCAAAATCGCCTTTCTCTTTCAGCATCCAAATAGGCGATTTCGTCGCAACAATCACCTTGTCGCGGTAGCCATCCTGCAGCGCCTCGCCCAGCACCTTTTCACTTTCGCCATGCAGGTAGTTGAAAGCGGTGTCCACATAGTTGATGCCGCTATCGATTGCGTGGCGAATCAGCGAGACGCCCGCTTCGAAGTCGGCGCCGCGTGAGCTGGTGAAACCAACGCCGCCGCCTTCAAGAGGAAGTCGCATCAGGCCGAGACCGATTGGCGACACCTTCATACCGGTAGAACCAAGATTGCGCATTTCCATACCATGCCCCTTTTTCCAAGCCCCGCGAGGGCCGTCTCCTTGAGGGGATTTTAGCACCGTCATCAGGTTACATAGGAAAGGGTGACGGAGTTAAGAAAGCGTTTTCGAAACGGCGATTTTGAATTGGGAATATCAATGAATCGGGGGGTGAAACAGCGTGTGATAAGCAGGGCGCGAGGGGTTAGAAGTATGTTGGGCGCGGACGGGGAGTCCCTATTTAAACGGCAGTGAGATGATCTGCGCGCGTTCAAGAAAATCCGCATGGAAGTAGTCGAGATTGGTTGTCGTGATGAAGGTCTGGGCGGCGCTCTGGAGGTTTTCCACCAGCCGCGCGCGGCGATTCTCGTCAAGTTCGGACATTACGTCGTCAAGGAACAAGACCGGCTTCACATGGGTCATGCGCTCAATCATCTCGAGTTCCGCAAGCTTATAGGCGATGGCGATTGAGCGTTGCTGTCCTTGGCTCGCAAAATCGGCTGCGGCGCGGGCATCCAAAGCGAAGGAAAACTTATCACGATGCGGACCGACCAGGCTTGTTTGTCGGCGGTGTTCTTCCTGATGACGACGCTCAAGCGCTTCTTGAAGCGCGTTTTCCACCTTTTCGCGATCGTCCTCATAGGCGGCGATAAGCTCATCATTCAAAGGTTCATCTTGGAAAGAGGGGGTGCATTCCAAGGAAAGCACGCCTGCATGCGCGGTGATTTGGTCATGTTGCACCGGCAACACCTCGCGCAGCGTTTTCAGAATATGCATGCGATAGCGGAAAAGCTGCCCGCCAATACGCACGAGAAGCTCATTGACGCTCGCGAGGTAATTCTCCGATGCCTCATCTTTCAACAGGCGATTCTTTTGACGCAGCAAGCGGTCGTAATCCCGCTTCACCGCGGCGTAATTGCGAGAAACCTGGCTTCCCAACATGTCAATCGCACGGCGGCGGATATCAGGCGCGCCTTTCACCAGCTGTAAATCGTCAGGCGAGAAGAACACGGCAGGAAGAACGCCTTGCAGCTCAAGTCGAGGGCGCTGCTTGCCATTCTTGTAGTAATGACGACCGCGCGCATCAAGCAAAAGCGCAACATCAAGCGTGCGTTCATCATCCACAAGCTGCGCGGAAAGCTTCGCCTTCTCACGCCCCCAGCCGATAAGCTCGTTTGTTTTCGGATTGCGGAACGACTCAAGCGCGGTGAGAAGCTGCATGCCTTCGACAAGATTGGTTTTGCCGATCGCATTCGGGCCGGCAAACACAACAATCTGCCCAAGGTTTTCCAATTCCATGTCGCGGTAATTGCGAAAATCGCGCAGCGACACGCTTGCGATGCGGAAAGGCATGTGAAATTACCGTTTGACCTTACGCGGGAATGCGCACCGGCATGACCAAGTAGAGGAATTCCTCGGTACCGGTCGCGCGGAAAATGCCCGGACGCATCGTGCTTTGCAGATCGAGAAACACGTCGTCGGTATCCATCGCCTGCAAACCATCCTGAATGAAGGAGGAATTGAAAGCGATAACGGTGTCTTCACCTTCCACACGCACACGGAGAACCTCATCGACGGTGCCCACATCCTGCGAGACCGAGGAAAGCTGCACGGTCTGTGACGCGGCGTTGATGTCGAATTTCACCGGCGCGGAAGTGTTCGAGAGAAGCGACGCGCGCTTGACCGCGGCAAGCAACTCTTTCACATTGAGCGTGACGCGGGTCTTGTAATCCTTTGGAAGAAGCTGCTGGTAGTTGGGGAAATTTCCCTCAAGGCGGCGATTGATGTAGGTGATGCCCTGATATTCCACCATGATCTGGTTATTCGAAACCGAGATGACAACCGGACGCTCGCTTGCAGGGAGCGCCGCAATCTCACGCAGGAACACGCCGGAAATCGTGACATTGAAGTCGCCGAGACCAGACACATTCTTGTTGTCAGCAAGCGCGAGACGATAGGAGTCGGTCGCGACCATGCGCAAATTGCCATTGATCGTCGTAAGGAACACGCCGGTGAGAATGGCGCGGGTTTCGTCGCGGCTTACCACGCGTGCGACCTTCTTCACCATGTCTGCGAACTCGTTAAAGGGAATCTCGATGCTTTGGTCGACCTCAAGCGACGGGAAGCCGGGGAAATCCTCAGCAGGCATCGTGTGAATGGTGAATTTGGAAGAACTGCAGGTGATGGTCGCATTATTGTCGTCGTTGGCGAAGTGAACCGCGCCGTCGGGGAGGTTCTTCGCAATGTCGGTGAAAAGTTTCGCGGGAACGACAATCTCGCCCTCTTCCTCCACCAGCGCAGGCACGCGGTATTGAATCGAGCGGTCGAGGTCGGTCGTTTGGAGGATGAGCGCGTCATCCTCCGCGTGAAGATGTACGCCCGACAGGATGGGGAGGGTGGAATGGGTTGCCGCGCCCTTGGAGACGACTCCGAGCGCATTTTGCAATTCCGTCTGGCTGATATTGAATTTCACGGTTTCGACCTTCCCCTGCATAGCTATGTTGTTTCGCGTTATGGCTGCTCGCGCGGACGGAAGCAGCTGATACGCGATAGCCGCGAGCTGGCGATTCTTGGCGATAAGCCAATGAGCGGCGGCCCAGGCTTTTGGTTTTGAACATAATAACTTGATGCGGCCGCGAGTGGATGATGCGGCGGCGCGCGCAAGACGTTTTTCACCGGGAAACCGGATTCTTTGAAACGTATATGACTCGCGTATGAGATTCTCCGCAAAAGAGGGGCGAGCACGTCGTGCGGAGCAGGCAACATGGACGCGATGGGTCGGCTACGCGATAAGTTATGCGGATGCCTCCGTCAGTGCGCGGGTAAATTATGGCTCCACCACGGGAAAATCGCGAGTTATCCAACAGTCGACAGACAATATGGCCGTGCGACGGGCGCCCCGAATCCCTAAAGGCTTGGTTTTCCACAATGGAATGGGTAAAATGTCTCCGTTATCAACAAACGAAGAGGATACCGGCCTTATGCAGGATGAAAAATACCTTTCAATCTGGAACGACATCCAGAATAGGATCAAGGAATATGACGGCGTTGATGGTTTGCAGGTCGACGCTTTCTTTTCCCGCCTGCACCTTCAGGCATTCACTGAGGGTTTCATCATGCTCACGGCGGATAATGCCTTCATCAAGAAATGGATTGAGCGCCAGTATCTTCATCTGATTCAAAGCGCCCTCGAAGACCTCTACCACACAAGTTTCCTTGTGGAAATCGAAGTGGATGAGGCTGGCGCCATGCAGGAAATTCAGGAGAGCCGGCAATCTCAACAGGCTTCAGCTGCCTCACGAGCGACAACTGGCGTGGGCACGGGAAACCCGGCGGGGATGGCCGGGGGAGCCGCGACCCAAAACATCCCCGGTGGCGGCGCAACCACAGCAAACCCGCTTGGTGGAAAACTTGGGAACAACGGGGGTGCGGCTACAGATGGCGCGTTCAGCGCGCCCGCTCAACCCCTTGCAAGCCAGGGAATCCCCGCAGCTCAGCAGGCAAATCTGCAAACAGGCGCAACCAGTGCAAATTCCACTTCACCCGCTTTGCAAAACGGCACCTTCTCCAAGATGACCTTCGAGAACTACATCATCGGCGATTCGAACCGCATGGCATATTCCATGGCGCTGGCGGTCGCGGAACACCCTGGTGGAGAACATCTGAATCCCCTGTTCATCTATGGAAAAAGCGGCGTGGGGAAAACTCATCTGCTTGTTTCAATCAAGAATTACCTCGACCGGAACACAAGCAGCGATGGCCAGCCGCTCGTCAATTCCGTCTACGTCGATTCGACCGAATTCATCAACGATTATGCTGATGCGAGCGCCGACCACAGCCGCGAGAAGACAAGTTTCCGCAGCTTCAAGGAGCGCTACGAGGACGCGGATGTCCTGCTTATCGACGACGTTCAGTCGTTCCAAGGCAAAAAGGAAACCTTGAAAATTGTCTTCGAACTTTTTAACAAGCTGACCAGCCAGGGAAAACAGGTTGTCATGTCGGCCGATATCGCGCCGAAAAACATCGATATCGACGAGCGTTATCAGAGTCGATTCAACTCGGGCGCGACCTTCGACATCCAGGCGCCGGAAGTGGAAACCAAGCTGAGCATCATCAACTCGGCGATCGAGGACCGCATCCAATCGAGTGGTGAGGAAAACATCAACATCCCGCCCGAAGTACGCAGCTATATCGCGGAAATCTCCAGCTCAAACATCCGCGAGCTCAAAAGCGCGGTCACGATTGTTTTCCTCCACCTGATGACTTCGCATCAAACGACCATCGATGTGAGCCAGGCATCGCGGATTCTGGAAAACCATTTCTCCAACGACATCCGTCTTCTCACCATCAGCGATATCCAGAAAGCCGTTGAGGAGTTCTACAAGGTTTCCCACACGGAGCTCATTGGCAAGGGCAGACGGCATGCGGTTGCCTATCCGCGCCAGGTCGCGATGTATTTGTGTCGCGAGCTTATGGAGGAGACCTTCGATTCAATCGGCAAAGCGTTCGGTGGCAAGGATCACAGCACCGTGAAATATTCTGCCGACCTTATCGCCCAGAAAATCAAAGAGGACAAGGGCACGCGTGACGAGATTGATATCGTTATCAATCAGATTAAGGACCGCTAATATTTGGTGGTGAGCACGCCTAAAGGAAAGCGATGCGAATCCGCTCGTGAAGACGATGGGGAATACCCGTTAATAAGCTGTGAGAGAAAAGGGGAGTACGGAGGGAAAGTCGCCATGCCGCTGTAGCAGCCAAATGGCAAACGATTTCTCCCCTCTGCGATTGCAAGGGAATATATGCTTTCACCTGCGGAGATACTACTTATCCCCAAATCCCGCCAATTATAATGATGATTCAAAAAGGTATTAAAGGAATCTTATTTAAAGAAAACGCAGGACGTCTTTCCCCTTCTGCGTGATCTCCCTTTTTCGTTGCGCATTGGAAACAAGGAGACCCGCAGCCTCAAGCTTCTTGAACTGATAGTTGACACTTGAAGGGCTCATGTTTGCAAGCCGCGACACTTCGGTGCAGCTAAGAACCGGTTCATTCTTGAATTGCGAAAGAACAAGCCTTTCCTTATCCGCCAGCTGCGCCGCCTCATGGGAGAACTCCGACGAGTCGTTGCTTTCAACCGGTTTATCGATGAGGCTGATGGTGACCGCCGATCCCGCTCCGATATTGCTATCGATCGTAACGTGGCCGTTCTTCATTTCCACCCAGTCGTGAACGATGGGCAAACCGCTTCCCACTCCGCGAATGTAATTCTTCATCGGTTCGATAGCGGAGGTGTAGCCGGGCTTCACCGCACGGGAAATATCCTCGATGCCGGGGCCCTGGTCGGTGAATCGGATGGTGTTGCCATTATCGAAGATGGAAACGACGATTTCCTTGAATTGGGCGTGAATGAAATTCTCCGTCACTTCCAGAATGACGGTATAGGAAATCCCGCCACCGAGCTGTCGGGCATTCTCGTTAATGCAAACCGCAAGGTTCTGGATAAATTCCGTTGTCGTTGTGGGTTCAACGGTGATGATGCGCGGGGCAATGAGATGGTCGTCGTATATCGCGACCCGGGCCGGCTTCAGAACACGAGAATAGTCCTCACTTATGCTTTGCGCGCTGTCTTGCGATGTCATGTTCTCTTGCGCAGCCATTGATGCGTCTACCCACCGTTTTCAATCGTAGTCCAATAAATTCAGCGTTTTCAGAAACGCGGGCATATGGCAGTTTACACCAACAGGCAATATAGGGTGGTTTGCAAAGGGTGAATGAATGCGTGCAAAGGCATATTCAGGCACATTCAGAAGTATTCAACAAACTTTTCAAAGATTGTGGAAAACTGAATGCAATTGTTGAATACGGGTATGAAAAGCTGAATGAAATTCCTGAAAACACGTTATGACGTGGGAAAACAATGTAATTAATGCTTTTTAACAAGTGAGTAATCGCAGGTCAAAGTTGGTTTTTGAGTTATCCACAATTTGAGGTTTTCACCTATTCCCGACACTTTTCAAACTGTTTGTCCTGATAGCGGGCATTATTCGAATTTTGAAAAATCATTCACATGACATTTCGCTTGTTTGTATAGCTTTTGGAATGTTTGAATTTTCCACCGCAGCTGCCATATGCTATGCGCCGACATTGAATAGAGATGGCACATGTGGCGACCGGCGGCGTTCTTCTTGTTGGGGAAAGCCGTTGGCCTTGCATGAAATATGTAATCTTGTTATGAGATGTCTGGACTTGATATAATCCTGAAGCTTGACCTAACGTTCGAGAGGGAACACAAATGAAACGCACTTATCAACCTAACAAACGCAAGCGTGCTAAGACCCATGGTTTCCGCGCGCGCATGGCAACCAAGGGCGGCCGCAAGGTTCTGAAAGCCCGTCGTGCTAAGGGCCGTAAACGTCTGACCGTGTAACCGAGTCCAGGTTTTCCTTGGATACTATTAAATCGCGTACTGACGTAAGCGAGGTATTCAGCAAGGGAACACGCTTTGGGCGCGGTTCGAGCATGATACTTGTGTTGAAAGCGGAGGAGCAACGCGGTCGAGTCGGCCGTGTTGCTTTTGTCGCTGGTAAGAAACTCGGAAATGCCGTTTGGCGCAACAGAGCGAAAAGAAGGATGCGCGCGGCGTTCGCGTCAACCGGGTGTAATTTCACCGATGCGGACGTGGTGTTCATCGCACGAAGAAATACGGGCGACGTAAGTTTCACGAAGCTTGTCGAGGGATATAAGCAAAGCTTTGCGGAGGCTGGTCTGAAAGCAGACTAGGTTATGGGACGTAATAAGCTGATCGCATTCCTCCGGGAATTACCGCGGAAAGTGGGAATCCTGCTCATCCGCTTCTATCAGATTGTCATTTCACCCATGTTTCCCTCCTGTTGCCGTTATATTCCCACCTGCTCCGAATATGGCTTACAGGCTGTTAAACGCTATGGTTTAATCAAGGGCAGCCTTTTGGCTGCTAAACGTATTCTCCGATGCAGACCTGGCGGCGGTGTTGGATACGACCCCGTTCCCGACGATTTCGCCTTGTTTGCTCATCCGAAAGGGCATTGTTAAATGTGGGAAGCATTTAAAGACTTCATTTTCTGGGGGATGGATATCTGTCACGACTTCGTAGGTGACTGGGGTATCGCAATTATCATCGCGACGCTCATCTTCCGTCTGCTTCTGATGCCGCTCATGCAGAAGCAGATCAAGTCTTCTTACAAGATGCAGAAGTTCACGCCGATGATGCAGGAACTTCAAGAGAAGTACGCTGACGATCCGCAGCGTCTGAGCGAGGAAACGCGCAAGCTTTATAGCGAGTCGGGATTCAATCCTGTTGCCGGCTGCCTGCCGCTCTTCCTTCAGATGCCTATCTTCATCGCAGTCTTCCAGGTTCTCCGTGACGAGATGTCCTGGCGCGTTGGCGACGCATCCGCTGGTTACAACTTCGCGACTCTCGTTCCCGACCTGACGATGTCGCCTGCTACGGCTCTTGAGCAGGGCATCATGGTGTTCCTGCCGTACATCATCCTGCTGCTCCTGTTTGCGGGCCTCACCTTCGCCCCGATGCTCATTCAGCAGCGCGGCCAGCGGGGCGATCAGCATCGCCAGATGATCATTATGGCGGTCGTCATGTCCGCGATGATGCTCTTCATCGGCTGGAGCTCCCCCGCAGGCGTTCTGCTCTTCTGGGCAACCTCTTCGCTCTTTGGCGTTCTGCAGCAGCAGATCACGACGCGCATCATGAAGAAAGAGGATGAGGAAGAAGAAGAGAAGATCATCGACATCAAGCCGGTGACGGTTGATGTCGTGCGCAAAGAGCATAAGAAGCGCCCGAAGAAGAAGCGCTAGTCTCAAGCTGATTATTCAGAGATATTTAAACGAGGCGGCTGGTGAAAACCAGCCGCTTTGTGTATAGAAGATAGGGTGAGAATAATACTCGTCAAAATGTGAGAATCGCGTCGGTTTGCGTGGCGTATGCGAATGGGGTTGTGGAATAGAAAGCCCGCGTTTTCAAATATCCAAACGCCCGCCCCGGTTTTATAAAGCCGTTTTGGCGGTCTGAGTAACCGCTTGAGTGTAAGGAGAAAACCATGGCAGTCGAAAATGAGAATGAAATGCCGGAGATGAACAACGAGGAAGTTATTGAGGAAACCGAGGATGAAACCTCGGAAGTCTTCGGCGATGATGATGACACCATCGAAGAGACGGAAGGCGCTTTCAATTCCGACGAGGACGCGGCTGACGATGCCGACGCCGATGACGCGGAAGAAAATGGCATAAGCGAAGAGGAGATGGACCAGATTGCTGATACTGCCATCGCCTTCATTAGCGATGTGCTCAAGTATATGAATGTGGGCGAGGTTGAAATCAACGAGTACGAGGGCGACGATCGAGAGCTTATTCTCGACCTCACCGGCGACAACCTTTCCATTCTCATTGGCCGTCATGGCAAGAATCTCGACGCCCTGCAGTTCCTTGTTTCCACGGTGACTGCCCGCACGATGGGCTTCCGCTATCCGATCGTTGTCGATGTCGAGGGTTACAAGGCTCGTCAGCGCGAGAAGCTCGAGAACATTGCCTACAACGCCGCTGAGCGTGCGGTATCCCAGCATCGCAATGTGCGCCTGCATCCGATGACCCCGTATGAGCGCCGCATCATCCATATCACCCTTGCGGACGACCCGCGCGTCAAGACCGCTTCCGAGGGCGAGGGTGCTGCCCGCCGCGTTGTCGTTCTTCCCATGTAAGGTCTTCTTGAGTAAAACCAGAAGCCTGTGTGAGTCATGCTCATGCATAATAAGGCGAGCTGCTTTCAAGTGGCTCGCCTTTTGTATGCAAGCGTGCTGTTTTCTTAAACGATAAGAAGACGGCGAGGGTGGTGGCGTTCATAATCGAACGGTAGCCAAATGAAGCCGAGGCTTAATGGAGGGGCAATGCAGATAAGCGATAGGGACCAACAGCTTCTCGAGAAGCATCTTCAGCTTGTTCTCGATGCGAACGAGAAAGTGAACATCACTCGTATCACCTCTTATGAATCGGGGATGGTGCTGCATGTCGAGGATTCCCTTGTTGGCTTGGATGAGGTTGCTGTGGCTCCTGAAGGCATGCTTGCTGATTTGGGAAGCGGCGCTGGTTTCCCCGGCATACCCCTGGCTATCGTGACGGGTCGCCAAACCCTCCTTGTCGAGTCGGTGAAAAAGAAGGCAACTTGTCTTACGGAATTCGTGGATGAGCTGGGGCTATCTTCTCAGGTTGAGGTTTGCGCACTCCGTTCTGAGGAGCTTGCGAAAGCGCGCCCCGCTTCTTGTGCAGTCGTTGTCGCCCGCGCTTTATCTAGCCTCCCCTCGCTTATGGAGCTTGCTTCTCCTCTGCTTCAAGAGGGCGGCAAGCTTGTTTGCTACAAGTCGGGCGACGTTGACGAAGAGATTCAAGCGTCCCTCCCCATCCAGGAGAAGCTTGCTATGTATTATGAAGGGAAAAGGGACGCCCTCCTTAGTGATGATGAGACAAGACGCAGTATCATTGTCTTTCAGAAAAAGGGAGAGCCGACTGTGAAACTTCCTCGGCATGAAGGGCAAGCGCAAAAGAGACCGTATCGAAGCTAGCGTGTTGCAAAATGTTTCACGTGAAACATTTTCTCGAATGTATTTCGCGTCTATAGCCATACGGGATAGCTTGTTCGCTTGGATGTTTGAGTGGCGATAACTAACTGCGTGACCCGGGTGGCGAATCCGCGCAACTCCGGTTCTCGTTTAAGAAGGAGCAATGGTGGAGGGGAAGAAAAACAAGCAGGGGAAGAAGAAAAAGAAGATGAGTACGAAGGTTATCGCGATTATCAACCAAAAGGGTGGTGTCGGAAAGACAACGACAGCCATTAATCTTTCCTCCGCCCTCGCGCGTGCCAATCATAAAGTGCTTCTTATCGACTTTGACCCGCAGGGCAATTCGACAAGCGGTCTCGGTATCGACAAGCGTTCGCTTGAGCAGTGCGTGTATGACGTTCTTCTTAATGACGTAGATCCGAAGAGCGTTCTTATCAAGAATGTCTACGAGAATCTTGATGTCATTCCCGCTACCATCGACCTTGCTGGTGCTGAGGTTGAGCTGGTTACCCAGATATCCCGCGAGACGCGCCTGAAAGACGCGATAGCGCCTTTCATGGGCAAGTATGAATATATTCTCATTGACTGCCCGCCATCGCTTGGTCTGTTGACGATTAACAGCCTTGTTGCGGCGACGGGGCTTATTATTCCCATTCAAAGTGAGTTCTATGCCTTGGAGGGTGTGACAAAACTCCTTGAATCGATGAAACTTGTCAAAGACCGTCTGAATAAGGATCTTGAAATTTACGGCGTCCTTATCACGATGTTCGACGGTCGCACCACCATTGCCAATCAGGTTGCCGAAGAGGTACGCAAGTATTTCGGTGATCTCGTGTTTGAGACGGTTATTCCCCGTTCGGTCAAGCTTTCCGAGGCTCCGAGCTACGGCGAGCCGATCAATGTCTATCACCCCATGGGGAAGGGCGCGAAAGCCTACGATGAGCTCGCGGAGGAAGTGATTGAGCGTGGCTAAAAGACATACTGGCTTGGGAAGGGGTATCGCCGCCCTTATTCCCTTGAATGAAGAGCAGGGCGAAGAGGCCAAGACTAAACAGGCTGTGGACGGTAGCCAGGATGGAACCGCTTCCGCATCCGCGAAGGCGTCCGCTAAGAGCGAGGCTCGCAAGCAGACGGAGGATTCCCCGGTCATCCTTGTTGCCTTAAGCAAGATTAAGCCGAACAAGGATCAGCCGCGTACGCAATTCGATAAGAAGCAGCTGAAGGAGCTTTCCGATTCCATTAAGGAAAACGGTCTCTTGCAGCCGATCGTGGTGCGTGAGTTTGAGGGTGGCTATCAGATTATCGCTGGCGAGCGCCGTTATCATGCCTGTGGCATGGCGGGGCTTAAGGAAGTTCCCGTTTATGTGACGACCGCGGATGACACCAAATCCCTTGTCCTGGCAATGGTTGAGAATGTTCAGCGCGCCGACCTGAACCCGATGGAAGAGGCCTATGGCTATAAATCGCTGATTGACAAGGGCGGCATGACGCAGGCCCAGGTGGCAAAGACGGTTTCAAAAGGCCGTTCGACCATCGCCAACAGCCTTCGTCTTCTTGATTTGCCGGAGGCGGCTCAAAAGCTCCTTCTTGAAGGCAAGATTACCGCTGGACATGCGCGTGCGGTCCTTTCGATTCCGACCGAAGAGGGTCGCCTCAAGCTCGTTGAAAAGCTGCGGCAGGAGCAGATTTCTGTCCGCGCAGCGGAAAACCTCGCGCGCCTGTATTCTGGCAAGCAGACCGAGCAGCCGAAGCGCGAGCCGGCGCCGGCGACCTATAAGCGTGTTGCCAAGGAGCTGAAGGGCTATCTAGGCACGAATGTCCATGTCAAAAGCTCACGCGGCAAAAATAAGATCGAAATCGAATTTGCAGATGAAAGCGACCTTGAGCGCATTTTCAAAGTGATTAGCGAGAACGAGTAGTTTTACCTATCGTAACGACGACGGGCAAAGTGAGCGTGATGCTTACTTTGCCCGCTTTGTGTTTCTGTCGTCGAGCTGCGCTTATGACCATACTGCGATTGCCTCTGCTTGCCGCTACCCGCGTTCTATTTCAGCCGCCGGGCTGCGCCTGTGTCCGTCACGCCACTCCTGAGCCCGTCGCTACTCGCGTTTTATTTCAACCGCCGGGCTGCGCCTGTATCCGCCGTACTACTCCTGAGCTTTCCGCTACCCGCGTTCGGCTCTAATGCCTCTTCTCATGCGAGCTGATAAGCTGCCCGCACGCACCGTCGATATCGGCGCCTCGCGAATCGCGAATGCTCGTTTCAATACCCGCCTTCGCAAGAGAGTTCTCAAACGCCTGAACACGCGTCTGAGCAGCGGGTTCAAGAGGCGAGCCTTCAACCGGGTTGACTTTTAGCAGGTTCACATGCGATTGCAAACCCTCGCAAAATAGAATGAGTGCGTCGAGATTCTCGTTGGTATCGGTGACACCCTTAATGAGCAGGTATTCAAAGCTCACACGCCGGCCTGAAGCCTGCTGGTAATGAAGCAATGCTTCTTTGAGCTGGGTAAGGGGAACGCCCTTGCATCCAGGCATAAGCGTGTTGCGCACGCTTTGAATAGCGGAATGAAGCGAAACGGCGAGCGTGAACTGCTCCTTCTCGTGGCCAAACGCTTCGATGCCCTTAAGGATTCCGCAGGTTGAGACGCTGATATGGCGCGCGCCAATCTCCAAGGCGTCCTTGGCATTCATGAAATGAAGTGCTGCGACAAGGTTCTCGTAGTTCAAGAAGGGTTCGCCTTGACCCATGGCAACGACATTGCTTACCCGCATGCCAAAATCGTCCTGGCATACGAGAATCTGCCACACCATTTCCCCTGGTGTGAGATTCCGTGTGAATCCCTGCTGGCCAGTCGCGCAAAATGCGCATTTCATTGGGCAGCCAACCTGAGTGGAAAAACAAACAGTCAAACGTTTTGGTTCGCCCTGTTCGTTAAATGCTCGTGAAGGAATGCCAACCGTTTCCACGCGGTAGCCATCCGCGAATTCAAGGAGGTATTTCCGCGTTCCATCAGCGGATACTTGCTTATCACACACAACAGGTGGAACCAATGGCACCACCTGCGCCAATTGAGCGCGGAATTGCTTCGGGAGGTTCGTCATTTCATCGTATGAGTGAACACCCCGCTGGTAGAGCCACTGAATGAGCTGTTTCGCGCGGAATTTTGGCTGGTCGAGTGAACAAACGAGTTCCTCGATGCCTGAATCAGAATAGTCGAAAATGCTTTCCATGCAGGATAGTATACTGGTTTCCGCCCTTCCGTCGGCAAGAGATACGACGGTAACAAGGAGGAATAATGCTGCAAGCCATTGAGCCATCATCGATATCGGTTGCGCTGCTCGCGGGAGGAGCGAGCGGAGAGCGCGACATTTCACTCGCGTCGGGCGCCGGAGCCCGGGAAGCCCTGGAAGAAGCGGGTTTCCATGTCACGATGCTTGACCCAGTGGTGAAGAACGATCTCGTTCGCCTGATAACCGAAGATTTCGATGTTGCCTTCATATGCCTTCATGGCCGCTATGGCGAAGACGGCACCATTCAGGGCATGCTCGATTTGCTGGGCATTCCCTATATCGGCTCAGGCGTGTGGTCGAGCGCGATTGCGATCGACAAGGCCCGCTCCAAGCTCTTCTACCAGAAGAATGGCATCAACACCCCGCAAAGCATGCTTTTGAAGAGGGGCGATGCGGTTGATGTCAATGCGATTGTGAATACGGTGGGCGTTCCTTGCGTTGTGAAACCCGCGAGTGCCGGCAGCGCGTTGGGAGTCCATATCCTCACCGACCGCGCTGATATCGCGGACGCGGTTGAATCCGTCTTCACGATAGATTGCGAAGCGATAATCGAGACCTATATCAAAGGCACGGAGCTTACCGTGTCCGTGATCGGGAATAAGGAGCCCTTCTCGCTTCCCATTATCGAGATTGTTCCGAAAAACGAGTTCTACGACTTCGAATCAAAGTACGCGCCTGGTGGATCGCAGCACATTTGCCCTGCTCGTCTGAGCGATGAGCAGACGAAAAAGGTACAGGAGATCGCGGTTGCGGCCCATAAGGCTCTCGGCTGCTGCGGTGTTTCCCGCACCGATATCATCATGGATGGCAATGGCGTGTGCTGGGTTCTGGAAACCAACACGCTTCCCGGCATGACCAGCACTTCTTTGCTTCCCGATGCCGCGCGGGTGGCTGGGTATTCATTCTCGGAACTGTGCACCATGCTTATTCAGCTGGCGTTTGAAAAGGTAGATTAAAGGACGAATTAGATGCCAAAAGATCTGTATAAAGGCGAATATGTCAGATTTACCGCGCTTGACCCGAAAGGCGCGGATTTTATGGGTGCCGACAATCTGGTTGGCGACTGCTATGAAATCGAAATCTGTGACGAGGATGGGAACTACCGCGCGTATCTGGTCAATCGTTTTGGGAAACGCGTGGGATATCTCGATAGCAGGATTATCCGTCCTGTGCAGTTGGCCCAGGCCAAAAACTGGATTGCGCACGCCTTTTTGAGCTTTGTCGCCTTTACCGCCGCGAAAGACGAAGAGACTCCCGCTCAATATTGGGGCCAGGTCGCGGTGCTTCTTTATGATTCCTCGATTGCGGCGTCCATGGAAACGTTTGAAAAGAAATTGTCCCGCAAAATGGCTGATGGCGCGCGTCCGCAGGTTGATTTTGGTGCCAGTGCGCTCGACCAGCTTCTCAAGGATCCCAATGGTTGGTTTCCCACCAACAAGGCTCATAAGCCGAAAATGGAAAAGGGTTCCAGCATTGTCAAAGACCACCAGACGCCGAATGAGCGCCTGGTAGAGCAGGCACGCACAAAGAATAAGGGCTGCTATGTTGTGAGCTGGGCTTTTATTATTGCTGTCGTGGCAACTGTGTTGTTTGGCATGCGTAGTTGCGGACTCATTTAAAGATAGAAAGGCTCTTTTCTCTTGATGGAAAGCGAAAGCTATCCGGTTGATGAATTTCTGAATGAGCAAACGCCCGACCGTATTCGGCGGCGTTATCGTTTGCTGGCTGAAAAAGCGAAAACGACCGATTTCGGCAGCCTTGATGATGAGATCGTGGTCATCGACACGGAAACTACTGGCGTATCGTACAAAAACGACGAGCTGACGCAGATTGCCGCGGCGCGTGTGTGCAAAGGCCAGGTGAAGGAGTGGTTCAACACCTTCGTTAACCCGGGGAAACCTATTCCCGAGGAGATTCAGCACCTGACCAACATTCATGATGAGGATGTTGCGGACGCGCCGTCCCCGAATGAGGCGCTTGAGGCTTTGGCCCGATTCGTCGGCGATCGCGATCTGATTGCGCATAATGCCGATTTCGACCGCCATTTTTGCACGAATCACCCGGCGGGTGAGTGTCTGAAGCAGAACACCTGGCTCGATTCGCTTGATATGGCGCGCATCGCATTGCCGCGCCTGAAGGGCCACCGGCTCATTGACCTTGTTCATGCCTTTGGAACAGCGGAATCGACCCACCGCGCCGACGATGATGTTGCGGCGACCTGCCAGGTGTATCAGGTGCTTCTCGCAGCGATTTCCGAAATGCCTCCTTCGCTTGTGCATCTTATTGCCGGTTTTGCCACGAGAGACGAGTGGCCGACGGTAAAGGTGTTTCAAGAATTCGACCAGATGAACGCTGCCCACGCAACGTCCGAGATAGCGTCTTGCAACCTTTGGGACCTGCGGAACAACGTCGCCGAGTTGCCGACTGGTGAAAAGAAGCTCGATGCGCTTGAGATTGCGGAAGCTGAGGAAGGGGCTGACGCATTCGCTGGAGCGGCGGCTTCCGACACCGGCAACGCAGGCGATGCAAATGCCGCAGCCGATGCATCAGAAGCCTCTCATGTGCTTAAATTCCCCGATGACGCGTATATTCAGGATGCGTTTGAGCCTGACGGCATCATTGGTTCGCTGTATGACAATTACGAATACCGCGATGAACAGGTGCAAATGTCCCAAGCGGTTTCCCGCGCCTTCGACAAGCGGCAGGTGCTTGCTGTCGAGGCGGGAACCGGTGTCGGCAAATCGATGGCGTATCTGCTCCCATCTGTCGTGGGCGCGAAGAAGAACGGCATCCGTGTCGGTATCGCGACCAAGACAAACAACCTGCTCGACCAGCTGGTAAATAAAGAGCTTCCAGCGCTTGACCGGGCTTTCGCTTCTGAAGGCGGCGTGCGATACACGGCTATCAAGGGCTTTTCCCATTACCCGTGTCTACTGAAGATTCAACGTGTTCTGCGGGAGGGACCGCATTACAACGAGGTCTCCGGCCAGCAACTGCATCAAGCTCCGGCACTCGCGGCGCTTCTTTCCTATATCGAGCAAAGCGAATACGACGACATCGACACGCTGAAGATTGATTATCGCCGTCTTCCTCGCTGGAGCATTACCACGACAAGCCGGGAATGCTTGCGTCGCAAATGCCCCTTCTATGGGAAGACCTGCTTTACGCATGGAGTGCGAAACAAGGCGCAGTCGGCCGACATCATCGTGACAAACCAGTCGATGCTCTTCTGCGATATCGCTGCGGAAGGCGGTCTTCTGCCTCCGGTGCGCTATTGGGTGGTCGATGAGGCCCATGGGGCGGAAGATGAAGGCCGTCAGGCGTTTTCCCTCTCAATTTCCTCTGAAGACCTCGAGCATATCGCCAATAAGGTTGCGAGCGAGAAGCCTTCTCAGAATGTCTTCCTTCGCATTGAGCGCCGTTTTGGTAACGCCATGCCTCAGGGCGATACGGCTTCTCTCGCCACGCTTTCGGCTGATGGTGAAGCTGCTGGTGGTGAACCTCTTAGCGGGAAAGTAGCGCCGGGTGAAGCGGTGAAGACGCTTTACGCCCTCAGTGCAAAATGCCGTGCAGCAGGTTTGAGATTTCAGCAGGCGGTGGGCTACTACTGCCTCCATGTGAAGGACCTGCTGTATTACGAGCATCAGAGCGGCTCCAGCAAGGGTTATGAGCGCATCGACCTCTGGATTAACGATGAGATACGCAATGGTTCGGTATTCCAGCAGCTAACCGAGCATGCGAAGGTGCTGACGAATGCGACTGAGACGCTTATTACCTGCACGCAGGAACTTGTGGCCTGGCTTGATGGAATTGAAGGCGCCGCAGCGCTTCAGCGCGAGGCTGCCAGCATGGCGCTCGAACTGAAGGAAATGGTGAATGCCGCCGAGAAGATCTTCTTCTCGCCAACAGGCATGTACGTCTATTCGGCAACCCTTTACAAAACGAAGAGCCGCTATTCCGACACCATCGGGGCGAGTCTGCTCAATATTGGTGAAAAGCTCAGTGAGACGCTCTACGCGAACACGCTCAGCACGGTTTTCACTTCCGCGACGCTTGCGGTTGGTGACGACTTTGGCTCATTTAGCGATGCGATGGGCTTCGCAGAGCTGCCTGAGCGCCGAACGGCGTTCCTCAAGCTCGATTCTAGCTACGACTACGACTCGAATATGACCATCTATGTGCCGAGTGACATGCCGGACCCGACCGAGAGCTCGTATCTTAGCAAGCTTCAAAAGCTGCTGATTGATGTGATTAAGGCGCAACAGGGAAGCACCTTGATGCTTTTCACGAACCGCCGCGAGATGGAGAGCTGCTATCGGGTGGTCAATCAAGCGCTGCTGACCGAGGACCTGCGCGTTCTTTGCCAGCGCAAGGGATTGAGCGTCAAAAACCTGCGCGACGAATTCGTCAAGGACGAGCGTGTGAGCCTGATGGCACTGAAGAGCTTCTGGGAAGGCTTTGACGCGCCAGGTGCGACACTCAAGACGGTTGTTATTTCGCGTCTGCCTTTCAAGAAGCCAAGTGACCCGCTCAGTTGTGAGCGTCAGCAGAACGACCGGAACGCGTGGGCCCACTACGTGCTGCCGTCCGCGATTATCGAGACGAAGCAGGCGGCTGGGCGTTTGATTCGCCACAAGAACGATACCGGGAATTTGATTCTTGCTGACCATCGTCTTCTCAGCAAAGGGTATGGTAAAAAGGTGCTCCAAAGCATGCCGAGTACCAACATCAAGATCATGACCATTCGGCAGATTGCTTATGAGATAGAAAGAGAAGCCAATAGCTGATGTTTCACGTGAAACATCGCGTGAGGAAAGCAAAGCATAAGGAGGAGCATTGAATTACACCGATGCCGCGAAAATGCTGAAAGACCTGCTCAACGACGTGAATGCGGATGAGGCCGTCGCTGAAGGAGCACTTGAAGAGATTGGCGCTGTTCACACGGAAGCACTTCTTGCTTCGCTTGCCGCATACAAGCAGGCGTGTGAGAAACTGGGTGACCAGCCGGCGTGTGCGCAAGAGCTGGAAATCAAAACGATATCAGGTGCTGCGCTTCAACCTATGCCGGAGCAGTCGGCGGAAATCACGCTCGATTTCCCCTTGACCGCGGAGCAGTTCGCAACCATGCAGGAAGGCAAACCGCCCGAGGATTACTTCCATCGCTGGTTCCTCGTGTCCGACGGCATGCATATCCGCTATTACCGCGATGCGACCGGCTATTGCTTCTTCGATGGCGAAATCGAGCAGACCGATGACGGATACAAGGTGGGAAAGGTTATTGTGAACCAGGAGCCCTTGCAGTATTCGGAAGAGAACCTGAAGGTATGCGCAGCGCAGATGAAGATATTGATTGCGAACAACCTTGGTCTTGATGATGAACCATACTGGGACGAAATGGACCGCGTTGTTGATTAATCCTTGCCTTTGAGGATTGTGTTTTAGGAAGAAGGATACGTAATGGCTTACGTGAAGTGGAGTTTTGATACCTTGGACCGTTTCTGCCGGGACGTGTTCACGCGATTTGGCTTTTCCGCCGAAGAATCGGACACGATAACGCGGGTATTGCTTACGGCCGACCTCTACGGCATCGAAAGCCATGGCATGCAGCGCATGGTGCGCTATCACAAGGGCCTCGAGAAGGGGACGATTCACAAGGACGCCAAGCCCGAGGTCGTTTTCGAGACGCCTATCAGCTGCGTTATCGACGGCCATTCCGGTATGGGCCAGCTCATCGGCGTGTACGCGATGGAAAAAGCCATTGAGAAGGCGCAGACATCGGGCGTTGGCATTGTGAGCGTGCGTGAATCGAATCATTACGGCATCGCCGGCTATTACGCGAAGATGGCAAGCGACAAGGGCCTGATTGGCTTTTCGTGCACCAATAGCGAGGCGATCATGGTCCCCACCTTCAGCAAGAAGGCAATGATTGGCTCCAACCCGATTGCGGTTGCCATGCCGGCTGATCCGTATCCGTTCTTCTTCGATAGCTCGACGACCGTGGTGACGCGCGGCAAGCTCGAAATCTACAACAAGAAGGGCGAGCCGCTGCCTGAAGGCTGGGCGCTCGATGAGAATGGCCAGCCCTGCCAGGAGGCGCCGCGTGTGCTTTCGAATATCGTCAACAAGGCTGGTGGCGGCATCGTTCCGCTGGGTGGATCGACGGAAACGCTTGGCGGCCATAAGGGCTACGGCTATGGCATGCTTGCCGAGATTTTCGCATCGATGCTTTCTCTGGGCGTGCCGAGCTCGAGCTGCTGCACTTTCCCTGACAAAACGGGCATTTGCCACGGTTTCGCCGCAATCAATCCGGCATATTTCGGCGACCCCGATGCGATTCGCGCGCACTTCAGCGACTTCCTGAGCGAACTTCGCAACAGCCCGAAGGCTGACGGCGCGGAGCGCATCTATACGCATGGAGAAAAAGAGGTCGAGGCGGAAAAGGAGCGCCGCGAGAACGGCATTCCGGTCAACGACGGCACGATGGTCGAGCTTGCCAACCTCTGCGATTATCTGGGTATTCCTTTCGAAAGCTATTTCGAGGGCTATGAGCTGCCGCAGAGCTTCGGCGGCTTTGCGGGCAACTACTAATAGGTGACGTTGCGTTTACGCATAGATAATCCTCTACAATAGACGCTTATGGATAGGAATAACGAAAAGAGGCGTGACAGCGCCCGCGCCCGTCTTGCCGCCCGGCAGGGCAAGGTGCCGGCGTCGTCTTCGCGTGGAGAGAACGCTTCTGACGGTCAATTCCGCCAGAAACGCTCTCGTCATGAGTCTCCAAACGTTTCTCGCGGCGACAGCGGTTCTTTTTCGCGTGTGCGCGGTGATAATCGCGGCGCGCAAAGCTATCGCAACGACCGTGGCCCCTCGCGTACCGGCAGCATGCGTCCAGTTTCCCAAACGGGCAGTATGCGTCCCGTGAGAAACGACCGCGATTCCTTCAACCGGAATGCGTCTGCCGCGAACAGCAAGCGCGGTCGTGACAAGCGCGATAAGCACGCCCGTGTTGAAGAGTGGCGTTCTCCTTCGGTTGAATCCATAAACGCCGGTCGCGCGCCGCATGCTGGCGGCACTTCGTTGGTGGATCGCCTCGGCAAGCCATTTATCATTGTGGGCATCATTGTCATCATCCTTTTGGTGGCGGTGATTCTGCTTGCCTTCAATACCTGTTCGAGCGCTTCAAATACCACCGCGCAAGAGGCGCAGACGAGTACGCAAAACGACGCGTCGAATACGGCAGTAGCCAGCGGGTCTGCCGCGACAAGCGAATCGGCAGCCGCAAGCGAATCAAGCGCCGCGGTTTCATCCTCCAACACCAGCATCGATGAGGCTGCTCTTAAACAAGTGGTCGATGACGATGTCGCAAGCAAGTTGATCAACCGTGCGGCGTCAAGCGAAGACGCCCTCTGGATTGCGCAAAATCCGACCGCCTTCTCATCTGCGGGCACAAAGGGCCAGGCGGAGCTTCTGGAGCTCGCCGCCGATGAACCCGCAGCTCAGAGCTATGTGCGCAATTTCCCCGATAAGTATCCGATGGACACCCCGGAAAACGGTTCGGTGAAAACGGTCACTACCGGCAAGAACATTCCGCGTTTCTACCAATGGGATACGCTCTGGGGTTACACCAAGTATGCCGGCACCGCGTTTGGCCTGACCGGAAGCGGTCCTACCTGTATGGCCATGGTGTATCAGGGTGTCATGGAGAGCACCGATGTATCGCCTTACGACATGGCGAACTATGCGGAAAAGAACGGTTACAGCTCCGACAGCGAAGGAACCTACGTGACCTTCTTCACGGAGGGCGCCCGTTCGCTCAACCTTTCTGTCACGGAGCTTGATGCGACGGAAAAAGCCCTGAAGAACGCGCTTCAATCAGGACAGGTTGTCGTGGTGGGCTATGCGCCCGGCCAGATCACCGATTACGAGCACTATGTGGTCATCAGTGGCATGAACCAAGATGGCACGGTTGTCATGAACGATCCGTATTCGGAGGAACGCAGCAATAAGACCTGGGATATCTCGACCATCGTGAACGAGGGCCAGGTGTTCTACGCGTATGGCGGCTAGGATGTAAATGCCGCGGCTGGCCTGCGGTTTTCAAGAGAATAAGAATAGAGGAGCAAAGGTATGAGCACATCGGCAAGCAGGAAGAACAGTATCCGCGCTATAGGGGTTTCCTTCTGTGTTTGCCTGGCTCTCTTTGTTGCGACCTTCTATCTTGCGGCGGCACCGACCGTCGCTTCCGCTGCTGAAGTTCCTTACGCGAGCCAGATGGTTCGGGCTACGGCGGATGATACGCAGGCTGCTGAGCAGGCACAAGCCGCTTCCACCATCCAGAATGCCGCTGCGCAGGCGGACGATACCGGCGTGCAGGCAGCAACCGCTTCGCAAGCCGCCGATTCCGCAGCAAGCACTTCCGCAAACACCGGATTCATCCAGCTTGCCGACGCAAAGGCTTCAGGCGATTCTTCCTCTGATGATTCCGAAGGCGGAATCGACATCTATCACATTTTCACGCTCGCCCTCATTGGTGTTGGTTGCGCGCTTCTCGTTGCTTTTACCGCTGGTAAACGCGAGGAACGCTCCCGCCGCAACAAGCAGCTCGATAAGAAGAGCAAAAAGAAATAATCTCAAAAGTGCCGAAAAAGGAAATCTAAGTGCAATTCGCTAAGATTTCATGAATAACTCTTGCTTTCAAAATGCCCCATGCTACTATGCGTTTAGCAGTCGACGGAAAGAACTGCTAACACATGGTAATGATTCCCGTATACGGGATGGTTTAAAGGAAAGGATGAGCAATCATGAGTTTGATTCCCTTGGGAGACCGCGTTCTGATCAAGCAGGATGAAGCGGAAGAGACCACCGCTTCCGGTCTGTACCTGGCAAGCGATTCCAAAGAGAAGCCGCAGTCTGGTGTTGTTGTCGCCGCTGGCGAGGGCAAGCGCGATCGCGATGGCAACATCATTCCGGTGCTCGTGAAGCCGGGCGACCATGTCGTCTTCGCAAAGTATGGCTCGAATGAGGTCGACGTCGACGGCGAGAAGCTTCTGCTTATGCGCGCCGAAGACATCTACGCGAAGTATGCCGAGTAATTAAGCCACGGTGAAAGGATCTAATAATGGCTAAGGAAGTTAAGTTCCAGGAGGATGCGCGCAACGGCCTTGCCGCTGGCGTGAAGAAGCTGGCAGATGCCGTCAAGGTCACGCTTGGCCCCAAGGGTCGTTATGTGGCTCTCGAGAAGTCCTACGGCGCTCCGCTCGTCACTAACGACGGTGTGAGCGTTGCTAAGGAAATCGAGCTCGAGGATCCCATTGAGAACATGGGCGCCCAGATGGTGAAGGAAGTCGCCGTCAAGACCAACGACGTGGCTGGCGACGGTACCACCACCGCTACCCTGCTCGCTGATGTCATCGTGAACGAGGGCCTGCGCAACGTCACCGCTGGTGCTGACGCGCTGTCCATCCGCCGCGGCATCGACAAGGCGGTTGCCGCGATCGTCGAGCAGATCAAGGAAGACTCCATCGAGGTTTCCACCAAGGAGCAGATCGCGAACGTCGGCGCCATTTCCGCTGGCGACCCCGAGATCGGCCAGAAGATTGCCGAGGCTATGGAAGCGGTTGGCCGCGACGGCGCCATCTCCGTGGAAGACAGCCAGACCTTCGGCTTCGACCTCGATGTCGTCGAGGGCATGCAGTATGACCGCGGCTACATTTCGCCCTACATGGCCAGCGACATGGACCGTATGGAAGCGGATCTGAAGGATCCGTTCATCCTGCTCACCGACCAGAAGATCTCGAACATCCAGGATCTCGTTCCCACGCTCGAGTTCGTCATGCAGTCCGGCCGCCCGCTGTTCCTCGTTGCTGAGGATGTTGAGGGCGAGGCGCTCGCTACCCTGCTGCTGAACAAGCTGCGTGGCACGCTGAATGTGGTCGCCATCAAGGCTCCCGGCTTTGGTGATCGCCGCAAGCGCATTCTCGAGGACATCGCCATCGTCACTGGCGGCACCGTGATCGACAAGGACTTCGGCCTGACGCTCGCCGACACCAAGCCTGAGATGCTCGGCACCGCGAAGACCGTCAAGGTGACCAAGGACAACACGCTTATTGTTGACGGCGCAGGCGACAAGAACGCCATCGACGAGCGCGTCAATCAGATCAAGTCTGAAATCGATCGCACCGAGTCCGATTTCGACCGCGAGAAGCTCCAGGAGCGCCTCGCGAAGATCTCCGGCGGCGTTGCGGTGCTGAAGGTTGGCGCTGCGACCGAGTCCGAGCTCAAGGAGAAGAAGTCCCGTATCGAGGATGCTCTGCAGGCAACCCGCGCGGCTGTCGAAGAGGGCATCGTTGCTGGCGGCGGCGTCGCGCTTATCGACGCGCTCCCCGCACTCGATGGCGTTGAGGTCAAGAACCCCGACGAGCAGGTTGGCGTGAACATCATCCGCAAGGCTCTCGAGGCTCCGATGCGCGTGATCGCTCAGAACGCCGGCTTCGAAGGCTCCGTCGTTGTTGAGAAGGTCAAGGGTCTCGAAAAGGGCCAGGGCCTCAACTCCGCAACCGGCGAGTATGGTGACCTTGTTGCCATGGGCGTGAGCGACCCGGTGAAGGTGACGCGCACGGCTCTGCAGTCCGCTGCTTCCGTCGCAGGCCTCATCCTCATCACCGAGGCGACGGTCAACGAGATCCCGAAAGAGGGTCCGGACCTGTCCGCACTCGCAGGCGCAGGTGCTGGCGCCGGCATGATGTAAGCCGCGAAAAGGGGCTTGTATTAGGCTGCTGACGCGCCGGAAATGATGGGTGTGGAGTAAATACCCATCCCGCGCGCAAAGGCTTGCAGAACGGGCGCATTCAAGGTAGCCTGTCGAAAGCAATCAAGAAGGCGACTCCCGCAAGGGAGCCGCCTTCTGGCGTTATAGGGGCTTCTGAGCGCCTGTTCACATGAACATGCGCTCTCAAGAATGTGCGAAGGAAAAGCGGGTAAGCGTTTGTACCTCGCCTGAATGCGAAACGACAAAGGAACGAGAATCCTTTGGTTGGGAGTTCGATAATCCCCGTGCCGGGGGTGCAGGAAAAGCGGACAGCCGCTTGGGAAAGGAAGAGTTGGCGTGGATTTGTTTTTGGATCTCTGGAATGATGCGCTCATTGATACGGCGCGTCTCCTCCCCTTCCTCTTCCTGTGTTACCTCATGATGGAATTCATCGAGCATCGCGCGAGCGAGCGCTCGGTCAATGCGATAAGCAACACGCGCTCCTTGGGGCCGCTGGTGGGCGCGCTTCTCGGCGCTTTCCCCCAGTGCGGCTTCAGTGCCGCGGCCGCGACGCTTTACGCCGGCCGTGTCGTGACGATTGGCACGCTTATCGCTGTGTTCCTCGCCACCTCGGATGAGATGCTCCCCATTTTCATCGCGGAGCAGGTTGATCCCGTCGTCATCCTGAAGATTCTCGGCGCGAAAGTGGCGATAGGCATGGTGATGGGCTTCCTTATTGATGCGGCGATTCACTTCGCTCATCGTGACTCTCAGGATTTCCTGCATATCCATGAGCTCTGCGAGGATGAAGGCTGCGAATGCGATGACGAGGAGCATCATCACGGCATCTTCCTGAGCTCGCTCAAGCATACGCTGCAGGTGGCGCTGTTCATTTTCTTTATTACCTTTGCGATTGACCTGGTCATCGCGCTGGTTGGAGAAGATACCTTTGCCGCCTTTATTGCCGCCAACGAGGGGCTTTCCATTGTGGCAAGCGCCATTGTGGGGCTGATTCCCAATTGCGCGGCGAGTGTTGTGATCACCGAGCTGTATCTGGAAGGCACGCTGGGCGCGGGCGCGATGATGTCCGGCTTGCTGGTGAGCGCGGGCATTGGTCTGCTTGTGCTTGTGCGCACCAACCACCATTGGCGCGAGAACATTCAGATTCTCCTGGTGATGGTGCTTACCGGCATCATTTGGGGAACGATCATTCAGCTGGCGGGAATCACGTTCTAAGAAATGCTGGTCACAGCGCGAAAACTGTCATTCGCGCAGCGGTAAGAGAAACGGTTGCCGGCATGATAAGCGTCCGTTTGACGCTCATGCAACAGAAGTGCAGCATGCATTTGACCACGCCGATTTACCAGTGGTCGTGTGCCATATTCAAATGTGGGTGATGAGGTGGCTGGGCCAGCAGGATTCGAACCTACATAACTGGTACCAAAAACCAGGGTCCTACCATTGGACGATGGCCCAATAAAGAAAAAAAGTTCGCGTGGTGGGCCGTGAGGGAATCGAACCCGCGACCTTGGGATTAAAAGTCCCCTGCTCTACCAACTGAGCTAACGGCCCACTTGCGAAAATGCAAAGCAGATTGTACCCGGCACATGGCGCTGGCGCAAGTGCGGGCGCGTGAGCTGCACAAAATGGGCCGGCGCGTCAGGAGGAGGCGTGCCTCAAGGAAGTGAAGGCTTTGACGCGCCGGCGGTGATAGCGAATTTCAGAAGCGCAGAGGCTTCTTGCTCATGTCTAGTTTAACCCCAGACACGGTCGGCAATGCGCTTCACGAGCGCAATCTTTGCCCATTGTTCCTCTTCTGTAAGAACATTTCCCTCTTCGGTCGAGCTGAAACCGCATTGGGTCGACAGACGCAGGCGATCTAGCGGCACATACTTTGCCGCTTCATGGATGCGTGCGATGACCTCATCCTCATCCTCAAGTTCGGGGAACTTCGAGGTGATCAAGCCAAGCACCACAACCTGATCGCGGATATGCGCCAGAGGCTCGAATCCGCCCGCGCGATCGCTGTCGTATTCCAGGAAGAAGCCGTCATAGTTCGCATTCGCGAAAAGAGCCGGCGCGATGGGCTCGTAGCCGCCGGAAGAGAACCAGGTCGAGCGGAAGTTGCCGCGGCAGATATGCGTCGTGATCGTCATGTCAGCCGGCTTCGCCTCAAGCGCGAGGTTGATGAGGTCGACATACTTGCGCGCGAGCTCGTCAAGGTCGATGCCCTGCGCCTTGTAGGCGGCACTCTTGTCGGCGTCGCACAGCTCGCCCCAGCTCGTGTCGTCGAACTGCAGATAGCGGCATCCTGCCTCATAGAAAGCCTTGATGGCGTGCTGATAGGCGATGCCAATGTCGTGCAGCAGCGCGTCTTCGTCGGCGTAAAGCGCGATAGGCTCGTAGGTCGCCTTGCCACGCACACACGGGATAAGGTGCAGCATTGTGGGCGACGGGATGGTGAACTTAACCGGGTAATCACCAGCGATTTCCTTCACCTTGCGGAAGTGCTCAAGGAAGGGATGGTTGCCGAAGTCGATCTTCCCGGTGAAGCGAAGCTGGGCGCCCTTGGGCTTCGGGCCCTTGAACTCGACCGACCAGGCGTTTGCGTCGATATGCTGCACGCCCTCAAGCTCTTCGAGGAAGTCGAGGTGCCACATGGTGCGGCGGAATTCACCATCGGTGACGGCCTTCAGGCCCACTTCCTTTTCCTTGGCGATAAGCTGTGCAATCGCTTCGTCCTCGACCTGTGTCAGGGCGGCCTTGTCTATCTCCCCTGCCGCAAACTTCGCGCGCGCTTCCTTGACGGACGCGGGACGCAGGAAGCTGCCAACAATATCGTAGGAGTAAGGCGGGTTTTGAATGGTGCTCATGATGTCCTCCATTACTGGTTGCTGTTTCGTTTTTGAGAATGGCACTAGTATGAAACGGAATCGCGCAAATTGACCCAAGGGCTTTTCGATAGATTGATATCGCGTGAAGCGATAACCCAATTAATTCTGCTGGAGATAGAAGAATAGGCCGATGTCAGAAGGAGCGCCGTGCGATATGGAGCGGACTGCCAGGAGACGAGTCTATTCCGACTCGCCGCTAAGCCCGATTGCTGCTAAGAGCGTATCGGGGTGTGCGGCGAGTCGTGTCTTCTCGTCGTGTGAGAGTTTCTTGATGCGGTATTCCCAGCGGCTTGCCTCGGCACGATCGGCCGCAGGCCAATGAGCGACAAGCTCCTGTACCGGATGTGTGCGGGTGTAACGCGCGGCCTTCTCCCCTTGCGAGCGGTGCTCTTCGAAGCGCCGCTCAACATCGGTGGCTATGCCGGTGTAATACGATCCGTCCTTGCAGAGAATCATATACA
The DNA here is from genome assembly GCA_963621885.1 of bacterium. GTDB lineage: Bacteria > Actinomycetota > Coriobacteriia > Coriobacteriales > Eggerthellaceae > UMGS1519. The sequence goes on from CAVFFT010000043.1 coordinate 49,201, forward strand.
CCCACCACGAAGAGGGATTTTGTGTACGTGTCACGTTTGCTACTTGGCGTTATCCGGATAGAAGGCGTTCACCTCAAAGCCCGAGGTGCTGCCAAGCTGCGCCAAAGCTTCCTTGATATCTTCCATCGAGGAGTCGTTGGTTGCCACATGGGCTTCAATCTGGATATGGAAACGCCCGTCATGGATGTCCTGGCCGATGGTGTCAATCGCCACACCGAGGTCGGCGAGCGCGGTCGCAAGCACGCCAAGCACGCCTACCTGATCAGGGCCTTCAGCTGTTACTGTGAAGGATCCCACGTCGGTCGTCACTTCGGCAAGGCCGGCGTGAAGGACGCCCACCTGCGAGAAGTCGAAGGGGGTTGTCTGGTAGACGTAGTAGTTGAGCCAGTTGCTGAAAAGTAGCTGTCCATGCGCATTCCAGGTCTTCTGGGGCTCGCGATTCGGGTTGTCATCCGGGAAGTAATGGACGGGGAACGGCGCGGCATCGCCCATTTTCTCGAGGTCGCGCGCGTATTCCTTCGCGAGGGTGTCGAAGTCGTATTCGGAATGGCCGAAGACGAAGAAGTTGCGGTTGTCGTGGCTCTTCGCCAGATAGGCGCCCGCCTCATCGGAGATGCAGATGTTCTCGACATCGGGATGGCGGTCGATTTCCTGCACATACACACCGGTGTTGCGCGAATGCGGCGCCATGAAAACGGAGTCAAAACCGCGCACGAGCGGGCTCGTGGGTTTCACGACCCGGTGCTCGAAGATGCCGGTGAGCTTCTTCCCCAGCGGGTGCTTGTTGATGCCGTAATGGTAATAGAGAGCCGCCTGCGCACCCCAGCAGATGCTGAGGCAGGAGTGCACGTGGGTCTTGGTCCACTCGAGAATCTCGCAGAGCTCGGGCCAGTAGTCGACATCCTCGAACGGGAGTTTTTCGACCGGCGCGCCGGTGATAATCATGCCGTCGAAGTGGTCGTCGCGCACGTCTTCGAAGGTGGTGTAGAAGGTGCGGAGGTGCTCGGCGGGCGTGTTGTGCGAAGAGTGGCTCGCGGTATGCATGAACTGCACTTCAATCTGCAGCGGAGTGTTCGAAAGCTTGCGCAGAATCTGCGTCTCGGTGTCGATCTTCAGCGGCATGAGGTTGAGGATGATCAGGCGCAACGGGCGGATGTGCTGGGTTGTTGCGCGCTTCTCCGTCATGACGAAGATGTTCTCGGCTTGAAGCTGTGTGGCAGCGGGCAGGGCGTTGGGAATTTTGATAGGCATAGGAACCCCCCTCTGTTTGTGTGTCGATGTGTGCTGCCTGCGAGGTCTTAAACGAGTTTGAAGGAAAACGTATTCGCGGATGCTTGCAACCGCGTCTCGTCAGGCACGTTGATGGATACTATCCCACAAACCGCGCGGCGAGGTAAGGCGTCTCGCGCGTTTGCTAACTCTAATTTCAGATGTCAGGTTATCTGTTTAGGCGAATGCTGGTATCTCCTGTGCGTCCCTCGAGTGCGTGCAGTGACGCTATAGCTCGCATTCCCACTATGCGTATTGACGGGTGAACCCTCAATATGGGGAACTCCGAGCTTGAGTGCGTATGAGCGGTGTGGGTTTCCGTTATAGTGCAAGCAGGAGAATCGCGGAGGCGATGGTCGCGCCGGTACCAAATAGGAATAAGCGTGTCCTCAGTGCTTTCGCGTGGCAAGGAGAATGGAATTCACTATGAATGAAGAAGAAATTCGCGCGTTTGGATACATGAGGAACGAACTGCTGGTGGAAAAGGTGATCAAGGGCCTCAAGTCGCGCAATATCACCGGCTACTATGCGGCGACCAGGGAAGATGCCTTGGCGCAGGCGCTGGAGATTATTCCCGAAGGTGCGACGGTCACGATGGGCGGCTGCATGTCCGCTATCCAGATTGGTCTCGTTGATGCGTTGAAGGGCGGTTCTTACAACTTCATTGATCGCGACGAGATCGCTGACAAGCGTGCCGCAATGCTTGCGGCCTACGACGCCGATGTCTTCCTCTCGAGCTGCAATTCCATGACCGAGGACGGCATCCTTGTGAATATCGACGGCAATTCGAACCGCGTTTCCGCCATTGCCCAGGGTCCGAAGAAAGTGCTGTTCATCGTCGGGATGAACAAGATTTGCAACGATGTCGATGCCGCGATGAAGCGCGCCCGCAATGTGGCCGCGCCTCTGAATGCGCAGCGTTTCAATATCGATACCCCGTGCAAGCACACCGGCTCCTGCGCGAACTGCAAGTCGCTCGACACCATCTGCTGCGAGTTCCTCATCACGCGTTTTTCGAAGCATCCCGGACGCATGCATCTGATTCTCGTGAACGACGATCTGGGATTCTAGGTATTGGGAACGGGTTTCTAACTTAGGCTTGCTAGTCAGATCTAGCGGTATGAAACAAAAGGCGCGGCCTCGAGAAGAGACCGCGCCTTTGTCGTTTGATTTGCCGCTAATCGATTGCGCTTTCACGCGCTGAGGCGGTTGCCGGTATGTTCCGTTGCCCGTTCAAGCGCTATAAGCCCGCCCGTGTACGGCTAAGCCTCTTACTTCCGCGCGCCAACTCACGCTATAAGGTGCAGATGGCAACAAGCGCTATCAGGACGCCGACAATCGATTCGCCACCCAGGAAACCGGACGCGACGATAAGGCCATTCTGATCGGAGTTCTCCTTTGCGGCCGTTTGCTCTTCGGCAGCAAGCTTTTCGCGACGCGATGCGCAAACCTTGTCGTAGATCAGCTTGGCGACGCAACCGAGGAATGCGGTGAACGACATGTAGAAGGGCAGGTAAACGCCCAGGCCAATCATCATCGCGGGACCACCGAGGCAGTAGATGAGGAAGCCCGCAACCAGGCCGATGACGAATGCCGGCACATGGGGAATGCCGCCCACGAGAGCCGCGACAACGCTCGCCTGTGCTGCAACGAACTGCTGACCTGCGCCAAAGGCGTCGGGACCATAAGCGGAAACAAGGGCGAACATCGCGCCTGCCGCGATGAAGGCGCCAAGCACGCCGCCGATTCCCTGGCCGACAAGCTGTGCGGTGGGGCTCGTGCCGAGCATATGGCCAGCCTTGAAGTCGTTCATCACGTCGCCGCCCAAACCGCAGGCAACCGCGATGATGGCCGCGACAAAGAAGAGCTGCAGCTGCGGCGTGTCGCCGATGATCGCGACAAACAGCAAGACGATCAGGCCGAAGATTTCCATCGGGTCAATGCCTGTCTGACCAACGGACTGCGCGCTCATGACGACGGTCACGAAAGAAAGCACAATCACAATCGCGCTTCCGATAGGTCCAATGCCCAGGAAGATGCAGACGACGTAGGAAAGCGCCGCGCCACCGAGAGCGAGCAGGCCCACGCGGTGGGAAATCTTCTTGCCGTCGTTAGCGGTCGCCGCCTTCTTCGACTTGTTGCTCGCGGACTTGATGGCCTTGAAGATGACATCCTTGAAGACGACGGCAATGCCGCAGCCCATCATCAGACCCATGCCAAGACTCGAATTGATTGATTGTCCCAGCTCAACAGTCCAAAGTCCCGCAGCGGAACCACCGGTGACAATGAGAATCTGGCCAAGAGCGCCGCCAAACCAGGCGAACATCGCGCCGACACCAACAAGGAAGCCGACTGCCATCATCATCGGGCTGAGGTAGAGACCGAAGGTGACACCCGGAATCGTCACTTCGCTAAAGAGCAGCGTGGGAATAGCGCCGAGGCAATCACGCAGCGCCGTCCAGATACCGGCGAAGCCCATGGCGGAAAAGAGCTTCACGCCCACCTTGCCGCCCGTGTTGCAAACCTTCAGGGTTTCGCCTGCCGCCTCACCAATCGGGAATTCCAGTTCCTGCTCTTCGATAAGCTGGCGGCGGAAATAGCCGCAGCCGATGAGGCCGAGCACCACGCCGGCGAGGGCGATAAGGAGCATCTGCCAGAACGGTACATCGCCCAGGCCCAGCATCCAGATGCCGGGAATGGTGAATGCGAGACCGCCGGCGACCATGGCGCCTGCTGACATGATGGTGTGGGTAACGTTCGCCTCATTGAGAGAACGCGAGCCAAGCACCCGCAAGAAGAAGAGAGAAATCAATGCCGCAAAAATGATGGGCCACGGCAAGGCGCCCATCTTGAGTGCGGTGTATGCCGATGCTGCCGTGATGATGACACAGCCGATGCAGCCGATAATGATGCCACGAACGGTCAACTGCCCGCGCATTTCGTTCATATATGTCCCCTTTTAACTGCTATTTGCTTTCCTGGCGAAAGTCACATTGCCCGGCCACTATAACCCAGAAGGCATTTGGCATGAGCGAGGTTTTTGCGAGATTCAAGAGAGGGCGGCAAACGTCGGGTGAAAGCACCTGATGAACCACCGAAATGCGACTATGCGGCCTGAATGTCATACGGCAGCGCGCGGCAAGCGACGTGGCGGGGTTCACGCTTCGATATGGGTGAAAGGGAATCAGGCTGACTACCGCGCAAAGGGCAGCTGGACGCGAAACTTGCTGTGCCGCATTGTCGATGCTCGCTTCGGCATAATCAGCCCGGCTTGTGTGGTAAGGTCGAATGAGGAGATACGCGGGAAGGAAAGACTCATGGCGGGCAGTCTTCTTACGATAAAGGTGACAAATGGGCAGGTTGACCTCGGTGTTTTTGAGGGCAGCCAGCTTTTGGGACGCTGGTCGGGCTCAAGCGGCTCGTCGCTCATGACCGATGAGGCCGAGCAGGTGATAGAGGCTTTTCTCACACTGCGCGACATTGATAATCCCGAATCCGCCATTTTGTGCTCGGTTGTTCCTTCCGCGACGATGGCATGGGAAGCGGCTGCGCGCCATATGACGGGAAACCGTCCGCTCGTGGTGGGCCCCGGCCTGAAGAGCGGCATCGCCGTGCGCTATAAGGATCCCGGTCAGGTCGGTTCCGATCGCGTGGCGAATGCGGTTGCCGCGCGCGAGCTCTATGGCTCTCCCTGCATTGCGGTCGACTTCGGTTCGGCGACGAACATCGTCGTGGTCGACGAGAAGGGCGCCTTTGTTGGTGGCGCCATCGCGCCTGGTCTCGGTTCTTCCATGCGGGCGCTCAATATGACAGCCGCCCAGCTTCCCGGCGCGGATGTGCGCGTGCCGGAAAACGCGATTGGCCGCACGACCGCCGAGGCCGTGCAGGCCGGCGTGGTTTTGGGCGAGGCGAAACGCCTCGATGGTCTGGTGGAAGCCATCTGGGACGAGCTCGGATATGACACCGAGTTGGTCGCGACTGGCCGTTATGCACCTGTCGTGTGCGAGGCGTCCAATTACGAATTCACGCAGGACGGGATACTCACGCTTCAGGGATTGCGCCTCATTTTCGAACTCAACGAGAAGCGCCGCGCCCGCTAAATCTCATCCCACTCGAGGTCGCAGGCGGCGGGCAGACCGTACGCGCTCTGTGCGCTGCGAACGGCGACGAGAATCGCCTCGGCCATCACCTCTGCGGCGATGCTTCCCACGACATCGATGGGCGCATCAACTCCGCCAACGGAAAGGCCATAGATGCTGTCGCCATCCATTGATGTGTGAACAGGGGAAATGGTGCGCGCATAGCCATCATGCGCCATGCCGCCAAGCTTGCTCAGCTGCCCCTTTGTCAGGTTCGCGTTCGTGATGATCGCGCCGATAGTCGTGTTCGTGACGGCATGCGCCTCGCTCATCGCCTGCGCCTGTTCGTTCTCATAGAGCTGCGTGAGCGCTTCGGTGGTGCTGCGGAATCCCTTCTTGTCTTCAGTCAGAAGGCCGGCGACGGTTTTGCCGGTAGCCGGGTTGATGATGTTCCCGATCGCGTTGACTGCGACAATGGCGCCCACCATCAGGTCGCCGACCTGCACGGCATAGCTGCCGATACCGCTTTTCATCGCGAAGTCGGCGCCGAGAATCTTGCCGACCGACGCGCCGCAACCCACACCGAAGTTGCCATTGCGATAGTTGCCCGTTTCAGCCGCAACGCAGGCCGCATAGCCCATTTCCCCATCGGGGCGCACATTCGCGTCGCCCACGAGGAGGTCGAAGATATCCGATTGGCATACGAGGGGCACATGCACCGTTCCAACCGGCAGGCCGATGCCGCGTTCTTCCAGATAGCGCATCACGCCGCCGCTGGCATCGAGGCCAAAGGCGCTTCCGCCACCCAGCACGACGGCATGAATGAACTCCGCATTCGCAAGGGGGTCAAGCGTACGCGTGTCACGCGAAGCAGGGCCGCCGCCTCGCACGTCGATGCCCGCCGCCATGCCGTCTGGCGCAATGATGACGGTGACACCGGTCGCCGCTTCGGCGTTTTCGTATTGGCCCAGCTTGATGCCAGGAATGTCGGTGATGGAAATCGTTTTCATATGCATGCCCTCAAAAGAGAAAGGGATGGAGAGGCGTTGTCTCCATCCCTATTTAATCAATGTGCTTGGTTAAGCGTCCTACCAGCGGTCGTTGTCGCGCTTGAATCCGCCGCGACCTCCGCGGTCACCGCCACGGTTGAAGCCGCCACGGTCGCCACCGCGACGATCATCGTTGCGCTTGAATCCGCCACGGTCGCCACCGCGCTTGAAGCCATCGCGCCCGCCACGGTCGTCGCCATGGCCGAATCCGCCGCGGCCACCACGGTCGCCACCGCGCTTGAAGCCATCACGGCCACCGCGATCATCGCCATGACCGTAACCGCCGCGACCTCCGCGGTCACCGCCACGGTTGAAGCCGCCCCTGTCGCCACCGCGCCCGCCACGGTCACCGCCGCGACCTCCGCGATCGCCGCCGCGCTTGTCGAAGCCGCCACGGCCGCCGCCGCGCTTGTCGAAGCCGCGACCACCACGGTCCGACTTCTTGCCGTCGAAGCTGTCAGCGGCAGCCTTGCGCAGCTCGCGCTCTTCCTCGAGCAGGGCCTTGGCGCTCTTGCCGGCCTCCGCCTCGATGTTTGCGATGATGCGCTTCAGGCTATCGGCGAAAGCGCCAATCTCCTCTTCGGTGAAGCCGGTGAACAGGCTCTCCGTCATGTTCTCGTTCGGAACTTTCACCTGGGCGCCCGCCTCGGTCAGCGACACGACGACGGAACCCTTGTCCTCGCCTTCGCCGGTGAGGGTGATGAGCTCTTCGCGCTCATACTTTTCGAGGACCTTGTTCAGGGACGGCACGTGCATGCCGAGAACCTGAGCCATCTCCTTCATCGTCAGTCCGTCCTTCAGGTTGAGAAGGGCGAAAACGCGACCGCGATCGCGAATCTCGGGCTGCATGAGGTGCTGGCGCAGAATGTTCGTGAGACGCTGGGTTTCGACCAGCTTGCGGAAAGCAACAAAGTTAACGCTCAACTGCTCTTCGTCTTCTGCGGCTTCTTCGTTCTCTGCATCTTCGTCAGCGGCATCGTCCGCTTCTTCAGCCTCTTCGGCCTCGTCCTCGGCTGCTTCTTCAGCCTCTTCATCCTCAGCGAGAGGCTCTTCCTCCGGCTGCTCCTCTTCGGCGACGTCTTCCGCGTCCGCCCACTCTTCGATTTCTTCAGAAGCGGCTTCTGAAGACGGCGTGTTGAGCTCTTCCATGTGTTCTCCTGTTTTCTTGAGATTCCTAATTGCCGTATTACCCCATCTAAGCAGATGTTTGCAGCAGAAGATAGTTCTGCGGGGCGCATCCCACAAATATATTTGAATGCGGCGACGCTTGTTTCACAAGTTCGCCCGCGCGATATACTTGCAGCTGAGCGGTCGGAATGGGTTGCCAGAGCGTGCTGTCGTCGAGCGCTTGCGTGCTGAATATCGCCGCGCCATTTTCCCGCTTCATATATAAGGTACGGGCCATCGTGTTCGTATGAACGTAGAGAAATTCGCCATCATCAAGAATGATGTTGAGCTTGTTCCCGTATGACAGCTGCACGATAGCGTTGTTGAGCGCCTCGAAGCGCTCCGCGAGGCCGAGGTCGTTTCCGTAGCGCAGTTCGGCCGCATTCAGCAGGTCGGTGAGAAAGAGAATGATCCGCTCGCTGTCGGTGTCGCCCGCTTCGTGTCGATCGTAACCCGTGGTGAGCGCGTCGTTGAAAATCGTGCCGTTGTGAACCATCATCCACTCGGTGCCGTCGTTGTCGGTGTGGATGAAGGGGTGGCAGTTTTCATATGCGGTAACGCCGCAGGTCGCAAGGCGAATATGCGCGAGAAGATGCGTGTGCATTACGGGCTGGGATACCAATTCGCGCATGAAGGGAGAATCGATGGCGCGCACCGGCTCCTTGTGCATGACAATTTCGTCGCCTTCACGCCACGAGATACCCCACCCATGCGGGTGCTGCTCGCTATGCTGGAAGAAGGTGCGCAGGTAGTGCGAAACATCCACCGGGTGGGCGGCGTTTACCGCAAACAATTCGCACATGCTGTCGTTCCTTCCCTGGTGGCTTATGCGCTGGGTGCGTGTTCGGGCTGTTTTGCCCTTGTCTTTGCAGCGGGCGTTCGCCCGGCGTGCGGCCTTTTGCTTCGTGCAACTCGCGTCGCATGGTGGCAAAAGCCCCTGTTCCAACGCTCTTCTCCTGTCGCAAGGCTGCAGAATAGCACAGCCCGTGTGGCGAAGAGTCTATCCATCGAGAAAACCCTGCCATCTGCTATGAATTTGGCATGGGCATGCTTTTTCTCGTTGACAGTGATATGGGGCGGCGGTATAAAAGATTCGAGAATAGTTAGGTAAGCCTAATCGAATGGAGGATGTATAGCCGAACCCCATCAACCCTTACGAAAACACCTTGCAAAATCGAGAGTCCCCGCGAATGCCGTCGCGGGGACTCTCGATTTTTGGTGCGGGTTCAGGGGTTTTCTTACGCCCCGTGTGCGGCGGCTGCCATTTCGCGGACGAAATCGCCCACCGGACCCGCCGCGTTCGTGCCATGCGTCGCGATGATCTTCACGATGGCGCTGCCGACGATGGCGCCGTCGGAGTCGCCTGCCATCTTCGCCGCCTGCTCCGGCGTCGAGATGCCAAAGCCCACCGCGCAGGGCGTGCTCGTATTCTCGCGCACGATCTTCACGAGCGAGGGGATGTCGGTCGTGATGCTGCTGCGCATGCCTGTCACGCCGAGGCTCGAGACCACATATATGAAACCGGTCGCTTCACGCGCGATCATCGCGATGCGGTTTTCGCTCGTCGGGGCGATCATGCTGATGAGGTCGATGCCGTACTTCTGGCAAATCGGCGCGAAGTCCTCTTTCTCCTCGAAAGGCACGTCAGGCAGGATCAGGCCGTCGATGCCGATCTCGGCGCAGCGCGACAGGAACTCGTCCGACCCATAGGAGAACACCACGTTCGCGTAGGTCATGAATACCAGCGGGACGGTCACATCCTTGCGCAGGTTGCGCACCATGTCGAAAATCTTGTCGGTCGTGCAGCCGGCCGCAAGTGCGCGTTCGTTTGCCTCTTGGATGACGGGGCCTTCAGCGGTTGGGTCTGAGAAGGGAATGCCCAGCTCAATGAGGTCGGCGCCCGCGTCCTGCATCGCGCGTACACAGGCGGCGGTGGTGGCGAGGTCGGGGTCGCCACAAGTTATGAAGGGAATGAATGCCTTTCCCTTTGCGAAAGCGGAAGAAATCGTGCTCATTCTTCGTTCAGCTCCTCTCCGCGGTAACGGGCGACGGACACACAGTCCTTGTCGCCGCGTCCCGACAGCGTGATGACGATGCTTTGGTCAGGGCTCATGGTGGGAGCGATCTTTATCGCGTGGGCCACCGCATGCGAGCTCTCGATAGCGGGGATGATGCCCTCGAGACGCGAGAGGTATTCGAAGGCCTGCACCGCCTCCTCGTCGGTGACGGGCACATACGTCGCGCGTCCAGTGTCGTGCAGCCATGCGTGCTCGGGCCCGATGCCCGGGTAGTCGAGGCCGGCAGAGATGCTGTACACGGGAGCGATCTGGCCGTATTTGTCCTGGCAGAAGTAGCTCTTCATGCCGTGGAAGATGCCGAGGCGCCCAGTCGCGATGGTTGCGGCGGTTTCGAAGGTGTCGACTCCACGACCAGCGGCTTCGCAGCCGATGAGCTGCACGCCTTCGTCCTCGATGAAGTGGTAGAAGCTGCCGATCGCATTGCTTCCGCCACCAACACAGGCGATGACCGCATCGGGCAGTTTGCCTTCGCGCTCAAGCATCTGGTCACGAATCTCCTGCGAGATGACCGCTTGGAAATCGCGGACGATGGTGGGGAACGGATGCGGGCCCATGCAGGAACCGAGGCAGTAGTGCGTGTCGGCGATGCGGCTCGTCCATTCGCGCATGGCCGCGCTCACCGCGTCCTTCAGCGTGCCGGTTCCCGTTTCCACCGGCACAACCTCCGCGCCGAGCAGGCGCATCTTGTACACGTTCAGCGCCTGGCGCTCGCAATCGAGCTTGCCCATGAACACGACGCATTCCATGTCCATGAGCGCGGCGACGGTCGCGGTGGCGACACCGTGCTGGCCCGCGCCGGTTTCAGCGATCAGACGGGTCTTCCCCATCTTCTTCGCGAGAAGTGCCTGGCCAAGGCAGTTGTTGATTTTGTGCGCGCCGGTGTGATTGAGGTCCTCACGCTTGAGGTAGATCTTCGCGCCGCCGAGGTCCTTCGTCATGCGCTCCGCATAATAGAGGCGGCTCGGACGGCCGGCGTAGTCGTTGAAAAGGGTGGTAAGCTCGCGCTTGAAATCGGGGTCGTCCTTGTAGCGATCGTATGCTTCTTCGAGCTCTATCACGGCATTCATCAGGGTTTCGGGCATGTACTGCCCGCCATGAATGCCGAATCGCCCGCGGGGGTTCGTCATGGTAAATCTCCTTTTATTCAGTTACTTGCTCGTTGTTGGGCCTGGTCGCAGCGCGAATTGCACACTCTGCTTGGTGGGTCGCCCGCCCTGTTGGGGTTGGATGCGCATCCCGCTGAGGGTTGCACGCCCTGTTTGGCAACCCGTTCACCCTGTTGGGGTGAACCGGCGCCCGCCGTGGGGTATCGTGCCTCCCGCCGTGGGGCATCGCGCCTTTCAGGCCTCCTAGTTCAGGCTGACGTCGCCAAGCTGCTTGGTTTCGTCGCCTTCCTGTTCCGCTTCGTCTTCTTCGTGGTATTCCGGATGCAAAGCCTCGAGGAAACTCAGGCGCGGATGCTCGTCGTCCCAGGCGCGCACCGCTTCTGCGAAGGCCTGCATCTTCGCGGGGTCCTTCACGCCATCCGTCTCGATGCCCGAGCTCGTGTCGAGGTAGGCCGCGTTCGTGAGGTCGAGCGCTTCCGCCACGTTCTCCGGCGTAAGGCCGCCAGCGAGGAAGTAGGGGCGGTCGAAGTCGCGGATGAGCTGCCAGTCGAAGGTGGTGCCGCTGCCCAAACCGGCATCAAGAAGCACCATGTCGGCAACCGATTCGCGCGCTGCTTCGATGTCGCTCGTATCCTTCACGATGAATGCCTGCGCGATGGCCTTGTCTTCGGCGTTGCGCAGCGCCGCGCGCAGGGCCTCGATATAGGCGGCATCCTCGTGGCCGTGCAGCTGCGCGATGTCGATGAGGTCCTCGTTCATCAGCGCCGCGACGAAACGGACCGGCGCATCGACGAACACGCCCACGACGGTGATGTCCTCGTCGAGCTCCTCCTTCAATTCCAGCGCGCGCTGCGGGGTGACATAGCGGCTGCTGTCGGGCCAGAACACGAAGCCGATGTAGTCGGGCATCACCTCGTTTGCGGTGGCGATGTCCTCTTCGCGGGAAAGCCCGCACATCTTGATTCGTGTCATTTGAAGTCTCCCTTCAGTTTGGCAAGCGCCGCCTGCTTGTTGGTCGCGCGCATAAGTTGCTCACCTATAAGTACCGCATTCACGCCGTGTTGACGCAGTGCAGCCACGTCATCTGCGGTATGAATGCCGCTTTCGGCGACGAAAATCACCTCAGGTGGCACCTTATCGCGCAAGCGAAGGGAAAGACCGATATCCACACTAAAGTCCTTGAGATTGCGGTTGTTGACGCCGACAATCTCGGCGCCCGCCGCAAGCGCGCCCGTAAGCTCCGCCTCGTCATGCGTTTCTACGAGGGCGGAAAGTCCGAGCTCGTCGCATATGCCGAGGTAGCGGTGGATGGTTGCGGTATCGAGCAGGCTGCAAATGAGAAGCACCGCCGATGCGCCAAGCGTTTTCGCCTCGTAGATCTGGTACTCGTCGATGGTGAAATCCTTGCGGATGCAGGGAAGGGACACCGTCGCGGCGATATCGCGCAGGTACTCGTCGCGTCCGAGAAAGCGCGTGGGTTCGGTCAGCACCGATATCGCGCTTGCTCCCGCTGCTTCGTACTCGCGGGCGATGTCCCGATACGGGAACTCCGGCGCGATGAGACCTTTCGAAGGGGACGCCTTCTTGCACTCGCAGATGAAGTGCAGGCTGTCCCCCAGCGGGTCGTGCCCTGAAAGCGCCTGCTTGAAGGAGGGGCGCGCATCGCGGGGCATCGCCCGTGCCTGCTCGCGCAACTCTTCAAGCGGAAGCGTTTCCCGTGCCTGCGCGACGCGTTCGCGGGCGGCATCGGCCAGGGTGTCAAGAATCGTTGTCACTCGTTTCCTTTCTCGCTCGTGTTTTTGCTGGTCATGCTTCGTTTGATGGATGGGTTAACGGTTTGTGCGTTGGCGTGTGGGCCGGAGGCTTGCTCCTTGCCGGTCATCGCTGCGTGGGTCGCTGTTGCTGCACGGTCGGCAGCCCCGCCATCCCGCGATCGCTTCTACCTGTTCGACGCGGCGATGTAGGCCTTCATGGTTTCAAGTGCGGCACCCGAATCGATGGTCTCCCGCGCAAGCTTGATGCCTTCGGCGATGGTGGCTGCCTTGCCGGCGATGAAGAGCGCCGCACCCGCGTTCATCAGGACGATGTCGCGCTTCGGTCCCTTCTCGACGCCGCCAAGAATGTCGCGGGTGATCTGCGCGTTCTCTTCCGGTGTGCCGCCGACAATGTCCGCTTTCTGGCAACGCGTGATGCCGAAATCCTCGGGCGCGATGACACTCGTGCGGTAGTAGCCGTCACGCAGCTCGCAGATGGTGGTGGGGGCGCTGACGGAAATCTCGTCCATGCGGTCCTGGCCATACACCACGAGCGCGCGCTTCACGCCAAGCTTGTCGAGCACCTTCACGAGCGGCTCGACAAGGTATTCGTCATAGACGCCGAGCAGGAAGTATTCCGGGCTGGCCGGGTTCGTGAGCGGACCCAGGATATTGAAGACGGTGCGGAAGCCGAGCTCCTTGCGGATGGCGCCCACGTATTTCATCGCGGGGTGGTACATCTGCGCGAAGAAGAAGCACATGCCCACTTCCTGCAGCATCTGCAGCGCCTTTTCCGGGTCCTGATTGATGTTCGCACCCAGCGCTTCCTGGCAGTCGGCGGTACCGGAAAGGCTGCTCGCCGCGCGATTTCCGTGCTTGGCGACCTTCACGCCCGCTGCCGCGATGACGAACGCCGCAGTCGTCGAGATGTTGAAGGTGTTCGACTTGTCGCCGCCGGTGCCCACAATCTCGAGGACGTTCATGCCGGGGTGCGCAACGGGCGTCGCGAGCTCGCGCATCGCGGCCGCGCAGCCGGAAATCTCATCGATCGTTTCAGCCTTCGTGCTCTTGGTGGAAAGCGAGGCGAGGAAGGCGGCATTTTGCGTCGGGGTCGTTTCACCGCTCATGATCTCGTGCATGACCGCGTAGGCCTCGTCATAGGTGAGATCCTCTTTCATGACGATCTTCTCGATGGCTGTCTTAATCATTTCCTTTTTCCTTTCTGGTGCGAATCGCATCTCTTTAAGTGAACGATGGGTGTTTGTGGTTGGGCGCTTGCAGCGATGGCAAAGCCTGCCCGCGCGCCCGCAACCCGCCCGTCACGGTCGCGCTGCCTGCGCGCCGTCAATGCCTTGTGTCATCACTTTCTCGCCCGCGCGAGCTCGATGAAGTTGCGCAGCATTGTGGTTCCCGTTGGCGTGAGGATGCTTTCTGGATGAAACTGCAGGCCATAGATCGGATATTCGCGATGGCGAACCGACATGACCTCGCCGTCATCCGCTCGCGAGCTTGCGATAAGCTCCGCAGGAAGCGAATCCTCCTGGACGGACAGTGAATGGTAGCGGCCAACCGGGAAACTTTCGGGAAGGCCCTTGAACAAGCCCGTGTCCTCCAAGCCTTCCGCGACCGTGCATTGCGATTGCTTGCCATGCATGAGCTGGTGGGCGTAACCGACGGTCGCGCCATAGGCCTGGCAAATCGCCTGATGGCCAAGGCACACGCCCAGTGTGGGAATGGTCGGTCCCAACTCCCGCGCGACATCGACGCAGATGCCGGCGTCTTCCGGACGGCCCGGCCCTGGCGAAAGGATGATCGCTTCGGGTGCCAGGGCGGCAAGGCCCGCCGTATCGAGTGCGTCGTTTCGGATGACGCGGATGTTGGGTTCTATGCTTCCCACCAGCTGAAACAGGTTGTAAGAGAAGCTGTCGTAGTTGTCGATGAGCGCGATCATGCCAAAGCCTCCGCTTCTTTCAGGGCGGCCATCACAGCCGCGGCCTTGTTGATGCATTCTTGGTATTCCTTTTCGGGAACGCTGTCGGCGACGATTCCCGCGCCGGACCTCACGAACACCTTCCCGTTCTTCTTGTAGGCAAGGCGAATGCCAATGCAGGTGTCGAGGTTGCCGGTGAAATCGAGGTAGCCAATCGCGCCGCCGTAGATGCCGCGCTTGTTGTCCTCGAGGTCGTTGATTAGCTGGCAGGCGCGAATCTTCGGCGCGCCCGAAAGCGTGCCGGCGGGTAGGATGGCATCAACCGCATCGACCGCGTCGTGGGTGTCGTCAATTTCGCCGCGCACCGTGGAACCGATATGCATGACATGGGAAAAGCGCTCGATGTGCAGGTACTTTTCCACTTCCACGCTGCCGAAGCGCGAGATCTTGCCGAGGTCGTTGCGCCCGAGATCAACGAGCATGTTGTGCTCGGCGAGCTCCTTCTCATCAGCAAGCAGCTCGGCCTCCAGCGCCGCGTCCTCCTCGGGCGTTTTGCCGCGCGGACGCGTGCCGGCAAGCGGGAAGGTATGGAGCACGCCGTCCTCGAGCTTGGCAAGCGTTTCCGGACTCGCGCCGGCCACCTCCATGTCCGAGCTGGCGAAATAGAACATGTAGGGCGACGGATTCAGCGTCCGCAGAATGCGGTAGGTGTTCAGCAGGCTTCCTTCGTAGGGCGCTTCAAGGCGGTTCGAAAGCACGACCTGGAAGATATCGCCCTCATGGATGTGATGCTGCGCGCGGCGCACCATTTCGCAATAGCGCTCCTTGTCGAAGAGCGGCGTCATCTCGCCCTTCAGGTGGCCAGGCGCTTCTTCTTTCTCCGCGCCTTCAAGCACGAGATGCGCCATGTTCTCAAGCTCCATCGCCGCGCGGCGGTAGGCGGCCTCCCCTTCCGCAAGGTCCATGTTCACCACGAGGATGATCTTCTGCTTGAAGTTGTCGAAGGCGATCACCTTGTCGAAGAGCATCAGGTCGACGTCCTTGAAGCCTTCCGAATCGTGGGCGTCGAGATTCAGGCTCGGCTCCGCGTACTTCAGGTAGTCGTAGCTGAAATAGCCCACGAGGCCGCCGGTGAAACTCGGCATACCCGCGATCTTGGACGTGCGGTACTCGGCGAGAATCTGGCGGATGTAGGGGCCCGGATGCTCTACCTCAAGTGAGATGGCGCCAATCTTCATATGGCCGTTTGTGCAGGTGATTTCCAGGGTCGGATCGTAACCGAGGAAGGTATAGCGTCCCCATTCGGCGGAATCGGCCGCCGACTCGAGCAGATAGCAGTGGTCGGAGACGTTCTTCAGCTTGCGCATCACGGTGATGGGCGTCACGGTGTCGGAGAGAATTTCGCAGGCCACCGGCACTCTCTTGTAGCCCGCATCGGCATAGGCGCGCGCATCGTCGAGGCTCGGTGTGATCTTGATGTCCACCTTCGGTACCCCTTCCGTCTTGTCGGGCCGGGGCATTAAAAAAGCCCCGGCGAACGTGCATGTTCGTCAAGGGCGAAATTACTTCCGTGGTGCCACCTTGATTCGCGGTTTCCCGCGCTCTCTTCAGGATGCTACACATCCCTGGCAACTAACGTGTGCCTTACGTCGCAGGTTACTCGGTTACCCTTTGCCTGCGCCCTCAGCGGGCCATTTGACATATCGTGCCTGCCCGATTTCCACCATCGCGGGCTCTCTGTGAAGTCGTGTATGCCGTTATTTCCGCTTCAACGGTTTGGCTATTCAATTGCGATGCATCCTACACCAATATTTCGGTGGCGCAAGCGCGGAAATAAAATCGAAACAGAGTTTGCAATCACCTGACGGAAGAAGCGGGGCGGGAAGAAACCGGGCGAGCAAAATCCCACTCGCGAACAAGATATGGGGTCTCCGCCAAGGCTCGCCGCTGTCCCGTCACAGGCGTTCTGCGTTCCACTCGCGCGGCTTCGGCGCCTGCCGCGGACGTCGCCCAAAGGCCGCCATCTTTCGCGCAGCCGCCACCCCGCGCGCCCGTGAATTCCGCCCGGTATTCTTCCCGCTTCTGAATCGTCCGGTGTAGAACCAAGCGCTAATTTGGGGATATTGCGCAGGTCGCAGCCCAGGTCGTCCATTCGAAAAGTTTTGCTACAATACACATTTGCCAATTTACGTCGAAATTCGTGAAGGAGAGATCTTGGGCAAAGACGATGTCATCGAACTCGAAGGCAAGGTAGTGGAAGCGCTTCCCAATGCCATGTTTAGGGTCGAGCTTGAAAACGGCCACAATATCTTGGCTCACATTTCAGGGAAGATGCGCATGCATTACATCAAGATTCTCCCCGGAGACCGCGTGACCGTTGAACTCTCGGTTTACGATTTGGACCGTGGTCGAATCACTTATCGATTCAAGTAGTTGGTTTTCTTCCACACAGCGGTCTTGAATTGTGTGGAAATAGTGATTCCTGTGCTGTCGATTCACAGGTATCAAAGAGGTTTAGCGCCTGCGGCTGGGCGTTTACATAGCAAAGTTGAGTAAGGCACCGAAAGGAAACAAATTATGAAGGTACGTCCTTCGGTCAAGAAGATGTGCGACAAGTGCAAGGTCATTCGTCGCCATGGCAAGGTTTACGTGATTTGTGAAAACCCGCGCCATAAGCAGCGTCAGGGTTAAAGGAGGGCATGAAGAATGGCACGTCTGGTAGGTGTTGACCTTCCCCGCGACAAGCGCATTGAGATTGGCCTGACCTATATCTATGGTATCGGCCTGACGACGTCGAAGAAGATTCTCGCAGAGACGGGCGTTGACCCCGACATCCGCGTGAAGGATCTGTCTGAAGAAGATCTCGCGAAGATTCGCGATTGGATCAACAACAGCCATATCTACGTTGAGGGCGACCTCCATCGCGAGCGTTCGCAGAACATCAAGCGTCTGATGGAGATCGGCTGCTATCGCGGCCTTCGTCACCGCAAGGGCCTGCCGGTTCACGGGCAGCGCACGCACACGAATGCGCGCACCCGCAAGGGACCTCGCAAGCAAATCGGCGGCAAGAAATAAGGGAGCAGCGTAAATGGCTAAGAAGCAAGTCAAGCAGCAGCGCATTCGTCGTGCTGACCGCAAGAACATCGCCGTGGGACAGGCACATATCAAGTCCACGTTTAACAACACCATCGTGAGCATTACCGATCCGCAGGGTAATTGCATTTCCTGGCAGAGTGGCGGAACCGTTGGTTTCAAGGGTTCCCGCAAGTCCACCCCGTTCGCCGCGCAGATGGCCGCTGAGGCTGCTGCGAAGACCGCGATGGATCACGGTCTGAAGAAGGTTGCTGTCTTCGTGAAGGGCCCCGGCTCTGGCCGCGAGACCGCTATCCGCAGCCTTCAGGCAACCGGGCTTGAGGTTTCGAGCATCCAGGACTGCACACCCGTACCGCATAACGGCTGCCGTCAGGCAAAGCGCCGTCGCGTTTAATGAAAGGATCGATTTAAATGGCAATCAACAGAACTCCGGTTCTTAAGCGCTGCCGTCAGCTCGGTCTCGACCCCGTCGTGTTGGGCTACAGCAGCTCTAAAACGAGCAAGCGTCAGGTTCAGCGTCGTCGCAAGGAAAGCGAATACGGCCTGCAGCTGCGCGAAAAGCAGAAGGCAAAGTTCATTTATGGCGTTCTCGAAAAGCAGTTCCGTCGCTATTTCGAGCAGGCTCGTCGTCAGCAGGGCGTTACCGGCGACAACCTGATGCGCATCCTCGAGAGCCGTCTCGACAACGTCGTGTTCCGTCTGGGCTTCGCGCGTACCCGCAAGGAAGCTCGCCAGATCGTGACCCACGGTCACATCACGGTGAACGGCCGTCGCGTTGACGTGCCCTCCTTCCGCGTGCGTCCGGGCGACCTCGTGATGGTTGCTCCCAAGAGCAAGGAATTGCTCGTTATCAAGAGCGCTCTCGTTTCCAACGAGCGCTTTGAGGTTCCCGCATGGCTTGAGGTTGACATTGAGAAGCTTCAGGGCAGTGTTCTTGCTCTTCCTGAACGTGACCAGATCGACCTGGAGATTGATGAACAGCTTATCGTTGAGCTCTACTCCAAGTAATCGCAGCTAGTAACGGCACAGTAAGGAGGCTTACTACATGACAGAATTCATGAGGCCGACGGTAACTGCCGAAGAGGTCACCGAAACGGTTGGGCGTTTCTCCATCGAGCCGCTTGAGCGTGGATACGGTACGACTCTGGGCAACAGCATTCGTCGTGTCCTGCTTTCCTCATTGGACGGTGCGAAGCCGACCGCGATTCAGATTGAGGGAGTGCAGCACGAGTTCACGACGGCCGATGGCGTCATCGAGGACATCACCGATATCGTCCTGAACGTGAAGGGTTTGGTGTTCCGTGCGCTGAACGAGGATGTCACGGGAGCGGTCGCGCATATCAGCGCGGAAGGTCCCTGCACTGTCACCGGTGCCGACATCGAGGTTCCCACGGAGTTTGAACTCATCAACCCCGAGCATGTCATTGCGACGGTCGCCGATGGCGGCACGCTCGAAATGACGATTCGCATTGGTGTCGGTCGCGGCTATGTGCCCGCCGAGAGGAACAAGCGCACGGATGATCCGATTGGTGTCATCCATGTCGATTCCCTTTTCTCGCCAGTGCGTCGTTGCACGCTCAGCGTTGAGGATACGCGTGTTGGTCAGCGTACCGACTACGACAAGCTTCTCTTGGAAGTGGAAACCGACGGGTCGATTGCTCCGACCGATGCGGTGTGCCAGGCTGCGAATATCATCAATCAGTACATGGAAGCCATCTTGGGCCTCGTGGCAACTGGGGAAGAGGAAGAGGAAGGCGTCGAGGCGCCGAGCATCTTCGCTCCCGAGGGTCAGACGACCAATGCTGAGCTCGACAAGCAGATTGAGGATCTGGACCTTTCGGTTCGTTCCTACAATTGCCTGAAGCGTGCCGGCATCCACTCGGTCCGCCAGCTGGTTGAGTATTCCGAAAACGACCTGCTGAACATACGTAACTTTGGCGCGAAGTCCATCGAAGAGGTTAAGGACAAGCTTATCCTGATGGGCCTGAACCTGAAGCAATAGGAGATAAGAAATGAGGCATTACAAGAAGGGCCGGAAGCTGGGCACTGACGCCAGCCATACCAAGGCCATGAAGATTAGCCTGGTGAAGGCGCTCTTCACGAACGACCGCATCAAGACCATCGAAGCGCGCGCCAAGGAGATTCGCCCCGACGTCGACCGCATCGTGACCTGGGCTAAGAAGGGCGACCTTCATTCCCGTCGTCTTGCTATTGCGGCTCTGGGCAACGACAAGGACCTCGTGTACGAAATCTTCGCGAAGGTTGACGCGGGCCTGTTCGCAGGCCGCGAGGGTGGCTACACCCGCATCATGAAGCTTGGCAACCGCAAGGGTGACAACGCTCCCATGGTGCTGATGGAGCTCGTCCGCGAGCCCGTGCAGAAGAAGGCCGACAAGGCTGCCGATGAGAAGACCGAGGCCAAGGCTGCTCCCAAGAAGGAAGAAGCTGCCGAGGAGAAGCAGGAGATTGAGGCTGCTGAGGAAGCAACCGAGGAAGCCGCTCCTGCCGAGGAGGCTGCTGAGGAGGCAGCTCCCGCTGAGGCTGAAGCCGAGAAGAAGGCTGAATAAAGGAACTGAACGGATGCTTTAGGGCATCCATTCGAACTCGCATTCTTCAAGAGACCCGCTATTAGCGGGTCTCTTTGCGTATGGGGCTCCATAAGCTGTTAGAATGTCCCGTGCATATATTTCGTGAGGCATGAGCGCCTCACGCGTGAACCGATGCCTAAAAGGAGGCAGTTATGCGTGTTACCCCGACCATTGTTGATGTGTATGCCCGTGAGATCATGGATTCACGTGGCAACCCGACCGTTGAGGTTGAGGTGACGCTTGACGACTTCACCACCGGCCGTGCCGCGGTTCCTTCGGGAGCTTCGACGGGCCAGTTCGAAGCGGTTGAGCTGCGCGATGGCGATGACGAGCGCTACAACGGCAAGGGCGTGCTGAAGGCGGTTGACCACGTGAACGACGAGATTGCCGACGTGCTCATTGGCCTCGACGCGACCGACCAGCGTGCTATCGACTTCGCGATGATTGACGAAGACGGCACCCCGAACAAGGGCAACTTCGGAGCGAACGCCATTCTGGGCGCATCCCTCGCGGTTGCGCGTGCTGCTGCTGAGAGCGTGCAGTTGCCGCTGTACAAGTACGTGGGCGGCGTGAATGCGAATATGCTTCCGACCCCGATGATGAACATCCTCAACGGCGGCGTGCATGCCGACAACAACGTCGACTTCCAGGAGTTCATGATCATGCCGGTGGGCGCAGGCACCTTTGCCGAGGCGCTGCGCTGGTGCGCCGAGATTTACGCCAAGCTGAAGAAGACCCTGCATGATGCGGGTCTCGGCGGCGGCATCGGCGACGAGGGCGGTTTCGCACCGAACTTCAAGACGAACGAGGAGCCCCTCCAGTACCTGATGAAGGCGGTCGAGGCGGCCGGCTTCACTCCGGGTGAAGACGTGATGTTCGCAATGGACCCGGCGTCGAGCGAGTTCTACAACGCCGAGACCGGCAAGTACGTGTTGGCAGGCGAAGGCCGCGAGCTGACGAGCGACGAGATGGTTGACTACTGGGAGGCGCTCGTTGCGAAGTACCCGGTCATCTCGATCGAAGATGGCATGGCTGAAGAGGACTGGGAAGGCTGGAAGAAGCTTACCGACCGCATCGGCGACAAGGTTCAGCTCGTGGGCGACGACCTCTTTGTGACGAACACCGAGCGTCTTGCTAAGGGCATCGAGCTTGGTTGCGCGAACGCCATTCTCATCAAGGTGAACCAGATTGGTAGCCTGACCGAGACCCTTGAGGCTATCCAGATGGCGAAGCAGGCGGGTTACGCGTGCGTCATGAGCCACCGTTCGGGCGAGACCGAGGACAGCACCATCGCTGACCTCTCGGTGGCGTGCAACTCCGGTCAGATCAAGACTGGTGCTCCGGCGCGTTCCGACCGTGTCGCCAAGTACAACCAGCTGCTCCGCATCGAGGAAGAGCTGGGCGATGCTGGTCAGTACGCGGGCATGAAGGCCTTCTACAACATCGCACGTTAAGCTGCTGCGACGGGTTTCTGCGTTGCGCGGGTGAGCTGCGAGTGAGCTAGCCTCCAAGCGTGCAAGCCTAACAGCGCGAGAGCTAACAGCGCGCGACGGGCGTCAAAACCGAGCGAATGAGGGGCGCGGGCCCTGTGCAGGCGAAGGTCTGCGCGGGACCCGCGCTTTGCTGTGCGGTGCGGTTGTGCTGCTTGAAGTGCGGTGCATTCGTTGTGCTTATAGCTATATGGTTCGCCAGTGGCGTTTGAAATCCAGGTCACAGCTCTAGGCAAAACAAAAGGCGCAAGGAAAACCCTGTGCCTTTGTGATTCATGGGGGATGATTCGTCTCGTTTAGCCTTCGCTTCCGCTAAAGGATGCTACTGCAAGCGGGCAGCATTGCGAGTGCGATTGCAGGCTAACTAGCGGGCGTGCCTTCCCTGATTGGAAGAGCCGCCGCCACGGCGGTTGTTCCGTCCGTTGCTGCCAGCAACGTTATTGCCCTTGCCCTTCTTGCGCGCGACAATCGCGACAATCAGCAGGACGGCGGCAATCACCACGATGATAATCGGGATGAGCAGATTCTTCACGTCGCCGGTTTGCGGAATGCCGCCACTGTACGAAAGCCCGCCTGACAGGCTGGCGGAAAGACATATTCCCGCGACAAGAAAGACGCCCAGGAGCGCCACCAAAAGTTGCAAGGGTGATTTGCCCTGTTGCATGATTCACATCCATTCTCTTCACCGCCATCGCGAGAAACAAGCGATGGCGTTTGTTATGCGTGAATTCATTGTTATCGGATTTCTTGCCTCTGTCAAATTGCGATATCTCTCAATTCCAGCCTGTGAACTGGACTAATGTGACATCAAATAGGAAATCATTTCTGTTAATGGCAAGGCATCATGCCGAATTTGCGAACCTTCGGCATGACGTAGGGTGATTTTGCGTATGCGTTTGGACAAGGGCTTCCGGCATCCGTGCGGGGTATCATGAACGGCATGCGTATTCCGCAGACATACTATCCTCGGGAAAGCCTGGTGCATCGCCTCGATGCGCGCGTCAAATTGGCGCTCCTGATAGCGGTGACCATCGCGCTCTTCCAGGTTACGACCTGGCGAGGTTTGGCGGTGTTCGCGCTGTTGGTTTTGTTGGCGCTGAAGGCGTCGCATCTGCCGGCGGGCGTGATGATGCGCTCGCTCATCCCCTTCTACGTGTTGATGCTATTCGCGGTGCTCGTGAATTCGCTAAGCCTGAATCCGCAGGTAGCGGGCGCGTATGGCATTGGAGGCGTATCGGCGGGTATATTTGCGGAAAGCGCTCCGCTTGCTCTTGCGGGCGGTTGGTGGCTTCTTCCCGAAGGCATGGCACACTCGCTCTTCTATTGCTTGCGCATCCTTTTGATGGTGCTTGCGAGTTTGCTTGTCGCCTATTCGACAGAAGCGACGCGCCTGTCCAGCGGCTTTCTCTGGTTCATTGGCCCGCTTCGGAAGCTGCGCGTGCCGGTGGACGACATCGCATCGGTGTTCACGCTGGTGCTCCGTTTCATTCCCCTCGCCTTTGAGCAGCTCGGACGTATCAAGCTCGCGCAGATGGCGCGCGCAGCGTCGTTTCAGGCGGGCGGATTATGGAAACGCGTAAGCGCCTGGGGCCCCGTCATGATTCCCTGGTTTGTGGGCATGTATCGCGGCGCTGGTCGCGTTGCCACCGCGATGGAGGTGCGGGGCTATGGCCAAAGTCCGCGGCGCACGAGCTTATGCCCGCTGGTTTTCACGCGGGTTGATGCGCTGGTGCTGCTTGCAGGGCTTGTTTGCTGCGTGTTGCCCTGTGTGGCGTTCGTTTAGGCGCTTGTCGGCGTAGGCGGTTTAGCCGCAAGCTGGCTCGACTTTCAGCCGCTTCCGGACGAAAGCTGTTTGCAACTGCCTGCCCGGCAGCCGTCACCCTGCCAGCGGAATCTTAGAACCAATAACGCGGCATGCGCTGCGCGTAGCCAATCGTTATCTCGTGCGGAATCGTGCCGCAGATGTCGGCCTGTTCGTCGATTGTGACGAAAGCGTCGCCCTCGGCGCCCACAAGCGTGACGATATCGCCCACACGCGGGTCAACGCGGTCGGCACCGCGCTGTGTGCGCAGGTCAACCTCGAACATGCACTGGTCCATGCAGATGTTGCCCACCTGCGGGAAGCGCTTGCCGCCGAGCACCACGCTCACGCGACCGGAAAGGGCGCGCTGGTAACCGTCGGCATAACCCAGGGGAATCGTGCAGATCTTCACGGAACCAGGCGATCGGTAGTGCATGCCGTAGCTCACGCCTTCGCTCATCGGCACGGTCTTCACTTCGGAAATACGCGCCTTCACCGTCATTGCGGGATGCAGCCGAATGAGGCGGCGGGTTTCCTTGCACGGGTGGAAACCGTAGAGCGAGATTCCCAGGCGTACCATGTCGAAATGCGTTTCGGGATAGCGGATGATGGCCGCCGAATTCGCGGCATGCACGATGCCCGGGTTCACGCCGGCCGCTTTCAGCGCGTTGATCGCTTCGTTGAAGCGGCGCAGCTGGATGCCGAAATCGAAGGTCTCTTCGCAGTCCGCGGTCGCGAAATGGGTGAAGGTTCCCGTCAGGTCGAGCGCCCGGTGGAACGATACCTGCTGCATGAAGGAAAGCACCTCGTCATGGCGCACGCCGATGCGGTTCATGCCGGTGTTGATGGCCAGATGGAAAGGCGCGCGCATACCGTGGCGGTCGGCCGCTTCGCCATAGGCAATCGCGAATTCCGCATGGTAGACCGCCGGCGTGATGCGATAGCTCAGCAGCAGCGGAATCGACTCCATCGGCGGTTCGGAAAGAAGCAGAATGGGCGCGTTGATCTTCGCGACACGCAGCTCGATAGCCTCATTCACGGTGGAGACGCCAAGCCAGCTCGCACCAGCAGCCAAGCTTGCCTTTGCGCAGCGTACGGCTCCGTGGCCATAGGCATCGGCCTTCACGACGGCCATCAGCTTCGTCGCAGGATTGAGCAGGCGCTTGATGTTCTGCGTGTTCTGCTGAATCGCGCGCAGGTCAATTTCCACCCACGCCCAGCGGCGGTCGCGGTCGTCGATATCGTCGAGCACCTGCTGGTCGTAGGCGACAATCTCGCCCTCGGGCGTTTTCACGCTCTTCGGCATCGTGAAGCCGATATCCTTTTTTGCGAAGCCCGTAAAGCCGTTCAGAGTTTCATCCATGTCCGCGCCCTTAGTTTGAATGCATAACTGGCCTATTATAGCCGTCTGCCCCTCTTGCACGGAAATGCGCCGCCCAAAGTACGCGTATACTGGCAGGAAGGACGGAGCAAAGGAGCGCGGCTGATGGTTCAGCATGAAAGAATACCGCTGGAAACCCTCTATGAGCAGGCAAGTCTTTGTCGTGGCTGCGAGTTGTGGCAGGGTCGGACGAATCTTGTGTTTGGCGTGGGAAATCCCAATGCCGATGTGCTGGTGGTAGGCGAAGCGCCTGGCGCGCAGGAGGACCTGCAGGGCGAGCCGTTTGTAGGTCGCGCGGGGAAGCTTTTGAACGAGATGCTCGGCTACGCCGGTTTGCGTCGCGAGGACATCTATATCGCGAATGTGCTGAAATGCCGCCCGCCGGACAACCGCAATCCTCAGGCGCCGGAAATTCAGGCCTGCTCGTATTTCCTGCGCGAGCAGACGCGCACCATCAATCCGCGCTTCATTGTGACCTTGGGAAACTTCGCGATGAAATTCATCCTGAAGACCGACAAGGGCATCACGAAGATGCGCGGGCAGGTGCATCAGGCGGGTCGTTTCCTCGTGTTCCCGGTCTATCATCCGGCCTATGTGCTGCGCAATGGTAGCCAGCGCTCGGTGCTGCAGGCGGACTTCGAGGAATTGGGACGCCTGCTGAAAGAGGCACGCGAAGCCGCGCCAGCGGAGGCGGCGGGAACGCCGGGAGAAGCGCCGCAGGCATAAGAAGCCGCCGCGGTGGGCGAATTGCGAGAAGCCGCGTCGGGGGAAGCGGCGGGAACGCCCGCCCAAGAGCTGAGCGGTCGAAGTGAGGCGTGGCTGCGCGAAGAACCGACCGAAATGAGACTGACGCCGCGCGACGAACCGCCGCACAATAACGAACGAGCATGAAAGGAAATCATGGCTTTGGAATTTGACCCGGTCGCCTATATCAACGCGCCGGACTGGCATAACTCGCGTCCGGGACTCGAGCGCATCACCGAGCTGCTCGCGCGTCTGGGCAACCCGCAAGAAGCGCTGCATGTCGTGCACGTCGCGGGCACCAATGGCAAGGGTTCTACCAGCACCTTTATCGCATCCGTCTTGCAAGAGGCAGGCTATCGCACCGGTCTTTTCACGAGTCCTTACATCATGGAGTTCGCCGAACGCATCCGCGTGAATGGCGCGAACATCCCCGCCGATAAGCTCATGGCGGTGACCCTTCAGGTCCGCGATGCCGCCGAGGCCATGGACGACCATCCCACGGAATTCGAGCTTATGTGCGCGGTCGCCTTCCTGTATTTCAAGCAGCAGGCGTGTGACATCTGCGTGATCGAGGTCGGACTTGGTGGTCGCCTCGATTCTACGAACGTCTTCACCGCGCCTGAGCTGTGTGTGATAACGCCGATCGCCTTCGACCATACGGCGATACTTGGCAACACTCTCGAGGCGATAGCGGGCGAGAAGGCGGGCATTATCAAGCAGGGGGCGCCGGTCGTGTGCGCCTTGCAGGAGGATGAGGCCCTTACAACTATCGCCGCCAAGGCGAAGGAGATGGATGCGCCGCTCACCTGCGTTGACGCATCCGCAATTGGGGGAACGCCGGCGGATTTCTCGTATCGCGACGTGGCGCATGTGCGTCTGGGTTTGCGCGGCAGCTATCAGGTGGAGAATGCCGCAACCGCCCTTGAGGCCCTCGCGATTTTGCGACAGCGGGGCTGGAACATTCCTTGCGATGCGGTGGAACGGGGCCTTGCAGCAGCCGCCATTCCGGGGCGCTTCGAACTTCTTGGCGAGCAGCCGCCCTTCATCGTTGATGGCGGGCACAACCCCCAGGGTATCCAGGCGCTTATCGATTCGCTCACGCTTTATTACCCGAATCGGCCGGTCATTTTCGTTGCCGGCGTTCTTGCTGACAAGGACTATCCGCAGATGGTGGAAATGCTGGTGGCTTATCCGCAGACGCGCATGTTCATCGCCATCGAGCCGCCCGTTCCCCGTGCGCTCAAAAGCGACGCGCTTGCCCAGGCGGTGCGTGACGAACTTCAGCGGCAGGATGCCCAGTCGGCGCGCGGCCATTTCTTCATGCGTCCGAAGCACGAGATGATGATTCGCGAAGGGAAGTCGATTGCCGCCGCGGTCGAGGCGGCGCGTGGTATCGCAACCGACCTGTCGGACGACCGCCTGACGCGCGATTCAATGGCCGATCCCTTTGGTTTCCTCACGGGCTGGAGCAAGCAGGCGAGCTTCGCGAACCCGGTTGTGGTGGCGTGCGGCAGCCTGTATTCCGTTGGCGAGGTGACGCGGACCTATCGGGCGCTGGAGGCGCGTGATAACGAGGGGCAGTAGTCGCTCGCTGCTAGGTCGTGCCGGTTCGGCCACGTAGCTGCTGGGTCATGCCAGTGCGGTTTGGCCGCTGTTGCGCCGCGCCGGTACGGCCTCGTCGCTGCTACCGTTCTTGCCGCGCCGCTTTCAAAGCGTGCCGCAGCAGGAGGAAAGCAACAAGCATGAGCACGAGTCCGCCACCATCAAACACGATGAAGCGGATGATGCCATGTGCCATCAGGCCATTTGCCAATCCGGCAGAGCACAGGCGTAGGAGGATGAAGCTTTCCCCCAGAAGCCCGGTCAGTTGCTGCGCAAGGACGACCGCGAAAAGAGACTGATGCCGCGCAGGGTTAAGAATGACCAGGGGATAGGTGACGTTCCACATGAGGAATGCCACACCCAACCCGGCGACAAGCGCGCCGTTCTCCTCGGTGGCGGCAAGGCCGTAGGCGGCGGCCGATTGCAAGGGCTGCGCAATGAAAATGAGGGCGCAGCTCACATTCAGCAGGAAGACGATGAGCACCGCCACGCGAGCGATCCATGCAGCACGAGTGAGCGTGGCGGCCGCTGCCGTCGCGGTATTCTGCATCATATTCCGTTCCTGTTGTTTTCTCATGGAACCATTCTAGCGCCTGAGCGCGTGCGCGCTTGCTGCGGTATATTCATCCGGTCGAGCGTCCCGTGTGGACTTGGGCGGCGACATACTCCGAACCTGGTCAGGACCGGGAGGTAGCAGCCATAAGGGGTCACTGACGAGCGCCCAGGTCTACACGGGACACTTGTGTGTCACGGCCATGTTCTCGCATGGTTTAGGGCGACGCATGACGAACCGGCGCGCTGGCATCGCCAAACAGGCGGGATGAGCAGCGCATATCGCGTCGTGCAAGAAAGGATGGCATGGACTTTATCGGGTTCATCGCGGGTCTTCTTCACGATCCGCGCGCCGCAATCGCTGGGTGGATTGTGGCATTGGGACCTGGCATGGTATACGCGCCTCTGTTTCTTATCGTTTTCATCGAAACCGGCGTGGTGGTATTTCCCTTCCTGCCAGGCGATTCGCTTCTCTTTGCCGCGGGTGTCTTCAGCGCCGATGGCGGTGGCCTGAATATCGTGGCGACGCTGTTCGTGTTCTACGCGGCGGCCATTTTGGGAAACACCTCGAACTACTGGATCGCCCGCTTCTTCGGAAGCCGCATCCTCGATTCGGGAAAGGTGAAGGCGCTCACGCCCGAACGCCTCGCGAAGCTCGATGGCTTCTTCGAGAAATACGGCGGCCTCACCATTGTCATTACGCGCTTCATGCCGTTCTTCAGGACCTTTGCTCCCTTCATCGCGGGTACCGGCCATATGAATTTCGGGAAGTTCACGCTGTTCAACACCATTGGCGGCGTGGCGTGGGTGTCGCTGTTCGTTCTCGTGGGCTACTTCTTCGGCGGCGTCCCCTTTGTTCAGGAGCACTTCGAGATCATCGTCCTTGGTATCGTGGCCGTGTCGGTGCTGCCCGCGTTTATTGGCGCGATCAAGGCGGCCCTTTCCACGCGTGCCCGCAAGCAGGTGGGAAGCGTTGATGAGGAGGTCATCGAGCAGGCTCGTGTTGACGTGGCGCGACAGCGTAAGGAGAAGGCGAACAAGGGCAAGCACGCGCGGTAAGGTGCCGTGTCTGCTCGCCCAAGGTGTGGTGTCGACCGCTCGCACGCTAAGGCGCGGTGTTGCGCCCTTGCGCGTATTGCCGCTTCGCCATGGACCCGCTCGCGCGTATTCGTTCGCGATCTGCGATTCCGATTGCACGTTGCGGACTGCTCGCACGCTAAGGCGCGTTGTGGACTGCTTGCGACCCCGTAGCGCGCAACCGCTGCCCGTTCCCGTATGTCCTTCGCGTTAAATCGACGCACTCTCCCGTGCTGGAGCGCTCCGTCGGTATAATGTCTGCGTTTCTCACAATTTTCGGTAGGCTCAACAGCCTTTTCTCTTTGGATAGGGGTTCCCAAAATGTCTCTTCCTCCTTCAAATACCAGCAAGCAGGCCGACGGCCGCACCACGATGGACTTGGGCCAGGTGCTGCCGAAGACCGCCGAGGTGCGCGGAAGCCATCTGTTCATCGGCGGCGTCGACATGGTCGAGCTCGCGCGTGAGCAGGGCACGGCGCTCTATGTGTTCGACGAGGCCGACCTGCGTGACCGCATGGCGCGCTATCGTGCGGCCTTCAAGAAGCTCTACCCGGAATCCGACGTACTGTATGCAAGCAAGGCGTTCCTGAATAAGGCCGTGCTGAGCATCGTCGCTGATGAAGATCTCTTCCTGGATGTCTCGGGCGGTGGCGAACTCGCGTGCGCCCAGGCGGCGGGCTTCCCGCTTGACCATGTGTTCGTGCATGGCAACAACAAGACCGAGCAGGAGCTTGTTGAGGCTATCGAGGCGGGCGTGGGCCGTATCGTTCTCGATTCGCGCATCGAGCTCGAGCGCGTGAATCGCCTGGCGGCCGAGCGCGGCATCGTCCAGGACGTGCTCATGCGTATCACCCCTGGCGTCGAGGCCGACACGCACGAGTACATCAAGACGGGCTGCGAGGATTCGAAGTTCGGCTTCACGATGCTCAACGACTTCGCCTTCAACTGCGTGGGCGATGTCCTGAAGGCGGAAAACGTGCGCCTGAAGGGCTTCCACTGCCACATCGGCAGCCAGATTTTCGCGCTCCATTCCTTCAAGGAAGCCGTCGCGGTGATGGTTGAGTTCATGGCGCGCGTGCGCGACGTTTACGGCGTCGAGGTTGACGACCTGGATATGGGCGGCGGCCTGGGCATTGCCTACACCGCGGAAGACAAGCCGAGCACGATCGAGGAATTCGCCGCGACCATCGTGAACGCGCTCGTCGAGGAGTGCGAGAAGCGCCAAGTGAAGAAGCCGCACATCTACACGGAGCCCGGTCGTTCGCTCGTGGCGAATGCGGGCGTGACCCTGTATACCGTGGGCATCCTGAAGACGCTGCCGGGCATCCGCAAGTACGTGGCGATCGATGGCGGCATGAGCGACAACATCCGCACCGCCCTCTACCATGCCGACTACGAGGCGGTCATCGCGAACAAGGCCGACCAGCCGCGCACCGAGGTGGCGACCCTGTGCGGCAAGCATTGCGAAAGCGGCGACGCCGTGGTGCTCGATGGCTCCATTCAGCAGCCTGAGCTGGGCGATATCGCCTGCGTTTTCGGAACGGGCGCCTATTGCTCCACGATGGCGAGCAACTACAACGGGCAGCCCCGCCCGGCGGTCGTCTTCGTGAAGGATGGCGAAGCGCGCGTGGTGACCCGCCGCGAGACCTACGCCGACCTCATGGCGCGCGACCTGTAAGGATTGCGTCCCGGCGAGAAGGTGCCGCGGCAGGGCAGGTGGTGTTGCGGCAGGGCAGGCGGTGCCGCATCCAGGCGAGGAGGAACTGCGTCCCGGCGCGGCGGAGCCGCGCGAATGTGGTCGCGCACCTGACCATGTTTGCGGCTAGGCGCGGTTGAAGAGAACTAAAGAGACCGTACGCCCTCTTGAAATGGCGTGTGAAATGGATGGCAGCGTCGGAAACGGCGCTGCTGTCGTATACTGGGACACCTCACCAGTAGTTACTTGCGGAAAGGGGCAGCTATGGCCGTGAAAGTCGGACTTGTCGGAACGGGCACGGTCGGTGGTGGATGCATCGACATCTTCAAGGCCCACGCGGAGGATTTCAAACGCCATTATGGCATCGATATTGAGCTCGCGGCGGTGAGCAGCCTGAACCCCGAGCAGGCGGCCAAGCATGGCGTGAGCAAGCTGTTCACTCCCGATTTCCATACCATCATCAACGATGAGAGCATCGACATCGTCATCGAGCTTATCGGCGGCACCACGGTCGCCCATACGGTTGTTGCTGAAGCTCTGAAGGCGGGCAAGAACGTTGTTACCGCGAACAAGGCGCTCATGGCAACCTATGGCGTCGAGCTGACGGAGCTCGCGCGCGAGGCGCACAAGGAGCTCGCGTTCGAGGCGAGTGTCGGCGGCGGCATTCCCATCATTAGCCCGCTGAAGCATTCTCTCATCGCGAACAAGATCACCCAGGTCATGGGCATTGTGAATGGCACGACGAACTACATGCTCACCCGCATGGACGAAGCGGGCCTGAGCTATGACGAGGCGCTGCGCGAGGCGCAGGACAACGGTTTCGCCGAGGCCGACCCCACGGCCGATGTGGACGGATTCGATGCGGCGGCGAAGATCGCCATTCTCGCGAGCATCGCGTTCAATACGAATATCAACATGAAGCAGGTTTACACCGAGGGCATTCGCGAACTTTCCGCTATCGACATGGCGACGGCGAAGGAGCTCGGCTACGCGCTGAAGCTGCTCGCGATCGCGAACCTGACCGAAGACGGCGTCGACGTGCGCGTGCATCCGACGATGCTCCCGATCGACCACCAGATGGCCAAGGTGAACGGCGTGTTCAACGCAATCTGGTGCGTGGGCGACTTTGTGGGCGAGACGATGTTCTTTGGCGAAGGTGCCGGCGCGGGCGCGGCGGCAAGCGCGGTCATGGGCGATGTGCTTGAGGTTGCCCGCCACGTGCAGCAGGGCATCCTTCCCATGTCGGGCAATACGACGAAGGAAGAGTTCCCGATTATCGCGATGGATGAGCTGTCGATGAAGTACTACCTGCATCTGGTCGTGCATGACCAGGCGGGTGTGCTCGCGAAGACCGCGGCGATTTTCGCGAACCACGGCGTATCCATTTCCGCAATGATGCAGAAGGGCAAGCAGAAGGGTGGCGCGGTCGATCTCGTGTACATCACGCACCACACGTCTGAGAAGTCGATCCGCGAAGCTGTGGAAGAGATCGTGGCGACGGAGGGCATTCTGGCCAACGACACGAAGCCGGTTGTCATCCGCGTGCAGGAGTAGGCGGGAAGAGCAAGGCTCCTCAGCGGGCGCTGGGTTGCGAAGCCCCAGGGCGCGGCAACGAAGCCAAAGCCCGCCGCGGCATAAAGTAGGGAAGTAAAGGCTTTAACAAGCCCCCAACACCGCAAGACCCCCGGGTAAAACCGGGGGTCTTGTTTTGGTTTGAGCGGCAGGCACCTGAAATGCCCGCCGCCGATGATTCAAATGCGAGCAGCCGCCCGCGCTTCGGCCTTAGCAGCTGAAGTAGTCGATGCCCGCCTGGAAGAGCGGCTGGGTGGCGTACTCGGGGAAATTCGCATACAGCGCGTTGCCGCTGCGCTCCGTGTGGCCCATCTTGCCGAACACGCGGCCGTCGGGGCTCGTGATGCCCTCAATCGCCCAGAGCGAGCCGCTTGGGTTCGCATCCCAGTTCATGCTGGGGCTACCGGATGCGTCAACATACTGCGTTGCAATCTGGCCGGCCTGCGCGAGCTTCGCCACAAGCTCCTCGCTCGCCGCGAAACGGCCCTCGCCATTGCTGATCGGCATCGTGTGGATGTCGTCAACCTTGCAGCGGGACAGCCAGGGAGAAAGCGTGCTGGCTACGCGCGTGCGCACGATGCGGCTCTGGTGGCGGCCAATCTGGTTGAAGGTGAGCGTCGGGCAGTCGGCATCCATCGGGCGGATGTCACCGTACGGCACGAGGCCAAGCTTGATGAGCGCCTGGAAGCCGTTGCAGATGCCGAGCATCAGGCCGTCGCGGTTGAAAAGCAAGTCGCGCACCGCTTCCGTCACCTCGGGCGCACGGAAGAATGCCGTGATGAACTTCGCGGAACCATCAGGCTCGTCGCCGCCGGAGAAACCGCCGGGCAGCATGACAATCTGGCTTTCGCGAATCGCCTGCGCGATGGTCGCCGTGCTCTCGGCGATACGCTCGGGGCTCAGGTTGTTCACGATAATCGTGTTCGTCGAGCCGCCAGCCTTCTCGAAGGCGAGCGCCGAATCATATTCGCAGTTGGTGCCCGGGAAAACGGGAATGACCACGCGCGGCTTGCCCGCTTCGGTGCCCAGAATCGCGGGCGCCTTCGCTGGTGTTCCAGCCGTTTCACCTGCGGCCTGAGAATCGAAGGAAACCGGCTCCACGAGAACCTTCGCATCCTCGAGGTTGCGATAGGGATACACATCCTCCAGGGCGCTTGCCCATGCTTCCTCAAGCTCGTCGAGGTCGATGTCCTCGTCGCCCGCGTTGAAGGTGTAGGCCTGCGTCGTCGCGCCAATGGGAACGACATGCGCAAGCGGCGTGCCCTTCGGCATCGGCGCGTCCTCGTTGAGCTCGACGATGAAGCTGCCGTAGGCGGGGGTGAAGAGCAGATACTCAAGCGACTCGTTCGTGATGGTGTCGTTCAGTGCGACGCCGATGCGGTTGCCCACGCACATCTTGAAAAGCGCCTCGGCGTTGCAGCCGTAGCCCATCGTGCTGACGGCGGCCGCATTACCCGATTCAACGAGGTGATTCACCAGCGTGAACACCTGCTTCAGGGCATTCGGCTTCGGGCTCATGTCGTCGTCTTCGTAGGTCGGCGAAATGCGAATCACGCGGCGCGCGACATTCTTGAATTCGGGGCTCATCACGTGCTTAGTGCTGCCCGTGCCCACCGCGAAGCTCACGAGGGTGGGCGGCACGTCAAGGTCTTCAAAGCTGCCCGACATGGAGTCCTTGCCGCCAATGGCGCCAATGCCCAGGTCAAGCTGCGCGCTCAGGGCGCCCAGGACGGCAGCGGCCGGTTTGCCCCAGCGGCTCGGGACGTCGTGGAGCTTCTCAAAGTATTCCTGAATGCTCAGGTACATGGTCGCCGGGTCGAAGCCCGCGGCGACGAGCTTGGAGACGCTCTCCACGACAGCGAGGTAGCCGCCTCGGAAGGGATCGCATTCAAGCAGCCAGGGGTTCGAGCCCCAGGCCATGCCGCTTGTGGTGGTGGTTTCCCCAATCACCGGGAACTTCGAAACGAGTGCCTGACTCGGCGTGAGCTGGCGTTTTCCGCCGAAAGGCATCATGACCGTGCTCGTGCCGATCGTTGAGTCGAAGCGCTCCGAAAGGCCCCTGTTGCAAGCGACATTGATGTCGGTCACAAGGGAATGCATCTTCTCGCCAAGCGTGCCGCCCTTCCACGACGGGCAGTATTCGCGCCCTTCGGGAATGTACACTTCGGCATGCTTCGGCGCGCCGTTGCTCGCGAGGAACTCGCGGCTGATATCGACAATCGTGTCGCCGTTCCACTCCATCTGCACGCGGCCCGTTTCGGTAACCTCCGCGACTGGCGTGGCTTCGAGGTTTTCCTTGGTCGCCAGCGCGATGAAAGCGTCGACGTCTTCCGCCGCGAGCGCAACGGCCATGCGCTCCTGGCTTTCGGAAATGGCCAGCTCAGTGCCATCGAGGCCGTCGTACTTCTTCGGCACGGCGTTCAGGTTGACGCGCAGACTGTCGGCCAACTCGCCGATAGCGACGCTCACGCCGCCTGCGCCGAAGTCGTTGCAGCGCTTGATCATGCGGCAGGCGGTTCCCCGGCGGAAGAGGCGCTGAATCTTGCGCTCCACCGGCGCGTTGCCCTTCTGCACCTCGGCGCCGCATTCCTCGACGCTACTTGCGGAATGTTCCTTCGAGCTTCCCGTCGCGCCGCCGATGCCGTCACGACCGGTGCGGCCGCCGAGCAGGACGATGATGTCGCCCGGCGCGGGAGTCTCGCGGCGCACGTGATCAGCCGGCGTCGCGCCGAGCACGGCACCCACTTCCATATGCTTGGCGACGTAGCCGGGGTGATAGAGCTCGCTCACCTGCGAGGTGGCGAGGCCAATCTGGTTACCGTAGCTTGAATAGCCGGCGGCTGCGGTTGTCGCGATCTTGCGCTGCGGCAGCTTGCCGGGAATGGTTTCGGAAACCGGGACGGTCGGGTCGCTGCAGCCGGTGACGCGCATGGCCTGGTATACATAGCTGCGGCCGGAAAGGGGGTCGCGGATGGCGCCGCCTACGCAGGTAGCCGCGCCGCCGAAAGGCTCGATCTCGGTGGGATGGTTGTGCGTTTCGTTCTTAAACAGGAACAGCCAGTCCTCGTCCTTGCCGTTCACATCCACCTTCACCTTCACGGTGCAGGCATTCACTTCTTCCGACTCGTCGACATTGCGCATCTGGCCGGTCGCCTTCAGATAGCGCGCGCCGATGGTGCCCATGTCCATCAGGCAGACGGGCTTCTCGTCGCGGCCGAGTTCATGGCGAATGGCGAGATAGCGCTCGAAGGCCTCTTGCACGACCTCATCCTCAATCTCCACCTGGTCAAGCTCGGTGCCGAAAGTGGTGTGGCGGCAATGGTCCGACCAGTAGGTGTCGATGACGCGGATCTCGGTGATGCTCGGGTCGCGTCCTTCGTCGATGAAGTACTGCTGGCAGAATTCAAGGTCTGCCTGGTCCATTGCGAGACCGCGGTCGCTCAGGAAGGCGGCAAGGCCGTCGGAGTCGAGGGCACGGAAGCCGGTGAGCACCTCAACGGGAGCGGGCTGCGGGTACACGGCGCGCAGCGTGTCGACCGGGGCGAGCGAGGCTTCGCGCGACTCAACCGGGTTGATGACATAGTGCTTGATGGCGGCGATGTCCTCGGCCGTGAGCGCGCCTTCGAGAATGTAGACCTTCGCGTTACGCACCTCGGGACGTTCGCCCTGCGAAATCAGCTGGATGCACTCGGCGGCGCTTGATGCGCGCTGGTCGAACTGGCCGGGGAGGGACTCCACGGCAAAGACGGTCGCGCCGGGCGCTTCGGGAAGCTCGCTGGTGACCGTGTCCGACTGCGGCTCGCTGAACACCGTGGGAACGCAGCGTGCGAAGAGCTCTTCGTCGATGCCTTCCGCATCGTAGCGATTGAGAAGCCTGAGTCCTTCAAGGCGTTCGATGCGCAGGATGCTTTTCAGCTCCGCGAGAAGCTGACGAGCCTCGATGTCGAATCCGGGCCTCTTTTCCACATATATCCGGGATACCATTGCGTGCGCCTTTCAAATCCGGATGCAGGATTTCATTGAAGCGCCGCGCACGATGAAAGTGCCGGCGCGCATCCTGCTTTTCGCATACTTCCTCACATTGTACCCGTGTTCGCGCGTGCACGGACGCAGGGATACGGGTGCGCTGCCGCTTACTCGATGGGCGTTTGGGGAAGGCCGGCGGTGGAGCTGCGTGGGTCGTGCCGCCGTCTTGCGAGCCTGCGCGTTTGGGAAGGCCGGTGCGAGGGCGAAGCGAGCGCACGATTCCATCGCGGGCATTTCAACGCAGGTGATAGGCGGCGCCTGGAGAATTGAAGCGGTGGGCAGCCAAAAGACTTTCGTATAGGCACGGATGCTATACTCGCTTATTGCGGGAAATCCGCGCAACGCAAGGAGGATGAAGTGACCGAGATGGCGGGAATTACGCAACAGCTGGAAGCTGCGACTGGTCTGCCGTGGTGGGTGACGATTGTCCTTGCGGTATTGCTGCTTATCATCATTGTGTTGATAGTGGCACTGTGCCGCTCGCATAGCCATAACAAGGCGGGCGAGCTCGTCATTCCGAAGGCGCCGGCAACGGGCGGCGATCCTTTTGACGGCACGGGAAAAGCGGTTGATCCGCATAGTCCGAGCGGCATGACGCCTTCCGCCTCCGATTCGGATGAAACCGCTCCGCTGGCAGGTAATGCGCCGGCTGCTCTTTCTGATGGTGCGGATTTCGAAGAGGACTTCGAGGAAGCGTCTGCCTTAGCGGAAGATTCCGCTGGCAAGGCGAATGCTGCTGATGGTGAAGCCGCGGATGTCTCTGCGGGCGTCTCGGGCGATGACGCTTCGGACGCCGCTGATGAGGCTACCGAAGGTGACGCAACTTCCGATGCGAACGCGGGCGGCGATGTCGCGGATGCTGCTGATGAAGCCGCTGCCACTAATGGCGACAAGGCTGACGCGGGCGCTGATCTTGACGCGGGCGAGGCAGCCCTCCAAACCGCCGCAGGTGCGTGTGAGGATGCGCTGGGCACGGCCGCCTCGGATGCTGAGGCAGCGGACGAAGGCGCCTCGGATGCCAACGCCTCAACCGAAGGCACGCCGGCCGAATCGACCGACGCGTCATCCGAAGACACGTCGAAGCTTCGCGTGATAGACGACAAAGCGGGCGACGCCGAGCTGTACAAGGCAGTGGGCGGCAGCCATGCGCGCGTGACGCAGTCGGCATTCGGAATTGATTTTGGCTTCCTCGAGGAATACGAGGAAGAGTACGAGCGTGCTCTTGCGGAATTCCGCCGCCTCCGCAAGAAGAACGAAGAAGAGCTGCAGGGAGAATCGAACCACGAGCAGCATGAGGAATCTGAATAATAGGGGCATATGCGATTTTTAAAAAGGAATAGTTCTGACCTGGCTCTTTCGCGCCGGGTCCTTAATTCTCTGCTTGTTGTATCGGTCTATTTGGGAGCTGCGCAGGCATTCGCCTATGGCGCGACGCGTATCCATTGGAATCTCGATATCATTTGGCGCTCTTCCGCCTATATCGTGCTCATCACGCTTATCGCGACTTGCATCATGCTTCTTGTCGCGCGCGACCGCCGCGGCGACATCTATGAAGCGCGCATCATGGCGCGCATCCTGGTGGTATTGCTGATTCTCGCGTGTCCCTACGATGTCCTTTGCGTCGAGGATACCCCCTTCGCAACCGACTTCGTTTTCCAATTCATCTGCGTCATCACCTATCAGATGCGCAATGACCCCAACCTCGACCGACATCATCCGCAGGGCTACGGTTACCTTGGCTATATCCCGCTGAACTTCTTCAATCTCTTCTGGATTTTCGTCATCATGAGCATGCTCGGCTTGCTGGGCGAAACGCTTGTGAGCTTC
The DNA here is from genome assembly GCA_963621885.1 of bacterium. Taxonomy (GTDB): domain Bacteria; phylum Actinomycetota; class Coriobacteriia; order Coriobacteriales; family Eggerthellaceae; genus UMGS1519. Next base: position 87,081 of record CAVFFT010000043.1, read on the forward strand.
TTCATCGATGGACGCTGGGAATCGCGCGCGGGCTTCGTTTTCGGGCCGTTTTCACCCATCTACGGCATGGGCGGCGTGCTTTTTACCGTCGTGCTGAATCTCATTCGCGATCGCAGTGTCGTGCTGCTCTTTGTCGTTGCGGGATGTGTTGGCGCGGGCTTCGAGTATTTCGCGGGCTGGTTCTGGGAAACCTCTTTCGGCATCGTCGCGTGGAGCTACGAAGGCCAGCCGTTCAATGTGGGCCATACGAGCCTGTTCATGGGATGCGTGTGGGGACTCATCGGCGTCGTGTGGATTCGTTTCCTTATCGACCGCGTGATGAATCTGATCGACCTCATTCCCGTACGAATGCGGGTGTGGCTGACCGTGGTTTCCGCTGTGGTCGTATTTGTGGATGCGGTGCTCACCGTTGTCGCGCTCGACTGCTGGTACCTGCGCAAGCTTGGGGTTGAGCCCACTGTTCCCTGGCAGGAATTCTGCGCCACCTACTTTGATGACACCTTCATGCAAAATCGCTTCGAAACGATGTCGATGTGGACCTCGCTCGCGGTGAGGTAGCGTTCGCAAACGATGTCGATGTGGACCTCGCTCGCGGTGAGGTAGCGTTCGCTCCGTTTGGCGCGCCGAAGGCGGGTTGGGCAGCAAGCGGTAGCTGGGCGGCAAGCGATTCTCGCCGCTCGCGCGGAGGAGTAAGCGGTTCTCGTGGCGCGTGAGCGCGTTCCGTTACAAGCGCTTCGGCACTTTTACAGCAGCAGGTCGCGTTCTTCCAGCTCAGCGAGCACGGTGCGCAGCATCAGGTCGGTATCCTCGAGTCCGAGGTGGCGTTCCACGTCGTCATCCGCGAGCGTTCCGCGACGACGCGCCCAGTTCTCCAGCGTGGCGGGATGCTGGTCCCACGACATGCGGCGCACTTCAGGGTCGAGCGCGCGGCACATCTCGCGCGTGTCGATGGGGATGATCTTCCCCGCCTTGCGCGCTTCGGCGTAGCCATTCAGATTGAGCGTGAACCAGGCGTCCTCGAACGCGGCGTTGTGCGCCATGAAGGGATAGGTGCACAGCAGCGACAGCAGTTCTTTCTGCAGCTCCTCGTTCTGGCGGAATTCCTGTTCGGACGCGATATCGGCCCAGGTGATATGGTGAATCTCGGTCAGGGGCACGCCACGCTCGGCATACATTTCGGGAAGGCCGCAGTTGACGCTTCCCGCATCATGCGGCTCGGCGCCGTGGGCAAGGTCCATGATCTCCCAACCCACATTAATGATGCGGCCGCGGTCGGGACTCGTGGAGGTCGTCTCGATGTCGATGCCCAACACGGTTCCACGCAGCGCCTTGCCCGACCACAGGACGCCACGGTCGACGTTGGGACCCGCGGCCTTCTCGATGGTCTCGACCTTGCGGTGCTGCAGCTTGGCGATGGCGCGATAGCTGTCCGCATCGGAAAGGTTGCGAGGCAGGTTCTGGCTTCGGCTTTCGCGTGTTCCTTCAGGTGTCATTTCGTCGCAGATGGAACGGTTGCGGTCGGCGAGGTCGAGGATGAGATCGAAGGAGAACTTCGGCTTTTCTTCGGTCATGAAAGCGTCGATGAGCGTATGGATGGCCTCTTCATTCGTGGCGCGTTCACCGGCAAGCACGCCGTCGCCCATTCCGAACAGGAATTCGGGAATGAACATCATGCTGGCGTGTTCGATGGCCTCATCAAGTTTCATGCAGTTCTCCTTATGCTTTGATATCGAGCTCTCTTAGAGCGTCCCGCGCTCCACCTGCCGGCGCTTGCGCGTCTTCTTCGGCTCGCGAAAATCCAGCCCGGGTTGGACCAGCTCATCGGCGGCTTCCCCATGTGCGCGCGTGATCTTCGTGATGCGCCAGGCCACCGCCTCATTGCCGAAGAGCTCGAGCATCTTGTAGCGGGCGTCCTGCTCGTTCGCCCGGCTGTTCAGCGGATGGGCGGATTCGAAGGTGAAACGCCCGCTTTGCGGGTTGGCGTTGTGCGGGCTTTCGTAGTTCGCGTGAAAAGTGCCCACGTCCCTCGCCTATGCCTTTGCGCCGTACTGCTCGTAATAGGCGTCGATTGCCGCTTTGATCTTGTCGTCGATGACAATGCGGCCACCGCGCTCCTGGTTGTAGAGGTAGTCGGTGACTTCCTTCATGTCGACAATCGCAGCAGTGGGGATGTCGTACTTCTCGTGAACCTCATCGAGGGCGCACATGCTTCCGCCCTTGCCCACTTCCATGCGGTTGAGCGACACCATCAGGCCGCATACCTTGATGTCCGCCTGAGAGGTGATGATGGGGTAGGTCTCCTCGATGGACTTGCCCGAGGTCGTGACGTCCTCCACGATGACCACGCGGTCGCCGTCGACAAGCGGGCTGCCAAGCAGGATGCCCGTATCGCCGTGGTCCTTGACCTCCTTGCGGTTGCTGCAGTAGCGAATCTGCTTTCCATACAGCTCCGAGTAGGCGATGGCGGTAACCACCGACAGGGGAATGCCCTTGTAGGCGGGCCCGAAGAGCACGTCGAAGTCGTCGCCGAAATTGTCGTGGATTGCCTGGGCGTAGTACTCGCCAAGGCGCTTGAGCTGGCTTCCCGTGACATAGGCGCCGGCATTCATGAAGAAGGGCGACTTCCGGCCGCTTTTCAGCGTGAATTCGCCAAATTTAAGAACATCGCATTCCACCATGAAGTCGATGAATTCCTGCTTATATGCATCCATGTATCCTCCTTTTGCCGGTCTGTCGCATTGTGCCATGGCAGTCGTGCCTTGCCAGCGCGATTGAGACAATAGCGCGAAAGCAGCATTTTAGAAAGCGGCATTTGCTTGCTCACGTGGGTGTCGCGCTTCGTTTGCATGTGCGTCAAAAACGCGCCCGTACACAGGGGCAATATGCGCGCAGGCTCCTTTGCACCCGTATTCCGTTGTGGAATATGTGTGCGTGCGGTATATTTCAAGCCATCTATCCGCGTCGCTAGGGAGAGTTGCGCGGGATTAACCATGGGAGGGAAGATGAAGAACAAGAAGTTCATGAAGATTATGGCGCTTGCCCTGGGTGCGGCGCTTGCCTGCTTTGCCCTTGCGGCATGCGGCAGCTCGAGCTCCTCGAGCGAGGATGCTTCCAGCTCCGCTGCGGCGAGCGGCGACTACACGCTGGTGAAGGACGGAACCCTGACGGTTGTGACCAGCGCCGACTATCCGCCGTTCGAGTACATGGACGGCGATGAGATCAAGGGCTACGACGCCGACCTCATCCGCGAGGTTGCGAAGCGCCTGGGCCTCGAGGCCGACATCAGCCACATGGCATTCGACAGCCTGCTCACGCAGGTGTCCGGCGGTGCTGCTGACGTGACGATCAGCGCCATTACCGTGACCGACGACCGCCTGAAGGACGTCGACTTCACCAACTCCTACTACGACTCGAACCTGGCTGTCGTGACCTTGGCCGATTCCGATATCGCCTCCTCTGACGACCTCGAGGGCAAGACGATTGGCGCGCAGTCCGGCACCTCCGGCGAGGATTGGGTGAAGGAGAACGTGGGCGATGACAACTACACCCCGTTCCAGGAAATGACCGAGGCGCTCGCAAGCCTGCGTTCCGGCAAGGTTGAGGCGCTCGTGTTCGATCTTCCGTCCGCTGAGAACTACGTTTCCACAAGCTTCACCGACTGCAAGGTCGTGGAGGCCATTCCGACCGGCGAGCAGTACGCGATTGCCGTGAACAAGGACAACGCTGCCCTGACCGCCGCCATCAACCAGGCGCTTGCCGATATGGAGGCAGACGGCACGCTGGATACTCTGGAGAAAGAGCTTGCGCAGTAGTCGCGAAATCTCTCCGGTTGAATAAGCCGCATGAAAGGGAAGGGTGGTATGCCGCCCTTCCCTTTGCCGTATCCGCGCGGCAGGGCATTTGCAAGGGAATACCTTGCCGTCCGGGCACGACGAGAAAAGGGACGAGATGTTGACGAAGACCATCAAAGGACATTTCATACGCGCATTGGCATTGATGCTTGTGCTTTCGCTTGTGCTGTCGGTACAGGCGCCGCTTGTCGCGGGCGGCCTTTCCACCGATAAATGCACCGCGAAAAGCAACGAGACCAGCAGCAACAATGTGCTGGGCGGCATGAACACGCGCGTTACTTGGGAAGCGGTCGCTGGTTCCGAAGACCAGATTTCGCAAATCGAAATCTATCTGCCGGATGGCTCTGCGCTGGGCGATGACCCGAGCGTTCGCGTGACGTTGCTGGATGGAACCACGCGTCTGGAAGACACGGCGACGGCGATGATAAACACCGGTGGCGCGGCGCCTTCTTACACGATTGCCTTTAACGAGCCTGTTGGCAATGGCATTCGCGTGCGCGTCGAGATGTATGAGGTGCAGCTGCCGAATGTGGAAGGCGATGTGTCGCTGACGAGCAGCTATACGACAAGCGATGGCAGCGTGCTGGATATGGGCGCGGCGCCGGCGATTTCCGTGACGTCCGCAAGTCCCGAAAAGCGCCTTTCCGATTGGCTGGGCGAGCAGGACTGGGTCAAGGCATGGGATAGCGTGACCTTCTTCAAGCTCTTCCTTGATCCCCAATTGGTCGTGCAATCCATTCCGACGGTGGCAACCGGCTGGCTGCTTTCCCTCATGCTCGTTCTTATCGGTTTTCCTCTCGCCATTCCCATTGGCTTGGGTGCGGCGTTCATGAAAATCTCGGCGGGTCGCGGGTGCCGCATCCTCCATGGCATTGCGGCGGTCTATACGGGCGTTATCCGCGGTACGCCGCTGTTCCTGCAAATCTACCTGGCCTTCTTCGGCATGCCGCTCTTGGGTGTGCAGGTCAGCGGCCATGAGTACATGTGGGCGATTCTCGTTTTGGCCGTGAATTCCGGCGCCTACCTGTGCGAGATATTCCGCGCGGGCATCCAGTCGATTCCGAAGGGACAATTCGAGGCGGCGCGTTCCCTTGGCATGAACAGCCGTCAGACGATGTTCAGCGTCATCATCCCGCAGACGATTCGCCGCGTCATCCCGACGATGACCAGCGAGTTCATCCTTCTTTACAAGGACACCTCGCTGCTGGCGGCCGTGGGTGTTATGGAGCTCATGCTTTACTCGAAGTCCATCGTGGCGGTTACCGGCAACATGACGCCTTACATCGTGGCGGCATGCTTCTATCTCGTTGTCACGCTGCCGCTTATTAGGGTTGTGACGATTCTCGAGAAGCGCCTGGCGTCCACTGATGGCGGTATGCAGTCGCGCACCGAGAAGAAGACGAACCGCAAGGCGTCCAAGCAGGCGAAGGCGCTGGTGGAAGAGACGGTGGCGCCGGCAGGCGAGGCGGCAAGCGTAGCAGGCGAGACGGCGAGTGTTGTGGGCGCGATGTCAGACGGCGCGACGTCGGGTGGCGCGTCGGCGGTCGGTGCGGCAACCCAGCCGGGAGAGACGGGCGCAGCCCAAGCAGGCGCGTCGCAAGCCGCTGCCAACAAAGAATCAGCGCAGGGCGTTAAGGGAGGCTGCGATGAATGAGCCTATGGTAAGCATCCAGCATCTCGGGAAGACCTTTGGTGAAACCCAGGTGCTGCGCGATGTGAACATCGACATTCAAAAAGGCGAGGTCGTCGTGGTGCTCGGCCCTTCGGGCTCGGGCAAATCCACGATGCTTCGCTGCGTGAATCTGTTGGAGAAGCCGACGAGCGGCCATATCTATATCGAAGGCCAGGAGATCACGGCGCCGCATACGAACGTGGACAAGCTGCGCGAGCATGTGGGAATGGTATTCCAGCAGTTCAACCTGTTCCCGCACCTCACGGCCAAGAAGAACGTGATGCTTGCGCAGGTAAAGGTGTTGAAGCGCAGCAAGCAGGAGGCCGAGCGCATCGCGCTTGAGAAGCTTGAGCGCGTGGGTCTTGCCGACCGTGCCGACTATCTGCCGGCGCAGCTCTCCGGCGGCCAGCAGCAGCGCGTGGCGATTGCGCGTGCGTTGGCGATGGATCCGCACGTCATGCTTTTCGATGAGGCGACTTCGGCTCTCGACCCGGAGCTGGTGCGTGGCGTTCTCGATGTCATGCGCGAGCTTGCGGAAGCGGGCATGACGATGCTCGTCGTCACGCACGAAATGGGCTTCGCGCGCGATGTGGCCGACCGCGTCATTTTCATGGAAGACGGTGTGGTGGTGGAAGAAGGAACGCCGGAAGAGGTGTTCGACCATCCGAAGCACAATCGCACGAAGGACTTCATCGGTCATTTGGGCTAGGGGATTGTGGCGGGCGCTGTGCGTCGCACTCTGTCCACGTCCGCGCCGCAACAAGACAACGAAAGAGGCAAGCTGCATATAAGCAGCTTGCCTCTTCGCTTTGAGACCTTTAGGCGATTCATTCGCTTCAGGGTTTGGCGCTTAACTCCTTACCGCGAATAGGACGCTTGCTTGGCCTCGGGCATCAGGTACGTTCTGGTGACGCGTACTCTCCAGTGGATGGGCTTGCATTCCGGCTGGTGAGCGGTGGGCTCCTGTGTCAACAGGCTTTGGGCTTTCACCCCGCTCGCTTACGAGGGGCGATTAACCTTCGATGGCGATGGTCTTCTTTTCCTCAAGCTCCTTCTTCGGGGCCTTCGGTACCGAGATCTCAAGAACACCATTCTCGAACTTCGCGTGGATGTCCTCCTCGCACACCTTGTCGCCCACGTAGAACGAACGGGCGCTCGTGCCTTCGAAGCGCTCCTTGCGCAGGTAGTTGCCCTCGGCATCCTTGTCTTCGGTCTCGCGCTTCGAGGTGGCGGTGACCTTCAGATAGCCATTCTTCAGCTCGGCCGTGACATCTTCCTTCTTCACGCCCGGCAGGTCGATGGAGAGCTCGTAGGCGGAATCGGTTTCCTTCACGTCGGTCTTCATCAGGCTCGAGGCCCTCGATCCACCCTCATCGAAAAACGCATCAAACGGGCTCATCATGAAGTCGTCGAAAAAGCTCCTGCGTGGATGCATCAATGTTCCGGTCATCATGATCATTCCTTTCTTTTGAGGGGAGTTCCGCGAAAGCCCTGTGCTTCCTTGGAACCCCCTTCCTTGCTTTCTTTCTTTTCACAATTTGAGTTATAAATCCGCGGCCTAGCAAAGTAAAGCCACGAGTGCTAATCAACATATCTGCTTCACATTCGGAAGGAAACCTGATAGAGACGCACTTAGATATTACGAAATCTCAGAAAGCTGACTAATGAGGAAAACCGCAGGTCAGAGCGGGCAAGAACGTGCAAGGGCACAAAAAAGCACCCGAGCGATTGCCCGGGTGCTTCAAGAAAATCTTTAGAACCGAAAGGAAGTTCTGCAGACTAGTTCTTCTTGTACTTCTTCACGAGCTGACGGCCGGCGATGTACTCCATGATCTCGGTGGTGCCGCCGCCCATCTCGTTGCCGCGGAGGTCGTTCCAGATGCGGCCGACGCGGATTTCCTTGGTGTAGCCGATGGCTGCGTAGATGGACATCGCAAGGTCGGCAACCTTGGTGAGCTCACGGCAAGCGTAGCCCTTCAGGAGTGCGGACTCGAGACGGGTGGACTCGCCGTTGGCGATCATCGAGGTCACGCGATAAAGACGCATGCGGACGTTGTCGAGGATGTTCTCCATCTCGCAGAGGTGGTTCTGGATTGCGGAGAGCTTGGCGATCGGCTTGCCGAAGCAGATGCGCTCGCTCGCGTAAGCGGCGGCATCGTTCATCGCAGCCTGAGCCAGGCCGAGCGAAGAAGCGACAACGAGCATGCGCTCGAACTCGAGCTTCTTCATGAGGAGCTTCCAGCCCTCGCCGGGGTTGCCAAGGCGGTCGGCCTCGGTCAGAACGACGTTGTCGAAGAAGCAGTCAACGAAGGGGATGGACTGCTGGCCGACCTTGTCGAGATGGCCGATGGTGAAGCCGTCGCAGCCGTTCTTCACGAGCCAGAGGGAGTACTTGTCATTCTCGTAGGAAGGATCCTCGTCCTTCGCAACGACCATGGTGTACACGGAGAGGCCGCCGAGGGTCACCCAGGTCTTCTGGCCGTTGAGCAGGTAGGTGCCGTCAGCCTGCTTCTTGGTGACGCAGGTCATGGCGTTGTTGTCGGAACCAGCGGCCGGCTCGGAAATGGCGGAGCAAGCAACGCAGGTGCTCTCGACGTTGTTGATCACGTCCATGATCTTCGCCTGCTGCTCCTGGGTGCCGAAGTCGATGACGTCGGTGATGGTGTTGAAGTCAGTTACGAAGGGAAGGCTGACACCGGTGAACTCATGGAGCTTTTCAACCAGCAGCACTTCGGTGAGCTTGTCGACCGGCACGCCACCGAGCTCCTCGGGAAGGCCGAGGTACATGAAGCCAGCCTCGCGGTAGGCCATTGCCTGCTCGATGCTGATGTGGTGGTTGTCGTATGCGGCGCGGCAGGAGTCCTCGTCGAAGTAGCGCTCGGCGTACTCTTTTGCGCTCTCAATAAGAAGTTCTTGTTCGTCGGTCAGGCTGAAGTCCATGCGTTCCTCCATTCGCGAGACGGCCATGCTGTGGCCCATTTGGTGGACTATCGCTGCGAACTGGGATTATCCCCCTACCGTTCGCATGGTCAATGATAGCGACTTCCCAGAAGGCCGGCCAATTTCAGCTTTTTTGCCTTTTTCAAAATTTGATAGAGAAACCTTATAGATAGCTTCGGCATTCATTGGAAGGTTTCGCGGAATGAAGAATGGGGTGACTATTCAACCGAGAAAGCGACAATCTCGATTTGCGTCTTCCAACGCACGTTTCCGCTGGACGAACGTGCGTATTACGTTTGTTTATAGGCATCCGCGAATAGCTCATTATCCTTCAGGGAATCGATGGTGGCGGTACAATCATTGGGCCGCACGAATCTTGCGAACGGAGCGCGCCGAGCGCGCTAAATTGGATCGTGTGGGCAAAACGGGCTGTGGTTTCGCGTCAAGGGAAACGCGGATGTGAGCAGGTCACAAGCGCAGTGCTTGCAGAAGTACCGCTTGCAGAAGCGATCGCACCCCGTGCAGGAATAGTGCAATGCATTTGGGAGGAAACATGACGGACAAGAAGGTAATGCTTGTAACGGGCGGCGCAATGGGCCAAGGCGCGATGCATGCCATCGAGTTTGCGAAGATCGGCTACGACTGCGTGCTGCTTGATATGCAGGATCCGTCTGACGAGCGCTTTGCGGCGACAATCGCGGAGGCTGAAAGCTACGGCGCGACCGTTCTCGCTATCAAGACGAACATTTGCTCTACGCCCGATATGGAAGCGGCATTCGCAGCTGCCTGGGAGAAGTTTGGGCGCCTCGACGTCGTGGTGGCCAATGCGGGCATCATCAACTTCGGCTACACCTGGGAGCTCGAAGACGCGCAGGTGGAAGCGGCGCTCGCGGTGAACCTCGAGGGCACTTGGCGTACCGACAAGTTCGCGGCGAAGTACATGATTGAGCAGGGCTACGGCCGCATCATCAACATCTCGAGCGTGTCCGGCCTGCGTGGCACCGAGAAGCTCGCCTCGTATGTGATGACGAAGCACGGCATCAATGGCCTCACGAAGACGCTTGCGCTTGAGATGCGCAACCGCGGCCTGCCGATTTACGTGAACGCGATTTGCCCGACGAAGGTGCGCACGCCCATGTGCGAAACCGAGAGCTACGTCGAGTTCGTCAACACCACGATGGGCAAGAACTTCAAGACCTGGCAGGAGATGTTCGAGGACGAGAAGAATCCCGGCGGCCTGAAGTTCCTCAACCCCATCGACATCACGGAAATGGTCATTTGGCTTGCCGAGTCGAATGCCGGCACGAAGCTGACGGGCGAATGCCTGCCCATCGACCGTGGAGCGATGCTGTAATCGCCCAAGCGATATGGGTGTCGCGCGTGGGTAAGACGGGCGAATCACTGTTGCGCCGCACGCGTAAACGCAAGAGCATGAAAAGGGGTGCTGACCTGCGTCGGCACCCCTTTCACGTGCTATGTGGCTTTGGCTGGCGAGCCAGCGGGCAGACAGACCGGTGAAGCGACCAAGCCGCCAGCTCGCGCTCCGCTTTCCATTTTCGCAGCGCGCTCTTCGTGCCTACGATTCGATATACGAAAGCAGGTCGAAGTACTTCAGGGTCGTGACTTCGGCCTTATCGGTCGACGCCGCGTAGACATCGACGATGTAGAGCGAGGTCGTCAGGCCTTCTGTCTCCTCGGAGCTGCTCGAGCTTTCCGTGGTCATCGGCTCGCCACCGCACAGGTAGCGATAATTCATACCCGGCGAAGCGGTTTGCGCGCCCAGTGCCACGATGGGTACAAGGTCGAGATTCTGGACGTTGTCAGCATCCGAGGTCGCGGTATCGAATGCGAAATAGGCGGCTTCAGAAATGGTGCCCGGCGCATCAGGCATGCAGATTTCCCAGGCGCCCGTCGACTCCTCGTCGGCTTCGTCCTTGTTCAGATTGGTCGTTTCGACTTCCGCGATATCGATTTCCTTGTTCGACGCGACGGAATACTTGTTCTTCAGGCTTTCGTAAACCACCACGATATGCCAGGTGTTGTCAGGCGTTTCGCAGAGATAGGCGTAATTGGTGCCCGAGACGATTTGCTTCGCAAGAACGGCGACCGGCGTGTAGTCTTCAGCCTTGCTGTCCTTAGTTGCCTTTTCGTAGCGGGTTTGCGCCTTGTTGCCGAGGCTGATCTCATCGAGCGCGCTGAATTCCCAATTGCCCAACTCCATGGCTGCGGCGCTTGATTGGGAAGCGCTATCGGTGGAAGAGGAGCTCTCTGTGGTGCTGCCACAGCCAATGAGCGCAAAGCACAATGCGCAGGCTGCTGCGATACCCAGAATACTCGATGCTTTCACGGTGGATCCTCCTTTGTTCAGCAGTGGTTCGTTTGGAGAATGCGTTTAGTAACGTTCGTATTATTTGTAACACGAAGGAATGCGTGTCCGCGCATCATTGTTGGAAAAATTCGCCCTTATGTAACGCGCCTGGAACTCTCGAACCCTCTGTCCTCGGTCGTGCCTAGAGCACCTCGAATGTGGGATTCGTCAGCGTGATGGCGGAAACAAGGCTGCTTGACCAGTCTTCCGTCAGATACACATGGCCAGTCACGAGGACGCGCTTGCCCTCATAGGCGGTCAGCGTGCCATCGTCGCCGCTCGAATAGAGACCGTCCACATCGGTGCTCAATGCGATGCATTTCACCTTGTAGGTTGAAGATGTGACCATATTCGACGTGTCCTCGATGTCCGAGTAGTCGTACATGCTGTTGTAGGACGTGCTCGTATCCATCGTTACCTTGCGCGTCTTGTCGAGCCAGAGCACGGCGAGCGTGTGACCTTCGAGATTCCACAGGATGTTGTCGTCATTGAGTTCGCTCGCGACTTCTTCCGCGGACTGAATCTTGATGGTTCCCACGAACTTCGCTTCATCACCAGGGGAAATGTCGAGGGCCGTACTCGCTTCCTTTTCGAGGGCGGCGGTGTCCTCAGCTTGCTTCTCCTGGGCGGCGGTGCGCTCGGAAAGGGCGTTCTCGCGAAGCGTGTTTGCCTTGCCGTGATCATTGGGATCCTGCACGGCGTATTCGTAGACCGCTTCAAGCGTCTCGTCGGTCAGATCGATAGGCGAGACGGCCTTGTAGCTGACGGCGTCATCAGTCGAGACCTGGACAAAGGCGTTGCGCGGCAAATCCTCGGCCACTTCGACTTCAAGCTTGGCATCATCGGGTGCCACAAGCACGGTGCCATTCGACAGAATGGATCCGCCGGGGAAAGTGAGCGTGTAGTTGCCCGGTTCGAGAACGACACCATTGCCGCCGCTATCAAGGAAAACGAGCTCGCTATAGCTTTCGCCATCCGAAAGCGTTCCGTCCACCTGCACGGGAATGGCGGTTGCATCATCGTTGTAACCGGGCGTCTTCAGCAGGAAGGTCACGCGGTGATCGATGCGATTCTGCGCGAGGTTCTCCTGCACGAGGGGCACAGCGAAGAAGAGCGCGACAAGAACGACAAATGCCAGGACGACGCCAATCGCGATCTTGCGGTTGCGAGGCTTCTCGAGGCTTTCGGGACCAAAGCCCTCGAGGGACTGGCTTATCGGGCGACGCTTCTTGCGGTTGCGATGCGAATACTGGCTCGGCGCGTATTGCGCTGCCGAACCCGCGAAGTTCGCTTCGGAAACGATGCCATGGCAAGCAGGGCAGATGGTCGTGTTATCGGCGATATCCCGTCCGCAATATGGGCAAAGCATACGACCCCTTTCCGCCGCTCACTCTGCGTGAATTCGAGTCTTAATCATATCACCCCCGTTGGAGTGAGGGGCATTGCGGCAGCGCACAAAAAAGAAGGGCACCCGAAGGTGCCCTTCCCTGAATTCGCGGTTAAGCCGGAATTACTGAGCAGACCAGCCGCCGTCCAGCGTGATGTACTGGCCGGTGGTGTAGGTGTTGATGGGGTTCAGGAAGAACATGATAGCGGAAGCCATCTCGTCGAGGCTGCCCATGTAGACGAAGTCGCGCATCGGGGTGCGGGACTTGACATAAGCCTCCTGCTGCGGCTGCTCTTTGAAGACCTTCTCGACCATCGGGGTCATGACGTAGCCAGGAGCAATGCCGTTGACGGTGATGTTGAACTTCGCGAGGTCGACAGCGAGAGCGCGGATCATGCCCATGACAGCGGACTTGGTGGTGCTGTAAGGAGCAATGTTCTCCATGGCGCGGTCGCCACGGCCGGAGGAAACGAGGACAATCTTGCCGCCCTTGTCGCCGTTCTTGTCGCGCATGATCTTGCCAGCAGTCGTCGCGAAGAACCAGTTGGCCTTCACGTTGACGGCGAAGATCTTGTCGTACTGCTCAGAGGTGATCTCGAGAGCGTTGGTACGCGGAAGAGCGATGCCTGCGGTGGAAATAGCGTAATCAACGGTGCCGAAGAGCTCGACGGTCTTAGCGAACATCGCGTCGAGGCTTTCCTGGCTGGTGCCGTCGCAGAACATGCCAGCAACGCCGCCGGTGGTGGCCTGAGCCTTCAGCTCCTCAGCAGCATCGAGGCAGAGCTGCTCGGGAACGCCGCAAATCATGACATTTGCGCCAGCAGCAACGAGAGCCTCAGCCGTTGCCTTGCCGATGCCAGAGCCGCCGCCCATGACAACTGCGGTCTTGCCGGCCATGACCTGATTCGGCTGGGTAGCAAACCAATTAGCCATTTGTAACTTCCTTTCCTCGTTACACTGATGTGAGCTCCTCCGGCTCGCATCTTTTCACGGGAAGCATTATAGCGCACAGGAAAGGTAATACCTATAGATTCCACGTTAACTCATAGGGGTGTGCTATCCTTTACCAAAGGCGCGTTAAACCATTCGGCGTCTTTATAGACGCAGGAAAACGGCACTATGAGCAGGCGGAATACCATGAATCTCTCGCATTTGTACTACTTTCGGACCCTTGCTGAGGTACAGCATTACACCCGCGCGGCCGAGCAGCTTTTTATCACTCAGCCGACTCTGTCTAATGCAGTGAGCCAGCTGGAGAAGGAATTAGGCATTCCGCTCTTCGAAAAAGACGGTCGCAACGTCAAGATGACGAAGCAGGGCCGCGATTTCAACATGTACATTTCGCAGGCGCTCGAACTGATTGACAAGGCGGTGGATGTCGCGCATGAGCAAGCGGGCGCGCCTTCGGGCAGCTTCGACCTTGGCGTCATCTACACCATTCAGGCGGATTATCTGCCGCGGCTGCTTCGCGGCTTTCGCACGAAGTATGGTCAGAACATCAAGATCAACACCTACCAGGGCTTGACCGAAAGCCTTGTGGACGACCTGATGGCGGGCCGCTACGACGTGGTTTTCGGCAGTCAGATTCCCGAGCGCGGCGACCTTGGCTATGTGCCGGTCGTGTCGCAGCGACTCGTTGCGCTCGTGCATGATTTCAGTCCCTTTGCGACGCGCGAAAGCGTGAGCTTCGAAGAGCTTTCGCACGCGAAGATGTACACCTATCCGAAAGAGACCGCGCTGGGTGGCGAGGTCAACGAGATTCTGCGCAAGCATGTGCCGAACGCGACCATTTACGGAACGGCCGAAGACGAGATCACGCTCGGCTCCATGGTCGACTCCGATTCGTCCGCCGTGGGAATTGCACTCGAGACGCTGGGCATTCTGCCTTTCAGCCGCTTGCGCGTGGTTCCGCTTGAGGACGTGCCCGAGGATTTCCACTTCGTCTACCTTATATATAGGAAGAGCGCGTTCCACCCGCGTGTCGTTGAGAACTTCATCGACTTCGTTTGCTCCTTCAACGGCGGCAAGCCCATGGCGCAGCGTTTGCATATGAATTCCCTCGGTGCTCCGGTGTCGACCGCCGAGCATACGATCACGCCGGGCCGGGTCATCCATACGCAGGCGATGTTCGACGAAGATTTGATTGGCGCGCCGTCGGGTGAGCAAGGTCGCTCGATTGTGGGTTCGCAGGGCGCCACGCGCAGCTAGCACGAAGAGCGTGCACGCCTGGGTCCGCGCGAATTGCCCATCGCTTGCCGCTGCGGGAAATCACGAGATTTGATGCCGTTGCCCAACCGGGTGACGGCATTTTTCTTGGGATGGGGCAACGCTCAGACAGCGCCCGGGCTCGCATGGCGCGACCCTTGTTTGACGCGCTAGCACATCCTATTGATTCGCTCTCAATCCATTCAGGAATTTTTAGGCGAGCGGAAAATATCAAATCAAAACTTATTGGAAGTCCCGTAAGCACTGCGGGACAATACCCCATGTAGCCAGAAGGCGAGATGTTTGGGCACGTCAATGCGCCCACGAAAGGAGTCCTGCATGAACCCCAATGCAAAGATTACGGACGAACAGTTCCAGGCCTATCTGAAGCAGATTCGCGAATTGGCCGAGGGTCCCTTCGAGGAGATGCAGAAGGAAATCGAGGTGACCAACGTCTTCCCCGAGGAGTTCTATGAGCTCGCGAAGAAGAACGACCTCTATCGTTTCTACCTTCCCTCCGAGTACGGCGGATGGGATCTGAATGAGCTCGAGATCCTCCAGGTCCAGGAGCAGTTCTCCCGTGGCCCCGGCGGCATGCGTATGCACCTGCATCATGCAGCCGACATGAACTGGCGTATCCTCGAGGACTTCGGCAAGCCGGAAGTCAAGGCAGAGCTGATGGACAAGTTCCAGGACAAGACCATCTACTGCAACTTCGCCATCACCGAGCTGACCGGCGGCACTGGTGCTGACCTTCACACCACCGCTGACAAGGACGAGAACGGCGACTACATCCTCAACGGCGAGAAGTGGCTCATTTCCCACACCGACTGCTCTGACTACACCTACGTCATTGCTGTGACCGACAAGAACAGCGACAAGGACTCCCGTCTTTCCGCATTCTTCGTCCCGAACGACGCTCCCGGCTTCGAGACCGTTCCGATGCCGCACATGATGGGCTGCCGCGGTGCTGGCCATGCAGGCCTGCGCTTCACCAACCTGAAGCTCGACAAGAAGTACCTGCTCGGCGAAGAGGGCCAGGGCATGGAAGTTGCTATGCACTCCCTCGACATTTCCCGCGTGCACATCGCCGACTCCAACATCGGCATGGCTCAGCGCATGCTCGAGATTTCGCTCAAGCGTGCGAATGACCGCGTGACCTTCGGCAAGCCGATCGCTCAGCGTCAGGCTATCAAGATGAAGATCGCCAACATGCAGCAGGCCATCCATGCAACCCGTTGCATGGTTCGCGACTTTGCCATGTACTTCGACGAGAACCCGAACGGCGAGTACATCGCTGAGAAGGCTGCTCTCTGCAAGCTGCAGTCGATTGACATGACCCGCCTCGTTGCTGACGAGATGCTCGAGATCTTCGGTGGCGTCGGCTACTTCGAGGACAACGAGTACGGCCCGGTCGAGCGCCTCTACCGTGACTCCCGCGCCATGTGGCTCGAAGAGGGCACCCCGACCGTTCAGCGCATCACCATCGCCCGTGCGTGCCAGCAGCACAACGGCCAGATGGACTACGTGCTCCCCAGTTACGTGGGCTAACAGCATCTGCTGAACTAACGCGATAAACGCGCGTGCAAGGTCCGGAGACTTGTTCTCCGGACCTTTTCTTTTGGGCTTGGCGGGGAAGTGGTGTGGCGGAGAATGTTATGCGCCGCTTGAATTGTGACTGCGTGCCGGTGGAATACGGATCCGCGCCTGGCACTCTCGATGGCTGCGAGCCCACCTGCGATTTCGCGCATTCCCGATCTGGTGCTGGGCGCATCGTCCGTGTAATCCCGTGGTTTTACCCAGATATGCGCATTGCTTGTGCGCAGGGTGTCCGTTAGCCGCGCCATCTGGGGGATTACAGCGTTTATCAGCTAGGATATAATATGTGTTCATACGTATGGGAGGTACCGGATGGAGATGAAGCTTAATAACGTGGCTGGCAGTTTGCGCTCTCGTTGCGCTCTTGCCGCAAGTCTGTTTATCACTCTCGCGCTTGCAGTTTGCCTTTGCCCCGCCACAGCGCATGCGTCGTCGCAGGGCGATGCGATCGCAAAGTCGGCTGCTTCCATTTCCTATTCGAAGCAGACCTACCAGTCGAAGGGCACGGGAACGAAAGCGTATATGGCTGCCTGCAAGAAGTACATGGGCAGCTACTACGCAAAGAACAAGAAGCAGATGCAGTGCAACGTGCCGGTGGCGACGTCGGTGCGCATGTCCGGCGTGGATAGCAAATTCGCCCAGACGAACGCTTCCATCTATAAGTACCTGAAGAATTCGAAGAACTGGACCTGCCTGGGCAATTACACGGGCAAGACCAGCATGCTGCAGCCGGGCGACATTCTCATTCGTATCGAAGGTACCACGACCTACAAGAAGAATGGCAAGACCTACAAGGCCGCAACGAGCCACACCTGCGTGTATGTCGGTGAGAAGATTGCCACTTCCGTTTACAACAGCCAGCTGAAGGGCACGGATGCCGACAAGGGCGCGCCGGGCAGCTCTCGCGTGTTCGTGAGCGCGCACAAGTCGACGAAGAATTCCGCGAAGCGTTCTGCTGCTTGCCTGGAAACGGCGAAGCAGGCCTATGCGGATACGCGGATGATCGTGTTCCGCTATACGGGTTCCGCCAAGGTGTCGTCTAGCGCGACCACGACGAGCAAGACCACGACGAGCTCCACCAAGACGACGACCTCGAGCACGGCGACCAAGACGAACGCCGCGGACACGGTGCAGGCTTCTCAGGGTGCCGCCGCCATCGCCCAGAAGGGCGCGGAGCTTTCCTATTCCCGCATCGTCTACAAATCCAAGGGAACCGGCACGAAGGCTTATCTGAATGCCGTGAAGAAGAAGCTCGGTTCGTATTACACGAAGAGCAACCGCCAGATGCAGAGCAACGCGTCCATTGCGACTGTCGTGCGGGCATCGGGCGTTGATAGCAAGTTCCCCAACACCTTGAAGAAGATGTACACGTACATGAACAAGTCGAGCAAGTGGGAGTGCGTGGGCAACTACACGGGCGACATCAGCACCTTGCAGCCTGGCGACATTCTCATTTCCGTCAAGGGCACCTCGACCTACGTGAACAGTAAGGGCAAGACCTGCAAGGCCACCTCGAATCGCGCCTGCCTGTATGTGGGCAGCGACATCGCGAACTCGGTGTACGAGAACACGCTGAAGGGCACGGATGCCGATAAGGGAACGCCCGGAACCAATCGCGTGTTCATGAGCGCGTCGAAGGCGTCGAAGGCATCGAAGAGCACGGCTGCCTGCCTGAAGACTTCGAAGCAGGTGTCGGCCGACACGAAGATGCTCGTCTATCGCTACGTGGGCTAACACGGCAAGCTTCTATAGAGCCACCGTTTGAAAGTGAGCGCCTTCTCCTTCGGGAGGAGGCGTTCTTGTTGTGCGGCGAACTTGCAGGATGGGCGCCCTTGCTGCGCCGCGTGCCTCGGCCTGTAGGCGCATGTGGCTACTGTTGTAAAGCGGCCTTGCGCGATTGGTACCGGTTTGAGTGAATCTGGTGAGGTGCAATTTCGCAGGGAGCTTCTTCATTTCGCAGAAGCCGGCCCAAGCATTCGCATGCTTCTGACTTTCGCCGGATACGATAAGCGACATGTCATATGAGGTAAGACTCCGTTCAAGCAACAAGCGGGTGGCGTGTGAGGCCCGTGCGAAAGCCGTGCGAATTCGATTCGGTATAATGAACCGAATGCTGAACAGAAATGACAAGGGGAATTGCATGGCAGAGGTGCGTGATCTTGACGAGGCGGAAAGCATGGTGCTTGATGGCGGCGTGCCTGATGAGGAAGTGCTCTACGATCTTGCCGACCTGTTCAAGGTGTTCGCGGACACCACGCGCATTCGCATTCTCTACGCGCTGATGGAGCGCGAGCTCTATGTGAACGAGATCGCCGAGGTGGTGGGTGTGTCGCAGAGCGGCGTGTCGCACCAGCTGCGGACGCTCAAACAGGCAAAACTCGTTCGTTCGACGCGCGATGGAAAAAACGTGCGATACGCCCTTGACGATAGCCACGTGTTTACGATGCTTGCACAGGGCATTACCCATGTGACAGAAACAGATTAAGAATTTCAAGATGAATAACCCGGCCTAGGGGAAGGACAATCATGAAATACGAGCAGCTGATTTCACGATGGCAGGAGCGCGTGAGCGACCCCGAGCTGAAACGCCAGCTGGATGCCTTGCTTGCATCGGAAGATGAAGCCGCTATTGAGGACGCTTTCTACCGCACGCTCGAATTTGGCACGGCAGGCTTGCGTGGCGTGCTGGGACCCGGCACGAACCGTATGAACGTGTACACCGTTGGTCAGGCGACGCAGGGCCTGTGCAACTACCTGAACGCGCACAAGAAGGAAGGTGAGCAGCCGAGCGTGGCGATCTGCTACGACTCCCGTATCAATTCCGAACTGTTCGCACGTGAAACGGCTGCCATTTGCGCAGGCAATGGCGTTGTCGCGTGGATCTACCCGCGTCTCGAGCCCACGCCCGCGCTTTCGTTTGCCGTGCGTCATCTGGGCTGCGATGCCGGCGTGAACGTGACGGCAAGCCATAATCCCGCCAAGTACAACGGCTACAAGGTGTACGGCAGCGATGGTTGCCAGATCGCAAGCGCGATGGCCGACGAGATTCAGGCGAGCATTCAGAACACCGACGCGTTCGACGATGTGAAGCGCGCCGATTTCGAAGAAGCCTTGGCGGCGGGCCAAATCCATTGGATTGGCGACGAGACGATTGAGGCTTTCCTCGACGCGGTGCAGCAGCAGAGCGTGAGCGCTGCCGGCGACAATGATGTTCCGCTGAAGCTTGTTTACACGCCTCTGAATGGCACGGGCCGCGAATGCGTGCTCGCGGTGCTCAAGCGCATCGGCATCGACGACGTGACGGTGGTGCCGGAGCAGGAATACCCCGACGGCAATTTCCCCACCTGCCCGTACCCGAACCCCGAGATGCGCGAGGCTCTGCAGAAGGGCATCGACCTGTGCGAACAGGTGCACCCCGACCTGCTGCTTGCGACCGATCCCGACGCCGACCGCGTAGGTACGGCGGTAAAGGCGGGCGACGATTACGTGCTGCCTACCGGCAACGAGATGGGTGTGCTGCTGCTCGACTACATCGGGCGCGTGCATAGCGAGAACGGGACGCTGCCAGCGAACCCGGTTGCGGTGACGACCATCGTTTCGACCGACATGGTCGACGCGGTCGCGGCAAAGTACGGCATCGAGATTCGCCGCGTGCTGACGGGCTTCAAATATATCGGCGGCGTGATTGCCGACCTCGAGGCGGAGGGCCATCCTGAGCGTTTCGTGTTCGGCTTCGAGGAAAGCTACGGCTACCTGGCCGGCACCCATGCGCGCGACAAGGACGCGGTCGTGGCGAGCATGCTCATTTGCCAGATGGCGCGCTATTATCGCGCGCGCGGCAAGAGCCTGGCCGATGCGCTCGAGGATCTCTATCGCGAGCATGGCTATTACCGCAATAAGACGGTGACGGCGGAATTCGACGGCGTCGCGGGTGCTGCTGCGATGGATTCCCTGATGGCGGGCCTGCGTGCGGAACCCCCGGCGGAGATTGGCGGGCTCGCTGTTCAGGCGGTGCTCGATTACAAGGCGGGCGTGAGCGGCCTTCCTTCCGCGAATGTGCTTGAGTTCGACCTCGAGGGCGGCCAGAAGGTGATCTTCCGTCCCAGTGGCACCGAGCCCAAGGTGAAGGCGTATGTGTTCGCACATGCGGCAACCGAGGAGGAGACAGAACAGCTGCGCGCGAAGCTTGTGGCGGCGTCCGAGGGAATTCTCGGGAAATAAGTTAGAAGCGCGCGGCGTACGAAAAAGGCGCGAAGCAAGGCGCGTAACGGCAAGTAAACAAATAGCGCACGCCGCAGGGACGTGGCGCAAACTTCAATTTGAACGAAAGGATGCGGGATGAAAGATCTCAGCGACAAGAAGGTTGCGATAGTGATAGCACCGGACCAGTTTCGCGATGAGGAGTATGCGCAGCCTCATGCGTCGCTGAACCTCGCGAAGGCGGACGTGACGGTTGTCAGCACCGAAGTGGGCAAATGCTACGGCACGCGTGGAAGCATCGTGCATGCGCGCATGTCCCTGGCCGACGCTGCCAATCAGGATTGGGATGCCGTCGTGTTTGTGGGCGGTTCGGGCGCTGGCGTGTATGCCGAAGACCCGCTGGCACATTCGCTTGCGCTGCGGACGCATGAGCGTGGCTGCCTGGTTGCCGCCATTTGCAAGGCTCCCATCATCCTTGCCCATGCGGGCCTGCTGCGCGGCGTTGAGGCGACAAGCTTCCCGGACTACCACGATGAGCTGCGCCAATATGGCGCGAAGGTGCTCACTTCGCCTGTTGTCCAGACGGAAGTGGATGGCGCGCCCATCATTACCGCGAACGGCCCGGAGTCGGCATTCGCATTTGGCCAGGACATCGTGAACACGCTGCGTGGTCCCTACGATCCCTTCGGCCTTAGCCTGTAGGGCGGTCGAATCGAGGGCTCCGGTTCAGGGCGCTCCGCTCAAGGGCGAAGTCGCGGTCCCTTGGGCGCCCGCTCAAGGGCGCAATCCGCGAGCCCTTGGGCTGGGGTTTGCAAGCCGATCCTTGGGCACCCGATAAGGGGCTCACATAAGCCCTGGTCTCGCGCCGAGACCACCAATTAGTTTCATTCCGGGAAGGGAGGCGCACATGGCTGCAGCAACCGCAAGTAAAGTTGCAAAGGCGCGTGCGCTTGCGAGCATGACGATGGACGCGGAGTCGCGCCGTCGCCTGATGGAGATCATTTCCATCCTGAACAAGTACCAGTTTTTGCGCCGTCCCACCCCGGAAACCGCGAAGGCCGTTCTCGAAGAGCTCGGGCCGACCTTCGTGAAGCTCGGCCAGATGGTTTCAAGCCACGCTGACCTTTTCCCGGCGGAATACTGCGCCGCCTTCGCCAGCTTGCGCAACGAGAGCAATCCCCTTCCCTATGACGACATAGAGCGAATCCTGCGTGCGGAATACGGCGAACGCTACGACGAGATATTCGAGTCGATTGATACGGCCGCCTTGGGAAGCGCTAGCATCGCGCAGGTGCATCGCGCCCGTTTGAAGACGGGCGAGGACGTGGCGGTGAAGGTGCAGCGGCCGGGCATCAAGCCGAAGATGCGCGAGGATATCAAGCTTTTGCGGAAGGCGAGCGAGCTTCTCGAAGGTTCGTCGCAGATAGGCATCGACTTCGATATCGTGCAGTTCATTGACGAGCTCGACCGCACGGTCAACGAGGAGATCGACTTCCGGGTGGAAGCGAAGAACCTTGGCGAGTTCTACCGCTTCAACGAAACGCGTCGCGGCATTTCAAGTCCGCAGGTGTATGAGGAATTGAGCAGCGAGCACGTTCTCGTGATGGAATACATCGACGGCTTGAGCTTCGAACACCTTGATGAGCTGCGCGAAAAGTATGGCGACCGGAAGATTCGCTCATTCGGCAATCGCATCGTCCAGAATTACCTTGACCAGATGCTGGAGGACGGCCTGTTCCACGTGGACCCGCATCCGGCGAACGTGATGGTGCGTGGCGACGACATCGTGTGGATCGACATGGGCATGATGGGTCGCATCACGCGCGGCGAGCGCGAGCTGCTGTACGACCTCTTCAAGGCCGTGGCCTTCGGCGATGCAGTGGAAGCGAAGCGCATCTTCCTCATATGGGGGCATGCGCAGGGCAAGGTCGACCATGTGCGCCTGCTGCGCGATACCGATGCGCTGCTCATGCGTTACGCGAGCCGCGACATTTCGAATCTCGATCTCGCGAATGGCATAAACGACCTGCTCAACCTGCTACGTGGTCAGCATATCGATATGCCGGGTTCGTTCCTGTCCCTTGCGCGCGGACTTATGACCCTGCAGGGGACCGTGCAATATATGAATCCCGAAATATCCGTGACGGCGACGCTCGAGCGCTACCTGCAGCGCACGGCGATGAACAGCCTCGATCCTATGGAGCGGGCTGAAGCGGCGGCGGTTGACGCGTATCGTGCGGCGGAACATGCCGTCAAGATTCCACAGGCGACCTACGATGTGCTCTCCGAGCTCAAGAAAGGCGAACTGCAGATCAACATGCAGCTGCGCGATATCGAAGAGCCAGTGAGCGCCTTGCGTCGCTCCGTCGAGCGCCTGGAAATGGGCATCATCACCGCGGGCCTTTTTGTGGGTTCGAGCCTTCTGTGCCAGACCAACATGGAACCGCAGGTGCTTGGCATACCGATTATTGGTTTCCTGGGCTTCGCCTGCGCGCTGGCGATTTCGATTTATCTGGTATGGAAGCTCTTCGGGCAGGAGCGCAAGAAGCGCCGCATGCGTGACAAGAACAAGATGCTTTAGATTTGGTTTCGGCCTGCTATCATGCGAAAGGTGTCGATAAGGAGGATTGCTGTGAAGACTGACGAAAACTGCGTGTTCTGCAAGATTGCTTCGGGTGAGATTCCCGCGAAGCTGATATACGAGGATGAATACTGCGTCGCGTTCCCCGATATGGAGCCGCTGATGCCGGTGCATACGCTCATCATCCCGAAGGATCATTATGCGGATGTGGCCGATGACGTGCCCGAAGAGCTCCTGGGCCATCTCTTCAAGGTGGTGCAGAAGGTCGTTGACCTTCAGGGCGTGCACGAGTCGGGCTTCCGCCTGCTGCTGAATGCGGGTGAGGATGCGAGCCAGAGTGTTCGCCATCTGCATATTCACCTGCTCGGTGGTCATAAGATGCCGCGTCCGAACGACCAGGACTGGAGCGCCGAGGCCAACCAGGACTAGTCGGATTGGCGGTTCGCAAATTAACCACAGGGCCGCGTTTGCACTGGTGGGCGAAATAGCATATACTCACGCTTGCTTTGGTAACAAAGCACAAGCCAACGTGGCTCAGTTGGTAGAGCAGCGCACTCGTAATGCGCAGGTCATCGGTTCGAGTCCGATCGTTGGCTCCAGTAAAATTCAGCCTGCAGATTTTCTGCAGGCTGTTTTGCTTTTGGGGCCTGTGTCTATGCCGTCGCACGCATAAGCCGTTTCGCGTTCCGCAAGTGACGCCCCGCGCCCCGCTATGCCCCCGGCTTCCCGAGGTGTCTTTGCGGAACCTTCACGCGCACGTACTATATCGGGTGTATTCACGCCGATGCCTCCCCCATAGTTCGTAAGGCATGGTAGGATTTCGCTGAATATCAATGTGGGTGAAGACCAGGAGGCGTGCAAAATATGCAGCTGCAAGCAGCGAATACGACAAAGTGGCTCAAAGCAGGAGTGACTGCCGCGATTGTCCTTTCGGTTTCTCTGGCTATGGCGCCGCACGCAATGGCGGACGAGCCCACGACCAGCGAGGAAGCGTACACGCAGCTTTGCGCCCAGCAGGAAACCCTCGACAAGGCGTCTCAGAAATACTTCACCGCCTTGCAGGACTACAGCGATGCGGTGAATGACCGCGACGAGGCGCAGGACAAGCTCGACCAGATTGAAAAAGAGCTGGAGGTCGCGCAGGATCGCTTGGGCGACCGCGCACGCGAGCTCTATCGCGATGGCATCGGTTCGTGGATTGACATTCTGCTTGGAAGCACCACTCTCAGCGAGTTTACGCAGAACCTTGAGCTCATCAACATCATGAACATGAGCGATGCGGAGCTCATCCAGAAGGAGCGCGATTTGCGCAACGAGAGCCGCACGCAGCAAGCGGTGCTCGAGGAGAAAGTGCAGAGCGCCGAGCACTATGCCGATGAGGCTGAGAAATCCTATAAGGAAGCCGAAGAGCTGACCGAGTCGCTTCAGGCGAAGTACGATTCGCTGACTGCCGAAGAGCAGGCGTATATTGCGGCTCAGCAAGAACAGCAGGCGGCAAACGATCAGACGGTGATTGATGCCATTGAACAGAGTGGCGGCACGGTCAATTCCGATGGCACGATTACTGACTCCAATGGCAACACCTACAGTGATCCTTCTGCGTACAGTTCCGCAACGGGCAGCGATATCGTTTCGCGTGCCATGTCGCAGCTTGGCGCCAAATATGTGTGGGGAGGCGTCGGTGGCAGCGATGGCGGCTACGACTGCTCGGGCTTTGTGAGCTACGCGCTGACCGGCAAGAACACGCGTCTTGGCACGACGGCCGACTTTGTGAATTGGAATCAGGTGTCCGACCCGCAGCCGGGTGACGTGTGCGTTATCCACGAGAAGAATGGCAATCAGCATACGGGCATCTACATTGGCAACGGCAAGATGGTGCACGCTCAGGACTCCAAGACCGGCGTTGTGGTGAGCAACGTGCAGAAGGGCATGATCTACGTCCGCCAGTAAGTGCGCGGGAGCATTCGCCGTGTGTGGGCGTCGCCGCGCCCACCGAACTCTTAAGCGTTCTTGATGCTGATGCTGCGGTTCGTTTTGGTGACCGAACCGTTGTCGCCCATATAGGTCTCGTTGAACGTAAGGTCGACGTTGTTGTAATCGTCGGCGCTTGAAAGCTCGCTGCTCGACACCTTCAGGCGTACGAAATCATTCGCGGCGAGATTCAGATTGATCGTCTTGCTGCTTTCCCCATCACGGACGATGGAAAGCGGGCTGCTTTCGTAATCGGCCTGGTTGATTTCGTATTCCTGACCGCCAATCTTGACCGAGGTGAAGGTGGCGTTAATCGTGCTCTCGTTCCCGGAATTCGTGATTTCGAGAACGATGCCGTCATCTCCCTTGCCCACGACAACAGCGGAAAGCGAGCCGTTTGAAACGACGGAAATATCGGGAATCGGGTCGCTGTGGCCGGTCTCGTCGACAGCGGGATCGGTTGTTTGCTGCTGCTCAAGGCATCCGCACAGGCACAAGGAGAGTGCCGCCGCAAAGGCAAGCAGGATGAACTTTTTAATCATGATGTTCCCTTCCTTGCGAACGTACTTCGAGAGTATAGCAAAGCTGCGGAAGGGGAATCGCGTGTTGACGTATGTGAGGGATGTATGGGTGGCGTATGGGTAATGCTGCCGAAAGGCGCTGCGGTTGGCGCGCTTTCGCTGCGGGCGTGGCGAGCTCTTGTAGGAGAACCAGCGCAGCAAGTTCCCGCGGCGGGCGCCTTTGCAGGGGAATCTGGTGCGGCGTGGTCCCGTGGCGGGCGTCTCCGCGGGGGAAGCTAGTGCGTCACGTGGCGGATGATGCGCTCAGGGCGAGGCGAGGGCTCCTGCGCCCAGGCGATATGCGCTTCAACGAACTGGGGATAGGTGTCGGCATCGTAGTGGCGGGCGTCCTGCGTCATGCGCAGCTGGAACCCCTTGCCGTCTCGCGATTCCACCTCATAGGGCGCTTCCCCAGGACTCGCGGCATTCGCATTGGAAATCGAGATGCCGACAAAGGAACCCGGCATGTCGGGCGCCTCTCCCATTGCATTGAGGAAATAGGCGCTGTCGCCGATGTCGTGAAGGAAGTCGCCGCCGTCGAAGGAAAGCGTGATGGTATCGC
Organism: bacterium; assembly: GCA_963621885.1. GTDB lineage: Bacteria > Actinomycetota > Coriobacteriia > Coriobacteriales > Eggerthellaceae > UMGS1519. The sequence goes on from CAVFFT010000043.1 coordinate 112,977, forward strand.
CCTTATGGAGCCCTTCAATGTTGATGAGGAAGCTGCGCTGCGTGGCGGGAACAAGGAGCGCGCCCTGATATTCGAGGCTGTGGCGCATCCAGGCGCAGTTGATCCATTCGCAGAGCGGCAGGACGCCTTGCGGCCCTTCGGCCGTGAAGGTTCCCGCGGGGGTTTCGAGCTGGTAGAGCGTCATGCCGTCGCCGAGTCCATGAGAAGCTGGCCAGGAATACTCGCCGCGCGTGGGCTTTTCGGCGCGCTTGCCGGTGTGGAAGCGCTTCCAGGTGTATTCGCGATAGGCGTCTTGCGCGAAGACCGGTGCGCCTTCGCAAAGGACCAGCTCACCATAGCCTTTTGAACTCATGGTGGCGTAGGCGGGCCAAGGCAGGTCGCCGATGGCGTTGCCCTGCTCGTTGTAGCGCGCACTGATGGCGGCGAGGATGTAGACGCGAACGCTTTCGGGATCGAATTCGGCGCGCACCTTTTGGGCGATTTCAGCGCTCGCGGCGGCGGGCTCAACGGTCTCTTCCTCAATGGTGAGCGCGTCCAAGCGGCGCTGCGTTTCCTCATCCATCAGATACAGGGTTGCTTTGGCGAGAACGACATCGCGGAGCGCCGCATAGTTCTCACGCAGAAAATCCTGGACTTCCGGATCGTCCTGCGGCTGCTTTGCGCGCGGCGGGCGCGTCACGCCGAAACGCTGCTTGAAGAGGGCATCGCAGCCGGACTTCGCCTCGTGGTAGATGCCTGCGATAAGCTCGTCGTGGAAGTGGTGGAACGCTTCGAGCGCGTCGTGTATGCGCTGATGAGCCTGCGCCATCTGCATCTGGGCTTGATTGAGCGCTTCCTCTTCGGTGAGGGGCGCAGCAGGTTCGTCCGCCTGCCCTTCGGGGGTGTTGTCATCGGCGGCTTCAGTGGAATCGTCGGAACCGGGCTTCTTGTCTGCGGCATCGCCGTCTGCGTCGGCGTTGCTGTTTTCGTCGCCAGTGCTTTCGTCTTTTGCGTTGTCATCCGCGGTCGCATTAGAAGCGGAAGGCTCATCCTTTTTCGCTTCGGTTTCGGATGACTCAGCGCTGGCATTCTCAGTTGCGGAAGCTTTGTCCTTGGTGGCTTCCGTCGCGCCACCGTTCTTTTTCTTTTGGAAGGCGAGCATACCGATAACGGCAATCACGATAACGGCGATGATGACGTACAAGAAAAGACTGCTGTCCATATGCTCTCCAGGATGACGAATAGACTTCTGCCACATGCTACCACGAAGATATCCCCTGCAAGATGGGGTGGTTCTTTCATAATTTGAAGGGGTCGCTCGGGCGGGCCACCGCCCCGACGGCGCAAGTCTTGAGCGTGCGTCTGCATGTGAATACTTAGCAAGCTAATAATTACATTAAGCAACGGTTGTATGTGCGATATGATACAGATGTGCATACAGCTAGTGATAGGAGTGCACATGTCGACTTCGACTTTGACCATACGTATTGATGACGATTTGAAACGCGGCGCTTCTGAAGTGGCGGATTACTATGGTCTCGATCTCTCCTCGGTAACGCGCGCCTTCTATAAGCAGATGGTGAACACGCGTCGTATACCCCTGACGTTTGCGCCCGAAGAGCCGAACGCCGAGAGCCTAGAGGCTATCCGTGAGGGCGATGCGTTCCTGGCTTCCGGAAAGGAAGGACGCTTTTCTGACGGCGCAAGCCTTATTAGCGCGGCGATGAGCTAATGGGAAAACTCACAGCGGAGTTCTCTGCCGCCTTCTCTCGCGATTTAAAGAAGAAGGCACGGCGGCGCAATTGGGATTTAAGCAAGCTACAGGAGCTCATCGATCTGGTGTTAGAGAACTCGCCGGAATCGCTGGAGATTCTCAAACGCCGCCACAATATGCATCGCCTCAGTGGCGCTTGGGCTGGACGGAGCGAGTGCCATGTTGCCAACTCCGGCGATTGGTTGGTGATTTGGTCGTCCAACGAAAGAGTCGCTTTCTTCGAGCGCACCGGTAGCCACGATGAGCTCTTTAGATAGCGGAAGAGTCGGCGCCCCGAAACCGTCTGCTTGAAAGAACTTGCGCGGGTGGACGGGGGCTGCTAAAGTTTCCCCAAGCTTTAAGGAGGCTATTTAATCGTGACGTTCGCATATAACAGCTATTTCTACTTTGGTTTCTGGTTTACCGGGCCTTTAAGTGGCGTGGCTGAATGCGTGTGCGATTAGTTTCCCGAAAGGAACGCGAAATCGAACCCCCGCAGCCATGCGCTGCGGGGGTTTTCTTTTATGCGCCAAAAGTCAGATGTGGAATGAGAAAGGTCAAAGCCGATGATTGCAACAGACGTAAAGGGCAACGCCGTTGTGCAGGTGCTGGCGGGAACCGGTTCAAATGCGACCGTATGCGAGGCTCCGCTGAATCGGGTAGTGGATTGCGTGCCGGTTGACGAGGAGACCTTGCGGGTCGCCATTGTGACCGATGACATCGTGGAAGATCTCTACATTGACCAGGTGATGGAAAGCTTCATGACGGCGGGCTTCGAGGTTTCGATCTGCGACATTCCGCGTGGCGAGAAGAGCGAAGAGGCGACCAAGCGCACGGCCATTCTCGACCAGCTTGCAGCGCGACATCTCACGCGCACCGATATGGTGGTGGCGCTGGGCGGTGATGCCGTATGCGATCTGGCGGGCGCTGCGGCGGCAAGCTACCTGGACGGATGCAAGTTCGTCCAGATTCCCACGACCAAGCTTGCTGCGGTAGGGTAAGTTCGCGTGCTCACGACGGCGCCATGTGAAGGCGCCGTTCGAGAAGTGCATGGTTCGAACGGCGCCGTCGCTTGCTTGCGGAGGCGTTCTCGCAGAAGCGTTGTTCGCCTTCGCCTCTGACCCGCGACCCGCTTCCACCTGTGTTCGCTCAGAGCTTGTGGCTTGCCCTTAACCCACGAAGCTCATGAACGCCATCACGAGCGGCAGCGTGATGAACGAGGCGAGAATCGACAGCACCGTTCCGCGCGCGGGCAGCTTGGAATCCTGCCCGTAGGCCATGGCGAGCATGGGCGCGAGCGAAGCGACCGGCATCGCCATGTACAGCGTGAACACATTCAGCACGAGCGTGTTCGCGACCAGCGTGTGAATCGCCGCGTAGCAGGCGCAGGGCAGCAGCAGAAAGCGCAGGATGATGAACAGGTACATGCGCCAATCGGTCAGTACCTCGCGCACATTCGACTGCGCGATCGCATAGCCCACCAGCATCATCGCGAGCGGAGCGGTGATGCCGCCGGTGAGGCTGAAGGTCTGCTCGAGAAACGCGGGCAGCGGCAGCCCCGAGAAGAAAATCGCCATCGCGACCAGGCACGATAGCAACGGCATATTGAGCACCGTCCGCAGATTGAGCCCGCCCTTCGGCACGCCGCCTTTCAGGATGATGATGCCAAGCGTGTAGAAGAACAGATTCACGACGGTCATGAAAATGCTTCCCACGAAAGCCGCGCCGCCTCCGTAGACGCTCGACACGACGGCGATTCCTACGAAACCGAGATTGGTGAAAATGCTCAGGTACACGTAGAGGTGTCGTTGCCCTTTCGGGGGTCGCAGCAGCAGAACGCAAAGCCCGCCGGCCGCAAGCATGATGGCGAACATCACGACGCCAAGCACGAACGCCTCGCTGACCATCGAGTAGTCGGTGCTTCCTTCCATCTCCAGGACGGAATGGATGATCGTGCAGGGCAGGGTGACATTCAGAAGGATCTTCGTGAAAGACGATTCCACCTTGGAATTGAGATAGCCGAGCCGGGCGGCAATGTAGCCGAATGCGGTTATGACGAGCAGTGCGAGCAAGGCGGATATGGCGTCAAACAGACCTTCCATGTGAAGGTGACCTCCCTTTACGTGATGTACGCAGGTATTCTAGCGCCGCGCACGGGACGTATCCGTGGCGCCAGCGGGCATGCGAAATGATTTCACTTTATGGGAAAGCCCGTGCTGAAAGCGAGCTGCGAACGTGTGGGGCAAAGCACCGCCGTATAATGTTCCTTTCCCAGAAAAGGAGTGGTCAATGGCGTTCATGATGGCGTGTGAGAAGGTCGGAATCGAGTTCGCGACAAAGCGGGTGTTCGAAAATCTGACCGTGGGCGTGAACGACGGCGATCGCATTGGCATCGTGGGCAAGAACGGCGATGGCAAATCGACGCTCCTAAAGCTTTTCATGCACATCGTTGAACCTGATGAAGGGCGTGTGCAGGCACGCGGCGGCCTTACGCTCGGCTATCTGGGCCAGGCTGACAAGCTCGAGGACGCCGATACCGTGCTGCATGCCGTCGTGGGCGATGTGCCGGAATACGAATGGGCATCCAACGCGCAGACGCGCGAGATCATCGACGCGCTTCTTCCCGACATCGAGAGTGATGCCCTCGTGGGCAATCTTTCGGGCGGCCAGCGTCGACGGGTCGACCTCGCCCGCCTGCTCATTGGCGATTGGGATGCGCTCTTGCTCGACGAGCCGACGAACCATCTCGACGTGGAAGCCATCACCTGGCTTGCCGAGCACCTGAAAAGGCGCTGGCGCGAGGGTGAAGGCGCGCTGCTGGTGGTGACGCACGACCGCTGGTTCCTCGACGAGGTCTGCTTGAACATGTGGGAAGTTCACGACGCGGAACTGACGCCCTTCGAAGGCGGCTTTTCCGCATACATCCAGCAGCGGGTTGAGCGCGACCGTCTGGTGCAGGTGCGCGAACAGCGCCGCCAGAGCATCTTGCGCAAGGAGCTCGCGTGGCTTTCGCGCGGGGCGCGGGCGCGTTCGACGAAGCCCAAGTTCCATATGGAAGCGGCGCGTGCCCTCGTGGCGGAAGATCCGCCGGTGCGCGACAGCTTGGAATTGAAGCGCATGTCGATGCAGCGTTTGGGCAAACAAGTCTATGACCTGGTGAATGTCAGCGTGTCTTTCGGCGACAAGACGCTTTTGAGCCATGTCGATTGGAGCATCGGTCCGGGTGAGCGCATCGGCATTGTGGGCGCGAATGGCGCGGGCAAGACGACGCTCATGCGGCTTTTCATGGGCGAGGTGGCGCCTTCCACTGGCTATCTGAAGGTGGGCAAGACGGTGAAAGCCGCCGTGCTGTCGCAGCGCCTGCATGAGCTGGACGAGGTCGCCGACGACTATGTGCGCGTCGTGCTTTCGCGCATCAAGCAGCGCTACGTGGTGGATGGCAAGGAGGTTTCGCCGAGCCAGCTTCTCGAGCGCATGGGATTCGAGCGCCAGCAGCTGAACTCGCGCGTGATGGATTTGTCGGGCGGCCAGAAGCGCCGGCTGCAGCTGCTCATCACGCTGCTTGCGGAACCGAATGTGCTCATTCTCGACGAGCCGGGCAACGACATGGATACCGACATGCTTGCGGTGATGGAAGACCTGCTCGATGCCTGGCCGGGCACGCTGCTTTTGGTAACGCATGACCGCTACCTGATGGAGCGCGTGACTGACAATCAGTATGCCCTGATAGATGGTGGCATTCGCCATCTGCCGGGTGGTGTGGATGAATATCTCGACATCGTCGCGCAGAGTAAGCGGCTTGCGCAGGGCGCGGGCGCGTCGAGCGCGCGAAACGCGGCAGGTACGTCGGACGCGCAGAATTCGCAGGCGGCGGCTACTGATGGTAGTGCCGGGGTCGACGGGGCGTCGGGAGCTGCGGCGTCCGGGACGGCGGGTGCGGCTGCGCCCAGTCTGAGCAACAAGCAGATTTATCAGGCGAAGAAGGACCTTGCGAGCATTGAGCGCAAACTTTCGACCGCCGAGACGAATCTTGCGCGTGCGAAGGAAGAACAGCTCGCGGTAGACCCGACCGATTATGAGGCGCTCGTGGCGGCTCAGAAGGCGGTCGACGCCGCGCAGGAGAACAAGGACGAACTGGAGCTCCAGTGGCTCGAGCTTGCTGAGCTGCTGGCCGACGCGGGGTAGCGAGGCGCAAGGCGGTTGACGGCCAACGCGGGCTTGCGGGGCGCTGCGGTGTGCGATTTCGCGCACGCCGTGCAGACACCGCCAGCGCCGCGGTCGAGCGGACGAGCAAGCGTCACGGCCGAGCAAGTACCACGGTCGAGTGGGCAAGTGCACGGGCTGCGGTTTCGCGCTGTGGCCACAGACGGGCAAGCAAGCGCCACGGCCGAGCAGGCGGGCAGACCCCGCCAACGCCACTGACAAGCAAGCGCGAGCATGAAAGAGGATGGGCATGGGAACGCTGATAGAACAGGCTTCAAAACTGCGGGCGAATGAGCAAACACCCAGCGAGGAGGACATATTCGAAGCCTTCGCCTCGTGGGCGGAAGAGGAGGGCTATCCCCTCTGGCCGCATCAGGAGGACGCCGTTTTGTCGCTCGCGATGGGCGACCATGTGATTCTGGGCACGCCGACGGGTTCGGGCAAGTCGATGGTGGCGATATCGCTGCTGTTCAAGGCGCTGTGCCTCGGCGACGGGCGGGCCTATTACACCGCGCCCATCAAGGCGCTCGTGAACGAGAAGTATTTCAACATGGTGGAATACTTCGGCCAGGAAAACGTCGGCATGATCACCGGCGATGTCGTGGTGAATTCCGAAGCGCCCCTCATCTGCTGCACGGCGGAGATTCTCGCGATGGACTCGCTGCGCTGGGAAGGCGCGGACGGCGTGGGCTACGTGGTGATGGACGAGTTCCACTTCTTCGGCGACGTCGACCGCGGCTGGGCGTGGCAGGTGCCGCTGCTCACGCTTCCCGATACGCAGTTTCTGCTGATGAGCGCGACGCTCGGCGACACTTCGCGCATCGCGACGCTTTTGGAAGAGCGAACCGGCCGCGAGGTGACCATGGTGACCGACGCCCCGCGTCCTGTGCCGCTGGCCTACGAGTATGTCGAAACGCCGCTCGAGGGAACGGTCGAGCTTGCCCTGCGCGGCGGCGGTGACCCCATCTATATCGTCCACTTTTCCCAGCGGGCTGCGCTTGAAAGCGCCAAGCATCTGGCAAGCTACGGCGTGGCAGACAAGGAGCAGCGGGCGGAAGTGATGCGCGCGTGCCGGGGCTTCAACTTCTCCACGGCGTTTGGCGCCACGCTCAAGCGCCTGCTCGGCCTGGGTGTGGGCGTGCATCATGCGGGCATGCTGCCTCGCTATCGCTTGCTGGTGGAAAAGCTTACCCAGCAGGGCCTGTTGCGCGTCATCTGCGGTACCGACACGCTGGGCGTGGGCATCAACGTGCCTATTCACACCGTGCTTATCACCTCGCTCACCAAGTACGACGGACGCAAGCAGCGCCGCCTTCAGGCGCGCGAGTTTCACCAGATAGCGGGCCGTGCGGGTCGCGCCGGCTTCGATACCGAAGGCGACGTGATTGTGGAAGCGCCCGATTACGCGATTGAAAACGCGCGCATGCGCCAAAAGGCGGGCGGCGACGAGAAGAAGCTGCGCAAGCTCAAGCTGAAGAAGCCGCGACAAGGCATGGTGACCTGGAACAAGGGAACCTACGACAAGCTGGTGGCCGCCGACCCCGAAGCGCTGCGCCCCCGCATGAAAGTGACGCACGCCATGGTGCTCGCGCTCACGGAACGCGGCGGTGACGTGCGCAAACGCCTCGAGGAACTCATCAATCTGTCGCTGCAGAGCGACGAGGAGAAGACCTCGCTTGTGGCGCAGGCAAACGAGATTGTCGCCATTCTTCTGAATGCGCAGGTGCTTGGCGTGAACACGGCCGAAGACGGTACGAGTGACTACTATGTCGCCGCCGACCTTCCCGAAGACCTGGCACTTGACCAGCCCTTATCGCCGTTCCTGCTCGCGGCGCTCGAGCTGCTCGACCCGGAAAGCGACACATATTCGCTTGACCTTATCTCGATGGTAGAGGCCATTGCCGAAAACCCCCGCCAGCTGCTCAATGCGCAGGAGCGTGCGGCGCGGTCGCGCGCGATTGCGGAAATGAAGGCGGACGGCGTTCCCTACGAGGAGCGTATCGAGCGCGTGGAAGAAGTGACCTATCCCAAGCCGCTCGAGGATCTGCTTGCGCAGGCCTTCGACATGTATTGCGAGGAAGTGCCCTGGGCGCGCGACTACGAGATCGCGCCGAAGTCGGTGTTGCGCGAGATCGTGGAGGGCGGCCATACCTTCAAGAGCTATGTGGCAGCCTACAAGATCGCGGATAGCGAAGGCGCGCTGCTGCGCTACCTGGCCGACGTGTATCGCATTCTCGATCGCACGGTGCCGTACGACAAATGCACCGACGAGATAGAGGATGTCATCTCCTGGCTTCACATGACGGTCATTGGCACCGACCGCAGTCTTTTCGAGGATTGGGGAAGCGTGGGCGAGCCGGGCGAGGACATCGCGGCGCCGGGTGCGGCCGCGGTGGTGGCCGACCGACGCGGTCTTACGCTGCTTGTGCGAAATGCCCTGTTCAGCCGCGTGAAACTTATGGCGCAGCCGGGAGCACGCGCTCAAGCGCAGGCGCATACGCTCTTGCTCGATGGTTTCGAAGTGGAAGGGGAAGAGCCGGAAGTGCGCGACGAGGATATCGCGCAGGCGGCTGCTTTCTTGGGCGAGCTTGATGCGGGATGGGATTTTGGCGAGCGCGCCTGGCGCGAGCTGCTGCAGGATTTCTACGACGCGCACGCGCAGTTGCGCACCGATGGCGACGCCCGCTCGACGGCGTACTTCGAGCTTGATGACGCTGATGAGGAATCCGACCACGTGTGGCACGTGCGGCAGATTCTTCTCGATGGCGATGGCGACATGGATTTCCGCATCGAGGCCGACCTCGACCTCGAGGAATCGCAGGAGCGCGCCGAAGCGGTGTTCAGCGCCTATCGTGTGTTTACCCTCTGAGAGGGTTTGCGCTCCGGGACGTGCATGCCCGGGGCGCTTTCGCAAAGCGCTCCGCCACCTCCGCCCGGCGCATTAATTCGCAACCTGCATAGGTCGCGATTCCGCATGTCTCGCGGATTATTCATGCGAGCTCGAGACCGTCGTTACAATAAGAAGCCAAGCTTGACTCGCATGAACGGTGGGCGCGAATGAATGACGACACAAATAATAGGAGGCTCGCAATCGCGGCATTGGTCTGCGGTGTTCTGAGCTTCTTTCTTATGCCGTGCCTCTTTGGCGGTTTGGCGATTGCTTTCGGAATCATCGTCCGAGGCAAATCGGAAAACGGTACGCGGATTCGCCAGAATGCGAATTTCGGCATCCTGTTTGGATCCCTGGGCATTCTGCTGTGGATCTTCTCGATCATCGCGCTCAACCAGCTGGGCATAGACATGAACCAGCTCGTGCAGGGGGCGACAGGCGAGTCCACCTCGGCGTTTTAGCGGTTCTTAGCGAAGGCGTTCTCGCGGCGGCAGTCTCGTGAGGGCACCTCGTGCGCTCGTTCTCGCAGAACGCTTGCGGGGCCTTCGAGCGACGGCTTTCCCGATGGAGCCTTTCTCACGGAAACGCGCCGCTATAATACCGACCGCTATAATGGCAACTTACGAATTATCAACAAGGCTACGGAGTCGTGCTCGAACAATATTTGACACCAGAAATTGTGCAAGCGGTCATCGTGTTCGCGGTGTCTTTCCTTGTCACGCTCATGATGGTGCCACCGTCCCGTTGGATTGCGGCCACCATTGGCGCGATTGACTACCCGAGCAACCGCCGCGTGAACGACCACCCGGTTCCCCGCTGCGGTGGCATTGCCCTCTACGTCGGCTTTCTTGCCGGCTGCCTCACGCTGTATCTGGGCGTGACGCAATTTGGATGGCGCATTACCGACCTCTACATCGTGAAGGATATCCAGTATTCGTCGCTGCTCATGGGCATTTCCGTGATGTTCATCGTGGGCCTTATCGACGACATCGCGCAGATCACGCCGAAGCAGAAGCTTGCCGGGCAGATACTGGCGGCGACCATCGTGGCACTTTCCGGCGTTTCCGTCGACATGGTGCGTTCCCTGGTGGATGGCGCGTATATCGAGCTCGGCTGGCTTAACATCCCCCTGACGGTGGCCTACCTCGTCATCTTCGTGAACATCATCAATCTGATTGACGGCCTCGACGGCCTTGCGGCGGGCATCGTCGCCATTGTGGCGGCGGCAATGCTGCTGCTTGTCGCGATGCGGGGAAGCATGACGCTCGCGATCATTTGCGTGTCGATTATCGCCATCTGCCTCGCGTTCCTTTGCTATAACTTCTATCCCGCGTCCACCTTCATGGGTGATTCGGGCGCGCTCTTCTTAGGCCTGCTCATTGGCGCGGTGTCGCTCGCGGGCGTCGTGCGTACGCAGAGCCTCATCGTCAACCTGGTGCCGCTCGTGATCGCGGGCATACCGGTCCTTGACACCCTTTCGGCCTTCATCCGGCGCACGCGTCAGCACCAGCGCTTTGACCAGGCCGATCTGGGGCACATTCATCACCGCCTGCTGAACTCCGGTTTCAGCCAGCGGAAATCGGTCCTTATCTTGTATGCCTGCACAGCCGCTTTGGCGGTGGTCGGCCTTCTCATCAGCAGCTTGTCCGGCTGGGTGCGCTGGGTCATTTTCGGCGTACTGTTCGTGGTGGTGTTCTTCGTCATTTGGCGCGTCGGCCTGTTCAAGCCGGTTCTGCAGCACCACTATGACAACAAGGGACAAATAGGCCCGCGCGTTCCGCGGAAACTGCGGCGGCAGGCGAATGCCGCGGCCGAACAGGGCCAGGAGAGTGCGGCAGGTGAACAGCCCACGAGCGATGGCGAAGGAGGCGAGGCATGAGCACGGAGAAAGAGCCCGTGACCAGCAAGGAAGCGGCTGCTGGCAAGGCGGCGGCGTCCGGCACGCCATCCGGCGGTACGCCTGCGCCCGCAAGCGCCCCCGCTACGGCATCCACGGCGTCCGGCGCGGCAAGCGCGCACATGAACGACCGCATGTATGTCCATCGCCGCTTTACGGTGCGTTTCCTCGTGGTCTTGCTCGCGATCCTGTCGGTGCTTTCCTTCGTGGTCATCGCGATGGGCTGGGGCACCGCGGGCGAGCCGACGGGCCGGGAAGATTCCGGCACGCCCACAAAGCTCGCCGACACCTCGCCCTTCTACGTCCTGCTCATTGGCAGCGACAGCCTCGTCGGAACGGCGCTTTACACCGGCGACGTGAACACGCAGTCCGAAGAGGATGCTCCGCAGGCCGACTCCCTGCTTCTGGTGCGCGTCGACCCGGGCGATTGCGTCCTCACGTTCGTGACGGTCCCCTCGAACACGATGCTCGAGGGCGACGACGTTCCCCTGCGCGACACGCTCAAGATGGGCGACACCTCGCAAACGGTTCGCAGCGTCGAGCGCATCACGGGCGTTTCCATTCGCTATTACTTCGAAGTGGGATTCAGCGCGTTTGAGCAGATTGTCGACAAGATCGGCGGCTCCGTTCAGGACGTGCGCGTGTCCATCAAGATGCAGGATCCGGTGACGGCCAAGACGGTGAACGTTCCTTCGGGAAGCGAGGTCTCGCTCGACTCCGCGCAAACGCTTGCCTACCTGCGCTCTTGGAGCCAGTACGCCACCGACGGCGATGCGCATCGCCAGCTCAATGTGCGCAATGTGATGCAGAATCTCGTGAATGCCGTGCTCGATTCCGACGACGAGCAGGTGCGCCTCGTGCTGGGCACCTTCGAGGGCATCGCGAGCACCAATATCGACGACGAGACCCTGCTTTCCCTCGTGACGCGTTTCTATGACGAACGCGAGAAGGTGACGATGTACGCCTGCACCGGGCCGTATCTGTCTACGACAATCAATGACGAGGGCGACACGGTGGTTGAGCCGCGGGTGTCCGCATGGCGCGAGCTCATGAGCGTGGTGGATGCGGGCGAAGATCCTGCCGCGGCCTTCCCGCAGTACGACTTCACCGACAGCGAAGACGACTACGTGCAGACCGACGATTCCGACACGGAGGATTCGGACAAGGCGAGCACGAGCAAGAAGTCGTCGAAGTCCTCCTCGTCTTCGGCGAAGAAGAGCGCGTCGACCGACAAGGCGAGCTCTTCCACAGGCGCCACCAAGAGCGGCAAGAGCACGAGTGAGAGCAGTGCAAGCGCATCCGACGGGAAGAATGGCTGATGCCCCGCTTCAAATCCCTGATGAGCCGCGCCTTGAGTGAGATGGGCAAGTCGCCTGAGGAAATCGGCAGTTTCATGCGGGCGAATCAGGTGCGCCAGATGTGGGAGCGCCTGATGAAAGCCGGCGGCGACGATTACATCCTCGCGCACACGAACAACGTCTTCATCCTGCGTGAGGGCGAGGCGCGTCCGGTGCGCCGCGACCACGACGACCGCAAGGATGCCGGCGCCACGGGCAAGGGCAAGAAGCTCATCGTGTATGTGGACGAAAGCATCGTCGCGGCGGAGCTCAATGCGCGTCGTGAGCTCGTGAAGCTGCAGTTCTTCGAATTCTTCGGCGAAGAGATCGACGAGTTCAAGATCCTCATCTCGCGCGGCCAATACAAGTCGCACCATCCGTTCGCGAAAGAGGACGCCACGCCCTCATGGGAAGAGCATGCGCGTCCGGTTCCGCTTGACGAGGCGGAGCGTGCGACCGTGACCGCGCAAGTGGCGGGTATCGAGGATGAGCGTCTGCGGAAAGCGGTTGAGCGCGCCATGCGCACCGATCTCGAGTGGAAAAAGGGGCTCGCGGAGCAAGACGCCCGCGCCCCGCACATGTGAGAGTCGCGACCACGTAAACATGCGCGCAAAACCGCCCTCGCCTAAGCGCCCCACACGTGTGAAATCCGCGCCTGCGCAGCCACCGCCGCCCGGCAAATTCGCCCCGCGTTTCTCATGCGTTCCCCAAGAATCTCACGCGCATATGGGAAGGTTTTACAGACCCGCTAAATCTCATGGAGAATAGCCGTTTT
>CAVFFT010000044.1:0-39677 GCA_963621885.1 bacterium
GCGCCGCGGGTCGATTTCTTCCCGGCGCATCCGAGCCAGTTCAAGTAGGCGCGGCGCGCTGGCAAGAAGGCGAGCGCGGTTTTGCGAGCGCCTTCTGCGATTGACGGAGCGTGCTTGCAGGCACGGAACTCGCATTTTGGGCGAGGTTTTCGCCATATGCCGGCGCGGATGAACGTGCAGGCATTATGGAGTACTTGTAATTGCGCCTGAACATGATATTTTTAATAGGCTTGTCTGCAATCTGGTCGGAAACCAGATTGGTAAAGGAGAGAACATGAAACCTGAAATTCATCCGGAATACGTTGAGTGCACGGTTCGCTGCAGCTGCGGCAACACCTTTGTGACCCGCTCCACGAAGCCTGAACTGCGCATCGACATCTGCAACGAGTGCCACCCGTTCTACACGGGCAATCAGAAGCTGATTGACACCGGCGGACGCGTCCAGCGCTTCACCGACCGCTTCGGTTCCGCTCGCGAGACCGTTGCTGCCCGCGAGGCTGCCAAGAAGGCCGATCGTGCCGCTCAGGTTGCCGCTGCCGAAGAGGCTCGCAAGGCTGCCAAGGAAGCAAAGGCTGCTCGCAAGGCCGAGAACGCCGCAAAGTACGCTGCGCTCGCTGAGGAAGCTGCCAAGAAGGCCGAGGCTGAGGCTGCTGCCGCTCAGGCCGCTGCTGAGGAGGCTCCGGTACCGGAGGCTGCTGAAGAGGCGACCGAGGCTCCTATCGAGGAGTAGCACGCTGATTCGCGGGGCTTCGCGAAGTCCGGCGAGCATCTCAGCGGGAACGCTTCAAGCTTGTTAAGCGGAAGAGACCGACCCTCACGGGTCGGTCTCTTTGCGTTTTATAGGCCTGCATCACGCCCGTCTCACGCACGTTTCTCGTCCATTTTCACACCGTTTCGCGCCTTGGCAAGCAGCCGTCTATTGTGTGTTTTACGTGGCCATATGCACTTTTGAAGGCGCCATTTACCCGACGAATTTCCCGCTGCGTGTGTTATCCGTGGCGGGCACGCTTTCTTCTTGTGCCATGGCTATAATGGCGCGAATCAGAAAAGTGAAACGAAGTCGAAAGGAGACAGTCGTGGTCGAGCAGCTGTTCGCTCATTTGTCCTATGTCGACATGTTCAACTTCGGTGTGTTCCTTGTTTTTACCCTTTGCTACTCCTATCAGCTCTACTACGTCTTCCATGTGCTGACCCACAAGGTGACCCCCCGCGTCGCGAAAGAGAATCATCGCTATGCAGTCGTCGTTTCGGCGCGCAATGAGGCGGCGGTTATCGGAGACCTCATTCACAGCATTCGCGTGAATGACTATCCGCAAGAGCTCATCGACATCTTCGTGATTGCCGATAACTGCACGGACAATACCGCGATGGTGGCTCAGGAAGCGGGCGCCATCGTCTTCCCGCGCTTCAACCATGAGTATGTGGGCAAGGGCTATGCGCTCACCTATGGTTTCAAGTGCATCAAAGACCAGTATGGCGACAACGACTATGAAGCGTATTTCGTGTTTGACGCCGACAACGTGCTCGATGTCAACTACTTCCGCGAGATGAATGCGACCTTCGATTCGGGCGCCAAGGCCTCGACCAGCTACCGCAATTCCAAGAATTACGATTCGAACTGGATTTCGGCAGGCTATGCGGTTTGGTTCCTTCGCGAATGCAAATACCTTTCGCAGGCGCGTCTGCTGCTGAACACGAGCTGCGCCATTTCGGGCACGGGCTTCTTCATCTCCGCCGAGCTGATTGACAAGGCGGGCGGATGGAAATGGCATCTGCTGACCGAGGACATCCAGTTCTCCGCCGAGACCATTTTGAAGGGCGAGCAGATTTCCTACACCCCGACCGCGATGCTCTACGACGAGCAGCCGATCACTTTCCGCGATTCCTGGAACCAGCGCTTCCGTTGGGCAAAGGGCTTCTATCAGGTGTTCGGACGCTACGCCGGTGGCCTTTTCAAGGGCATCTTCACCAATCCGAAGGGACGTCGTTTCGCCTGCTTCGACATGCTCATGACTATTGCGCCGGGCATGCTTTTGACGATCGTCGCCATCACCTTCAACGTTCTCGTGATCGTATTCGCAAGCATGGGACTTATGAGCACGGGGGTCGCCATTGCGACGAGCCTGTCGTCGGTGTTCTTCTGCGTGTTCAACTACATGCTCATCATGTTCGCGTTCGGCGTGCTTGCCACCTTCACGGAGTGGGACAACATCAATGCGCCTTCGAGCCATAAGGTGCGCTACATGTTCACGTTCCCCGTGTTCATGCTCACGTATGTGCCGATCGCGCTTGTCGCGCTCGTGAAGAAGGCGGAATGGAAGCCGATTGCCCACACCATCTCGGTCGATGTCGACGCGTTCTCCCGGAACGGGAGTGAAGCCACCGCTTAATGGGACGGAGACGCTCGGAAGGCGTCGGTTCCGCTGCGTTGCGATGTGGGACTGCCGCTTGGTGACGCGGTCGCTGTCTCGCGGCAAAGCGGTTGCATGTGGCATTCCTGAGCGAATCGCATGAGCATGCGTGTGCTCCGTGTTTCCCCTGCTTGTGGTATCGCGCTAGGGTAGTTAGGGTACGCGCGCGAATGTGGCGCATAAAGGTGCGGCGCCGCCGCTTGCGACAAGCGCGTCACAGGCCGTGTAGAGGGTCGCGCCGGTGGTGTAGACATCATCAATGAGAATGAATGGAAGCCCCGGGGCGATGCTGTCGGGCAGCACCGTGAAAGCGTCTGCCATATTGGCGAAGCGCTCAAGCCGCGTTAATCCCCGCTGATCATTTGAAGGCCGTTTGGCCAGGGTTTTCCGACAGGGCAGCCCGAGAATCTGCGCGCACTCGGCGGCGATGGGCGCCATATGGTCAAAGCCGCGCTGCCGGCGTTTTTTCACGTCTGAGGGTATGAAGGTGACGGCTTTCGCCTTTGCGGGCCAATCGTAGGGAATGCTGTCGCAGAGAATACGGGCGATGTCGTGCGCCAAGGCCCGCTCTCCGGCATCCTTGTAGGAGAGCACGACGGATCGGGCAGTATCTTCGAATCGCACCGCGCTGACGCAGCGCGTGAAAGGGGTCTTCTCGCGTCCCGCCCTGCCAAGGGTGTAGGAGTTGCACTCCGCACATTGGAGACGCCCCTGAGGCGCTCCACAGCGGGGGCAGGCGAGCCATCGGTCGACATAGGGAAGGTTGCGCCTACAGCGGTCGCAGAGACTTTTCCCCGGCGTATCGCAGATGACGCAGCGGGTGGTCCAAAGGGTCTCCGCCGCCGCCTGTTTAAGCTCCCGCCAAAGATGCGCCATTCCTTGGGCGGTACGGGTGACGCGGGGGAGGGCACTGATGTGGCTGTCCGCGAGCCCATCAAATCTCCCTTTTTCGTTTTGGGTAGTTTTCGATACGGTCAACACGTCTGGTCTCTCCCCCCGCGTCTAGTTTAAAGAAAGTGGCGGAGGGCGATTTCCCTGAAATCTCATACGCCCCTATGCATGGATGCATGACAGAGCTGGGGAAATGGCTAGGGAGCTGCTGTGATGGCGTGACGGGGAAGCGGGGAAGACGCTCGTTTGATGAAGCCGCGAGAAGCGTTCGGCGATGCAAGGGGAAGCCATGCCCGCAGGGAAATGCTTAGGCGGGCAGCGGGGCCATGCGGGCGGACGGTAGGGGAATTGCCGTGAGGGGATTGCTGTGAGGGGATTGCCGCGAAGCCGTCGAGCTTGAGATCGCCGTGTTTGCGACGTTCAAGCGCGAAAGGTTGCCGCGGGCCTGTCACGTTTGAGATGACAAAGCGCAAAGGGGTCCCGCGAAGCTGCCGTGGGACAGTCAAGCTTGAGATCGCCGTGTTTGCGACATTCAAGCGCGAAAGGTTACCGCGGGCCTGTCAATGCTGCCAAGCGCGAAGGGCTATCGCGAGGCGTTCCCGTGCCCTTTGATGGTACGCAAATACTCGCGCACGCCCAAAGCCGCATCACGCCTTTCGGTGACGCCGGGGCTTTTCGCGCTTGCGTCTGCTATCTGGAGGGAAGTGAGCGCGAAGTAGAGGTCGATGTCGTTGTCGAAGGCGAGAAGCATGTCATCGCAAGAAGTGGCATCGGCGGCGGTGTAGTTTTCGTGCGTGCAAACGAGCAGGCAGATGGCTTCGCGCAGCTTGTCAGGGGCCTCGATATCACGGAGAGCATCATCGGCTATCTTGCAGCCTACGCTATCGTGTCCCTTGAAATGATCGCGTCCTGTCGTGTCGGTGCGTCGGCATGCGGGTTTGCCGCAGTCATGAAGCAGGGCGGCCCAGCGGCTCAATGAGGTTGCGGGACTCGCATCCACCACGCGCGCCGTATGTCCGAGGACATTCCAGGCGTGGAATGGCGTGTTTTGCGGGCAATGTGCCATGTCATCAATGACGGGCAGCGGCGCGGCGAGAATCTCCCAGGCCTCCTCGATTACCTGGCCGGCAAAATCGCCCCGCAGTATTTCGTCAAGAAGGGGAAACATCCCTGATGGGAGGGTGGCATGACCTTCGCCCCTATACACGGCCGCGTATGCGGTGTATGTGGCGAGAGAATCCGCCTCGAGGCGTTTCCCCGTTTTCGCCCATCGGGCAAGCGCGCGAAAACCAGCAAGGAATTTCGCCTTGTCATCTTGCACGGGATTGCTGGGGGAAGTGGTTGGGATATGTGGATCAAACTGCGTCATGGAGCGATTGTACTATGGGTGGAAAGTATCAGGTCAAACAAGGGGTGGCGGCGTCCCGTGAGCGGTCGCATACCGGTTTGCAAAAAAAATTTTGCCCGATTTCAAAATAGTGCTTGACGAGTGCCGCCTTCGTCATTAATATACACAAATGCGTCTGAAAGCAAACCCAGATGCAAGGCGTTTAAGCACTGGGGTGTCGTCTAATGGTAGGACACCGGTTTCTGGTACCGCACGTGAGGGTTCGACTCCTTCCACCCCAGCCATAAACGACAGACGCTGACATATGGCCCGTTCGTCTAGCGGTTAGGACGCCGCCCTCTCAAGGCGGAGATCACCAGTTCGAATCTGGTACGGGCTACCACAAACGCGCAGGCCGGGATTGATTCCCGGCCTGTTTTTCGTTTCCCGCGGGAAGGTCTCGGCACTGGATGAGGCGGAGTTGGGCGCCGGATGGGTCGGGCGTCTTTTGCGGGTGCGCCACCGGGGCATCGAAAGGCGAGGAAGCCAGACGCACAGCCCGGCCGCCGCCCGCCTGTGTTGGAGACGGTTATCGGGAAGTCGGGCGGTTTTGCGGTGGACGTTGTGAGCGCACCGCTATCTCTTCCGATTCTCTCGCGCTTCTCATCGCGGTTTCCTCCTCGTTTTCCCTATGCATTCATGCATAGCTTTCCCAAAAAAATACCCGCAGATTGCTCGCCCCGCCGGAAAGTCTTTAGTCATTCGCTCGCTTCCGATAGCATAGAGGCTGCCTATCAAGTCTCCCTCAACAGGGGGAGGACCTATGAATACGAATATGAATACCGTCGCGGGTGGAGCTTCCGACCTGGCCGATAGCCGCGCATGTTCCCATGCCGCTATCGCTGGCGAGAGGATTCCACTGCTTGAGCTGCGTGTCTTTGGAGGATTTGACGCGCAGCTTGATGGACGGCCCATCGATTCCGCATCGACGCGGCAACGGCGCATTCAGACGCTGCTGGGCATTCTCACGATAAATCACGGCCACGAGCTTTATTGCGATCATCTCGCCGACAGCATTTGGCCGCGCAGTTCCGATGATAAGAAGCGGCACTGCTTCTACAACCTGTGGTATTTGGCGACCCATGCCGTTTGGCCCGGGAAGAAGGGGACGGACAACCCCTACTTCGAAAGAAGACAGCGCACCTGCCGCCTTCTCGACAAGTACGTTCGCACGGATATCGAGGTGGTTGACCAGGCGTGTTGCGATCTGGTCCGGCGGGATATCGACCCTGCGGCGGCGCTTGACGCCTATCGTCGTTTGCAGGTGGCTTATCGGGGCGACCTTCTGCCGGGCGAAATGGAGAACGTCATTGTCCGGCGCGCGCGGGTCGACTGGCGCGAGCGTGTTTGCGACGCGCTTTCGACGGCGGCTCTCACAATGGCGGAGCAAGGGGAGGACCGGACCGCGCTCTGGATGGCGAGTGCCGCGTGCCGTCTGAGCGAGATGCGCGAGGACATCGTGCGTCTGCGCATGGAATTGTTTGCGAAGATGGGAATGCGCGCTTCCGCCGTTCGGGTTTTCTACGACTATCAGGATTACCTGCACAAGGAGATGGGCGTGCGGCCGTCGCCCCAGTCGTTCCAGCTTATGCAGAAGGTGGTTGAGACGGACGATCTGGAATTCACCTTCGCACCCGTCTTGTCGGGCCGCCGCCGCATGCCTGGCAACACCAATGCGCCTGAGGCGTATCGCGGCGATGCGGAGAGGAAGACGCGGACCGCTCCGGATGATGTCCTTCCCGCCGAATATGGCGCGGCGCACCGGCATATGTAATTCGCGCGTTTCGGGTGTTTGCGCAGAATAGCCCTAATGTGCGCGTGTTAAGGTAGGTGCGGAAAATTATGAAGCTTAAACGGAGGGACGCTTAATGGCAGGATTCTTCTCCCGGTTGCTTTCCGCGGGTGAAGGCAAGCAAATCAAGAAGTACTCGCAGGTTGTGAAGCGGGTCAATGAGCTCGAGGCGAGCCGTGAGAGCATGAGCGACGATGAGCTGCGTGCGCAGACGGCCCTTTTCCGGCAGCGCATCGAAAACGGCGAGGACCTGAACGCCATTCTTCCGGAGGCATTCGCGACGGTGCGAGAGACCTCGAAGCGCGTTCTGGGACAGCGTCACTACGACGTCCAGCTGATGGGCGCCATGGCGCTCAACGATGGCCATATCGCCGAGATGGGAACCGGCGAAGGCAAGACGCTCGTTTCGACGCTTGCCGGCTACCTCAATGCGTTGACGGGCGAGAACGTCCATATCGTGACGGTGAACGACTACCTGGCAAAGCGCGACTCCGAATGGATGGGGCGCATCTATCGCGCGCTTGGCATGAAGGTCGGCCTTATCCAGAACGGCATGGGCCTCGAGGCCAAGAAGCCCGCCTACGCGGCTGACGTGACCTACGGCACGAACTCCGAGTTCGGTTTCGACTACCTGCGCGACAACATGGTGGTCCGTCCGGAACAGCGCATTCAGCGCGGGCACAATTTCGCCATCGTCGACGAGGTCGACTCGATTCTCATCGATGAGGCGCGTACCCCGCTTATCATTTCGGGTCCGGGCATGCAGTCGACCGATACGTACCGCCGCTTCGCCGAGGTCATGCCGGGCCTGCAGGAGGGCGTCGATTACGAGAAGGACGAGGCCAAGCGCACGATTACCGCGACCGATTACGGCCTTGAGCATATCGAATCGCTGCTTGGCGTCGACGACCTGTATGCCGATCCGTCAGGCATGATGCCGAACTACTTGCAGCAGGCGTTGAAGGCGCAGTTCCTCTTCAAGCGCGATGTCGACTACGTCGTGATGAATGGCGAGGTCAAGATCGTCGACGAGTTCACGGGCCGCATCATGGAGGGAAGGCGCTTCTCGGAAGGCCTCCATCAGGCGCTTGAGGCGAAAGAGCATGTGAAGGTGCGCGAGGAGAATCAGACGCTTGCGACCGTCACGCTCCAGAACTACTTCAGGCTCTACAGCAAGCTTTCGGGCATGACCGGTACCGCACTGACCGAGGACTCCGAGTTCAAGCAGATCTACAACCTGCCCGTCACGGTCATTCCGCCGAACAAGCCGGTGGCCCGTATCGACGAGGAAGACCTCATCTACCGCACCATTGAGGCGAAATTCAACGCGGTCGCCGATGACGTGGCCGCGCGCCACGCGAAGGGCCAGCCCTGCCTTATCGGCACGGTTTCCATCGAGACGTCCGAATACCTTTCGCGCTTGCTCGACAAGCGGGGCATCAAGCATGAAACGCTCAACGCGAAGAACCACGAGCGCGAAGCCGCGATCGTTGCCCAGGCGGGCCGCTATGGCGCGGTGACCATCGCGACGAACATGGCCGGCCGTGGTACCGACATCATGCTGGGTGGCAATCCCGACGTGCTGGGCATGAGAATGCTGATTGACGCCGACAACGACCCCGCCGAGGCGACCGAAGAGCAGATCGCCGAATACGTGGCCAAGGCGAAGGTGATTACCGACAGCGAACACGACAAGGTGGTCGCGGCTGGCGGCCTTGCAGTCATCGGCACCGAGCGCCATGAGAGCCGCCGTATCGACAACCAGCTCCGTGGTCGTGCCGGCCGTCAGGGAGACCCGGGCAGCACGCAGTTCTACCTCTCGCTCGAGGACGACCTGATGCGCAAGTTCGGCGGCGACAAGATGGGCAGCATCGACAAGATGATGCAGAAGACGAACATGCCCGACGACATGCCGATTCAGGCGAGCCTCGTGTCGAAGGCCATTGAAAGCGCCCAGCGTCAGGTCGAGACGATGAACTTCGGCATCCGCAAGAGCGTTCTGGAATACGACGACGTCATGAACCTGCAGCGCAAGGCCATCTACGCCGAGCGCAACGCCATTCTCGATGGCAAGGACATGACTGATCGCATCGAGGGAATCATCGAGGATTCGACGGAGGCGATCGTCGAGGACAACTGCCCCGCGAAACTGGCGAGCGACGACTGGAATCTTGCCGCCGTCACCCGTTGGGCCACGCAGATGACCGGTCGCGACGAATTCCAGGCGGACAAGGTCGACCATGAGGACGACCCCGAGATTCTTGAAGACGCCCTCTTCGACTACCTGAAGAGCGTGTATGACGAGAAGGCGGATCTTCTGGGCGACGAGGTAATGAAGAAGCTCGAAGGCCAGATCATGCTTCGCATCATCGATTCGCGCTGGATGACCCACCTCCAGGAGATGGATTACCTGCGCACGGGCATCGGCCTGCGCGCGTTCGGCCAGCGCGACCCGCTTGTCGAATACAAGGAGGAGGCGCATAAGGCCTTTGGCCTCATGACCGCGACCCTCTACGAGGACTTCCTGCGGACGCTCCTGCGCCTGCAGCTCGCGGTGCGCGAGATTCCCGAGCAGAGCGAAGAGCCGCGCCGCATGTCGTATTCGAACCCGGAGGAGAACCTCGAGCCCCAGCAGGGTAGCGCTCCCGCGCAGAGAGGCGCCTCTAAGATCGCCTCCGCGAAGCATGGCGCGAACCGCACGAATGCGGAAGAAGAGGCCAAAGTCCAGACCTATGTGAAGGACAAGGATGATCCGTGGGCGAATGTCGGCCGCAACGATCCTTGCCCGTGCGGTTCGGGCCTGAAGTACAAGAAGTGCCACGGAAAGGCCGGTTCCCAGGAAAACGCGTGACCTTCCCTCGCAGACGAGAGGATGGAAACACGCGTTTGCAAGGGAGTGAACCTTGGCTGATATAAAGGAAATGGAAAAGGAGCTGGACGCCTTCGCGGAGCGCGTCCAGCAGGCCCATGGCTTTTTGCATATCGAGCGGACGGAATCCGAGCTCGCCGAGCTGGAGAAGGAATCGGCGCAACCGGGCTTCTGGGATGACGCCAAGCATGCCCAGGAGGTCTCGAAGCAGATAGCCGATGCCCGCTCGCTTCTCGATGATTACGCCCGCGCGCAAAAGCTCGTTACCGATGCGCGCGATGCGCTCGAGCTTGCCTCGGATGACGAGGAGTTTGCCGACGAGGCGCAGGTGGCGTTTGATGAGCTGTCGCCCTTGCTTGACGGTTTCGAAATGCAGTCCTGGTTTTCGGGGCGCTTCGATGAACAGAGTGCGATCGTGTCCATTCACCCGGGTGCCGGCGGCCTTGAGGCCCAGGACTGGTGCGAGATGCTGTATCGCATGTACCAGCATTATGCGGGGCTGAAATCGTGGAAGCTTACCGAGCTTGATGTGGTCCCGGGCGAAGGTATTGGCCTTGACCAGGCGAGCTTTCAGGTCGATGGCAAAAACGCCTATGGCATGCTCCGAAGCGAAATCGGCGTCCATCGTCTCGTGCGCATTTCCCCCACCGACGACAAGAAGCGCCGCCACACGACCTTCGCGAGCGTCGAGGTGCTTCCCGTTCTGCCTGACGACATTGAGGTCGACCTGAATCCCGCCGATGTGCGTGTCGATGTGTATCGCGCATCGGGACCGGGCGGACAGTGCGTCAACACCACCGATTCGGCGGTGCGCCTGACACATATCCCCACGGGAATCGTCGTGACCTGCCAGAACCGGAAATCGCAGCTGCAGAACAAGGAGGCCGCATTCCAGGTGCTTCGCGGCAAGCTGTATGAGCTCGAAGAGCAGAAGCGGCAAGAGGAGATCTCCCGCTTGCGGGGCGAGAAGATGGACAATTCCTTCGGCAGCCAGATTCGCAATTACGTGCTGTATCCCTATCAGCTGGTGAAGGATTTGAGGAGCGGCATCGAGACCGGCAATGTCGACGCGGTGCTTGACGGGGATATCGACCAGTTCGTGCTGGGCTATCACCGGTGGAAAGCCGAACGCTCCTAGATTGATAGTGGGAAAACGGGACGTTGCTGGTAGCATACGCCCTGGAGTTATCGAACCAAATGAGAGGCGAGCGATGGATTCACTTGAGCTGAAGCATCTGGCCAATGAGATGCGCGAGGACATCATACGCATGATTTCCGAGGCGGGCAGCGGGCACCCCGGAGGATCCCTGTCGTGCATCGATATGCTGACGGCGCTCTATTTCGGCGACGTCATGAACTACGACAGCGCGAATCCCCAGATGGAGTCGCGTGACCGTTTCATCCTGTCGAAGGGCCATGCGGCGCCGGCGCTGTACGCGACGCTTGCCCATGCCGGATATTTCCCCGTCGACGAGCTGAACACGCTGCGCAAGCTGGGCAGCCGTCTGCAGGGTCATCCCGATTCGAACCTTCTTCCCGGCGTCGAGGTGGGCACTGGCTCTCTGGGCCAGGGGCTTTCCATCGCTTCGGGTCTCGCTTGCGGCCTGCGCCTTGATGGCGGCAGCCAGACGGTCTTCACGATTCTCGGTGACGGCGAATGCGAAGAAGGACAGGTCTGGGAGGCGGCGACCTTCGCCGCGTACGAGAAGCTCGACAATCTTGTTGCCATTGTCGATGCGAATGGGCTGCAGATCGACGGTCAGACGACCGAGGTATGCCAGCTTGGCGATTTGGGCGACAAATTCGAAACCTTCGGCTGGGAAGTCTCCCGTGTCGACGGACATGACATCGACGCGCTTATCGCGCTTTTCACCAGCTTGAAGAACAAGCGTGACGGACGTCCTCATGCGGTTATCGCTGCGACGGTGAAGGGCAAGGGCGTTTCCTTCATGGAAGGACAAGTGGGCTGGCACGGAAAGGCTCCGAACGCTGAACAGACGGCTGAGGCTTTGGCCGAGCTGAAGGAAGGGGACAGGTAATGGGAATCAAACTGGCATCTGTCGAGGAACGCTCGCAGAAGCGCGCAACTCGCGCGGCCTTGGGTGTCACGCTCGTGAAGCTTGCCGATGAGGGGCTTCCCGTTGTTGCTGTCGACGCCGACCTTTCGGGCTCGACCACGTTGGGCAAATTCGCCGACGCGAAGCCGGAATACGCGAAGCGCTTCTTCAATGTGGGCATCGCCGAGCAGAACATGATCGACGTCGCCGCGGGCCTGTCGCTTGCTGGCAAGATCGCGTTTACGGGCTCGTTCGCGGTTTTCGGCATTGGTCGCGCCTACGATCAGATCCGCAATACCGTCGCCTATTCGAAGCTGAATGTGAAACTTACTCCTACACATTCCGGCCTTTCTGTGGGTCCGGACGGCGGAAGTCATCAGATGATGGAGGATATTGCGCTCCTGCGACAGCTCCCCGGCATGACCATTCTCATACCAGCGGATTACGCGGCGGCCGCTTCCGCCATCGAGCTTGCGGCGCGTACCGAGGGCCCCGCATACGTCCGTTTGGGCCGTGCGAGCGTCCCTGCGGTCTATGCCGAAGGGGTGTCTCTTGAGGCGGGTCATTCCTATGTGATTCGCGAGGGAAGCGACGTTACGATCGCCGCTTGCGGACCCCTGGTCGACGAGGCGCTCAAGGCGGCTTCTGCGCTGGAGGAAAAGGGCATATCTGCCGAGGTCATCGACTGTTTTAGCATCCAGCCGTTCGACCGCGAAACGCTCCTCGCATCGGTCAGGAAAACCGGCTGCTGCGTGACGGCGGAAGATCACAGCGTCTATGGCGGTTTGGGCTCGACGGTGGCCGAGGTTTTGGCTTCCGAATACCCGGCTCCGTGCGCCTTCATCGGTCTGCGCGACACCTTCGGAAAATCGGGCTCATATGAAGAGCTTCTTTCATATTTCCACATGGATGCCGCGGCCATTGTTGAAGCTGTGGAAACGCTCAAGGCCTAAACAGCGCCGTGCTAGACTTTTTTGCATTACTTGTGAAGAGAAGATACATGAATGGAGTCCATCTGTGACTGGTACGAACCCTCAGGGGGGCGGCAGGCACGCGGGCGCCGCGCATAGCGCGACGCATCAGTCTGCCGATAGAGAACCGGCTACCGTAGCCATTTCCGACCCGTCGCGCACATCGCAGCTTTCGGCATCCCTGCCGGTGCTCGATGTTGACAGCATGCCCGAACGCAATATGGGCGTTCCGGTTATCACCCTCGACCATGTGACGAAGGTGTATCCGGCGCAGCCCGACCGTCCCGCGTTGAAAGACGTGTCCCTGCAGATCTATGCAGGCGAGTTCGTCTTCCTCGTTGGTCATTCCGGATCCGGCAAATCGACCTTTGTGCGCCTTCTGATTAGGGAGCTCATTCCCTCGTCAGGACGCATCGTCATCGCGAACGAGGACCTGGGGACAATGAAGCCGTGGCGCGTGCCTTATCTGCGCCGCAACATCGGTTGCGTTTTCCAGGACTTCAAGCTTCTTCCCGACAAGACCGTGTTCGAGAACGTGGCCTTCGCGTTGGAGGTTATCGGCAAGAGCCGTCATGTCGTGAAAACCCAGGTTCCCGAGGTGCTTCGCCTTGTGGGCCTGCAGGACAAGCTCAACAAGCGTCCCGACCAGCTTTCTGGTGGCGAGCAGCAGCGTGTTTCCATCGCGCGTGCCATCGTGAACCGCCCGCCGCTGCTTGTCTGCGACGAGCCGACGGGTAACCTCGACCCGCAGACCTCGCGCGGCATCATGGACTTGCTGGAACGCATCAACCGCACGGGCACGACAGTGCTCGTCGCCACGCACGACCGAGAGATGGTTGACAACATGCGCCGTCGCGTTATCGCGCTCGACCGTGGTCAGCTCACACGAGACCAGGACAGGGGGGTGTACGGATTCGATGCCTAGCTTCCTGTATTTTATCCGCGAGGCGATCAAGGGCTTTCATCGGCACCTGTCGACCTCGGTGGGATCGATCATCACCATTTTCCTTTCGCTTCTTATCATCGGCATGTTCGTTATCGGCGGCGTTATCGTTAACAACGTCGTCTCCTCGATTGAAGACGAGGTGAACATCACCGCCTACATCGGCGACGATGTGGAAGAAACCAGCGTTCAGCAGTTCCAGGAATGGGTCTCCTCGGTTTCGGGCGTTGCAAGCGTGACCTATACGAGCAAGGACGAGGCGCTCGAAAAGTTCCGCAATTCGATGTCGTCGAGCCCCGAGATTGTCGACCAGCTTGATGGCCAGAATCCGCTTCCTGCCTCTTTCGACATCGAGCTTGAGGATCCGCAGCAGGTCGAGGATATCGCCCAGCAGATCCAGGATAACGAGCTCTTCAAGACGGTTTGCGACAATCCCGATGACCCGTCCGACTCGCTGAAGTATGGACAGAAGACGGTTGACCGCCTGTTCGCGCTGACGAACACGATTCGCATTATCGGCGTGGCTGTTGTCGTCCTGCTCATCTTCATCGCGTTCATCTTCATCAACAACACGATTCGCCTCGCGATTCTCTCGCGTCGCCGTGAGATTGCCATCATGCGTCTCGTGGGAGCATCGAATAACTTCATCCGCGGGCCCTTCCTGATGGAAGGCACGCTGCACGCCATCATCGGTTCGGCCTTTGCCATTCTGGTACTCGAGCTGCTGCGCCGCTTTGCGCTTCCGCATGTGACGACGGCGCTTGTGTGGCTGCCGATGAATCTTGACATCACGGTATATCTGGCCGTTTACGCGACGCTTGTGGCGTTCGGCCTCATCATCGGCATCATTGGCGCGATGTTCTCGATGCGAAGATATCTGAAGATCTAAGTTCGCGTTGCTGGTGCTGTGATGGCGTTTCGCAGAAAGAAACCACGCGGAAAAAAGGGAGATGCCCATACGCGCATAATCAAGGCGATGGGCATGCTCACTATTGTGTGCCTGTGCTTTGGTTCGGGTTTCATCCTGCGCGGCAATGACGCGTTTCTCGAGCGCTTCGGCATGGACGCGCTTTCGGTCGATGCTGACCAGAATCCCGGTGCGACCGTTTCGGGCGACACCTTCAATTCGCTCTCGGCTCGCATCGCCGAGGTACAGGGCTTTGTCGAGCAGGATTCGCTCGACGATTACTCGCTCGACGACAACACGAGGAAGCTCATCAACGGTTTCCTCAATAGCCTTGATGACGAATACGCGCGCTACTACGATGCGCAGGAGTACGCCGCCTATACCGCGAACAATTCCGAAGACCGCTATGGCGTCGGCGTCCTCTTTGGCGATTACCAGAACAAGGCCTATGCGGTCGAGGTGCTTGCGGGTTCCTCCGCACAAACGGCGGGCGTCGAAAGCGGCGACTTCGTCGTCGGCATCGATGGCGAAGTTCACGAAGACGGCTGGTCGCTCTCTGACGCGCTCAAGCGCATCGACGGCGCCGAAGGCGAGACGGTCCTGGTGACCTGGCGTCGCCCGGATAGCCTGAGTTCTCCCGGCGGCGAGGAATTCACCACGACCCTTACCTGTTCTCAGGTGAAGAGCAAGAGCGTGACCTCGCGTTTGAATTCGGACAATGTGGGCTATATCAAGGTGCGCCAATTCGGACGGGATAGCGCCTCGCTCGTGTCGGATGCCATTGACACACTCAGCAAGGAAGGCGCGCTTGCCTATGTTCTCGATCTGCGCGATTGTCCCGGCGGCTATCTTGAAGAGGCGATCCAGACGGCATCGCTCTTCCAGGGCGGCGGCGTCGTGCTCCAGATTCAGACCGCGGATGGCACCACGTCCCGTTCTGCCTCGGGCAATGCGAAAACGGAATTGCCACTTGCCGTCATCGTCAATGGCAACACGGCTTCTGCCGCCGAGGTTGTCGCGGCGAGCTTGCAGGACAACAACCGCGCCATCGTCGTGGGCCAGTCCACGATGGGGAAGGGAAGCGTCCAGATCATGCGCGAACTTTCCTTCGGTGGGGCCATTTCCTATACTGTTGCGCAATATCTCACGCCAAATGGCCGCGAGCTTGATGGAACCGGCGTAAGCCCGAGCGTTGTGACCACGAAGACCGAATCCGGTGCGACCGACAACGATCTGAGCCTGGCTATCGAGGCGTTGCAAGCGCGCATCTACTAGCGTTTTTAAGAGACGCATCCCGTGGGAGTGTGGCAGCCGCGCGGGTCTGAATGCTTTCGCATGTTTGAAGGGGAAGGGAAACGACGCTTATGGCACGGGGGAAGGACAAGGACGTAGTCAATCGCGACATCGCGCGCAACAGGCGGGCGTATCACGATTACGAGATTCTCGAGCGCTTTGAAGCGGGCATCGAATTGACGGGAACCGAAGTCAAGTCCCTGCGCGAAGGCAATTGCCAGCTTGCCGATTCGTTCGTCTTTATCCGCAATGGGCAGACCTGGCTGAACAACATGCACATCTCGCCCTACGCCGACGGAAGCTATAACAATGTCGACCCCGACCGGAAGCGGCGTCTCCTGCTGCATCGCAAGCAGATTCGCGTTCTTGCGCAGAAAGTGGCGGAAAAAGGCTATGCGATTGTGCCTTTGCGCCTTTATTTTTCGCCGCGGGGCTTAGCGAAAGTGGAAATCGCGCTCGCACGCGGTAAGAAACTGTATGACAAACGTCAAGCCATGGCTCAGCGCGATGCGAAGCGTCAGATTGAGCGTGCGCTGAAAGAGCGTAATCGCTACGCGTAGACCGAGCGTGCGCAGCTGTGTCCGATAAGGATGCGTGCTGTGTTCGGCGCTGCCGCGACCGGCAAGGATGCGCGGCGTCCGAAATGATGTGCCGCCGCGTTCGACGAGGATGCACCGGCACGTTTGGCAAGGGCGCGCTGGCTGAGGTGAGGGAAGAGGAAGGATCACGTGATGAGCGAGCGAAACGAAGATGTCTTGAAAATGATTGAGCAGCTCAAAGCGCGTTTGGATGATCTTGAAAACGATGTGCGCAACTTCGAGGGCGACCTGCCCGATATGGCGAAGCGCATCGACCATCTCGATGACAAGGTCTATCTTCTCGAACTCGAGATCGAGTCGCGCGGCAAGACCGCCCAGGGTGAGGCGGGCACTGCCAATGCGGCGACAGCGCGAGCAGGCCAGAATGGCGCAGCTCAAGGTGTTCCATCGAGCGCCGCAGCTGATGAAGGTGCGAATGCCGCTTCCGCGCAGGCAGAGGCACCGAATGCCGATCAGTCCGCACAGCCGGCAGCCGCGACGGCGGATGCGTCTGCGTCGTCTTCCACCGCAAGCGCGAATGGCGCGAATGCCGCTGCGGCGAATACGGCGTCAGGGGATGATGAGGATGATGAAGAGGAGACGATGCACATTCTCACTCCCGAGGCGAAGGCGAAGATTGGCGAGACCGTCGGTGATCTGGCCGAGATTGGCAAGAGCGGCATGGAGACGCTTGCCGATCTGAACGAGGCGCTTGGCGACATCGCCGCGCCCTTCAAGTCGCTCAAGAAGTTTGGTCGCCGCCGCTTCTAGAATGGCATTTACATAGGAGGTGGAAAGGCCGCCGTGCGTGCAGCTCAGGAAAGGGCTGCGTGCGGCGGCCTTCTTACTGCGTTGTGGCACCTGCGAATCAAATCGGCCGCATGTGGTTACCTTCTTGCTGGGATGGGAAATGCGTCCGTGCGGTGGTTGTTCTCGCGCGTCGCTAAATTAATGCGCGTAGGAAGCGCCTTGTCGATAGCGCGGCGCGTCTGTGGTCGTGAGTAACCCGCAAACAAAAATGCGCGGGGAGAAAGCTTCCTCGCGCACAAGAAGAATGCCGCCCGCTCGGACGGCATTCCAAATTTCCTATTCGGCTTTAACCGTAAGGCGCGTGTTATGCGCGCTCCACCTTGCCGGCCTTCATGCACTTCGTGCAGATGTTGGCGCGACGGACGTGGCCGTTCTCGCGAATCTTCACCTTCTGGATGTTCGGACGGAACATACGATTGGAAACGCGGTGGGAATGGCTGACGCTTCGGCCCGCAACCGGTTTCTTGCCGCACACTTCGCAGATCTGAGACATATTGCACTCTCCAATTTTACCTATTCAAACGAGCCGTCTAGCCCATTCCTTCTTCAAGCCCAAGCACTATAGCACATGCCACGCACCGTTTCCAACATGAATGTCGCGAAAAGGCTCTTCGCGCGCATGCACCATGTTTTCTCCATGCGAATGGGCCATTACCCGCTACCATAAACATGCAGATTGGCTGTAATGGCGGCAAGCAAGCACTCTTGTCGTGCCGGTCGATTATACTCAATCTTTGCAGTAGGACCGAAGCTTGTTCGCTCTGACGGAAGGAATGCCATGTCGCAACAGATTCCCGGCGAATTGCATATTTCTAACGGCGTGCTGGCGGACCTCGCTGGTTCGGCCGCACTCGAGTGCTATGGCGTTGTGGGCGTGTGCGCCCCTTCCGCCATGGATGGCTTTGCCACTTTGCTTCCCACCTCGCGTCTGCGCCGCGGCGTTGTCGTGCGGCAGGGCGAAGCGGGTGTGCGGGTGAGCCTGTACATCATCGTCGAGCACGGCACGAATATCAGCGCGGTGAGCAAGAACCTCGTTGATCAGGTGACTTTTGTGCTCAATGATTACGCGTCAGTCAAGGTGGAAGCCGTCGAAGTCAAGGTTGAAGGTGTGCGTGTGCGCTAAGCGCATGCGCTTGTCGTTAACAGGAGCCATTGCCTCATGTCATATCATTCTCCTGAGATAGTCAAAGCCATTGCGTCCGCAAGCCAGGTGCTTACGGCGCGCAAGGACGAAGTCAATCGTCTGAATGTGTTCCCCGTGCCGGATGGCGATACGGGTACGAACATGTCCCTCACCATTGAGACCGTGGTCGAGAACCTCTCGAAGCTGTCTCCCGGGGCGACGTCCGCTCAGATTCGCCGTGCCATCACGCAAGGCGCTCTTATGGGTGCTCGCGGCAACTCCGGCGTTATCACCTCCCAGATCCTTCGCGGTTTCTGCGAGGGTTTTGGCGATGCGACCTCGCTCAATACCGAGTCGCTTGACGTCTCCTTCGCTCGCGCCGAAGAGGTCGCCTTCCAGGCGGTCCGCAAGGCGGTCGAGGGCACGATCCTTACGGTGCTGCGTGACAGTGCCCGTGCGGCCCACGAGGCGGCGCAGTCCGGCCTGACCACCGACGAGGCCCTGAAGAGCATCGTCGCCGAGGCCTACGCGTCGGTGAATCGCACGCCCGAGCTTCTTCCGGTGCTGAAGGAGAACAACGTCGTCGACTCCGGCGGCTTTGGTCTCGCCATCTTCATCGATGCTTTCGCGAGCGCCCTCATGGGTCTCGAGAATCCCCTGGCGGGCGACTTGAGCTTTCTGCAGGGAGCCCCCAAGGTTGAAATCGAGAACATTCAGGACTGGGAGGGAAGCGAATACCGCTACTGCAACGAGTTCCTGGTCGATTCTGAGACGCTCGACAAGGATGACGCGCTGCGCTTCCTGTCGACCATGGGCGACTGCGAACTGTGCGTGGGCGAAGCGCCCCGTTTCAAGGTGCACGTTCATTCGAACACCCCGAACCTGGTTCTTGCGTACTTCCTTGAGCGCGGCCAGATCTTCGAGGTGCACATTCACAACATGGACCTCCAGAGCATCGAGCGCGCGCAGGGTCTTGAGCGTGAGCGCGAAGCGACTCACAAGCCCCTCGGCGTGGTCGCGGTCGCAGCCGGCGAAGGCAATGCGGCGATTCTGAAGAGCCTCGGTGTCGATGTGGTGGTTTCCGGCGGTCAGACGATGAACCCGTCGACCAAGGACCTGGTTGATGCCGTCAAGAACGCGAATGCGGATGCCGTCATCATCCTGCCGAACAACAAGAACATCATCATGGCTGCTCAGAGCTGCAAGGATGTTTCCGACATTCCTTGCGACGTGCTTCCCACCAAGAGCGTGCCGGAAGGCCTTTCCGCGCTTTTGGGCTACAACCCCGAGGGAACGCTCGAGGACAACATAGAGGCAATGGCAGGTGCCTGCGAAGACGTGCGTACCGGTGAAGTGACCGAGGCGATCAAGGACGCGAAGGACGCGCACGGCAACAGCATCAAGGCGGGCGACACCATCGGCATCGTCGACGATTCCATCGAGGCCATTGGCTCGAGCGTGGAGGATGTGACGATGGACATTCTCGCGAAGATGGAAGTCGAAGACGCTGACGACCTCATGCTTCTGGCGGGCGAGGATATGGATGACGAGCGTTTCGAGGCGCTTGTTGACCGCATCCAGGACGAATACCCCGAGCTTGAGATTGATGCGCAGCGCGGTGACCAGCCGCTTTATCCCATCGTTCTTTCCGTCGAATAAACCGTTGTGCGCGACAGGCTTGAAGCGACACTCACCTTGGAGCGACCAGCCTCCTCTGTGAAATTCGTAAGCCCGTCGCGCGAACGTATTCTTTCGTCATGGGGCGTGGAAACGGTCCGCGACATTCTTGAGCTTTATCCTTTCCGCTATATCGACCTTTCCCTGACGGCGACGGTTGCCAAAGCCACGCCGGGGGTGAATTGCACCATCGCGGGAAGCATCTATCGCATTGAATCGAAGCGCACGCGCAGGCGGAGCCTTTCGCTGACCGAAATCACCGTTGTCGACGAGACCGGCACGCTGATGGTGTCGTGTTTCAATCAGCCCTGGCTGACGCGGCAGTATTCCGAAGGTGACCGCGTGGCGGTGGCGGGCAAGCTGGAGTTCAACTACGGCTTCAAGCGCATGACGAATCCCCATATCGAAAAGCTGGAGGCTGACGAGGCGGCCCAAGGGCGCGTCATTCCGGTCTACCATGCCGCGGCGAAGCTCAAGACGGGCCAGGTCGCGGCGATTGTGCGTGAAGCGCTGAATTATGTGCGCGGCTGCGAGGATCCGCTTCCGCTTGAATTGCGTCGCAAGTATCGCCTGATGAGCCGTGGGTCGGCGCTTCAGTGCATCCACGAGCCTCAAAACATGGCGCGGGTGCATGCGGCACGCCGCCGCCTCGCCTACGAGGAGCTGCTTCTTCTTGAATTGCAACTCAAGATGCGCTCGCTCAAACGGAGCCTGCAACATGAGCCCGCATCTCATATCATTGGCGGTCTTTACGTTGCGGCGGTCGAGGCGGCGCTTCCGTTCTCGCTGACAGACGAGCAGCGGCAGGCGCGCGATGAGCTGTTTCGGGAAATGGCCGCCACGCGGCCGGCGAACCATCTGCTTTTGGGCGATGTCGGCACGGGAAAGACGGCCGTGGCCCTCTTTGGCTTGGCGGCGGTGGCGGATACTGGCATGCAGGCGATGATGATGGCGCCGACCGAGGTGCTGGCGCAGCAATATGCGCAAAGCCTCGGCTCGATTCTCGATACGGTGGGCATTTCCTGGGGGCTGCTGACCGGATCGACGCCGGCGGAAGAACGCGCGCGCATCGTCAAGGATGCGGCGGCGGGCGAGCTTGTCGTCCTTTTCGGGACGCATGCGCTGCTCGAGCCGGATGTCGTCATGCCGCGCCTGTCTTTTGTCGTGATTGACGAGCAGCAGCGCTTTGGCGTCGCGCAGCGTGAGGCGCTCGTGGCGAAGGGCGATTGCCCCGATATCCTGAGCCTTACCGCCACGCCCATTCCCCGCAGTCTCGCACTTGCCGTTTACGGCGACATGACGCTTTCCTATCTGCGGCAACGCCCGCGCAATGCGGCGGGGGTGCGCACGCGCGTCTTCGATCGCGATGCCGCTTTCGAAGCCTACGGAATCGCCGTTGAGGCGCTCAAGAAGGGCGACCAGGTCTTTGTCGTCTGTCCGCTCGTGGGTGCCGCGCCCGCGCAAAGCGACGAGGGCGAAGCGGCTGGAGGACCCTACGCCCGCGAGAACGACGACGAGCATCTTGCCTTTGAGGCGGTGGCTATCGAATCGGATGCCGATTTCGAGGCGTCCGACATTCATGCGGTGGAAACGCACACGCGCGCCCTCAAGCGCAACGTGTTCGTGGATTGGCGCGTGGGAGTGCTGCACGGCCAGCTTTCGAGTGAAAAGAAGCGCGAGGTCATGGATGATTTTCGCGCGCATCGGATAGATGTCCTTGTCGCGACGACGGTCATCGAGGTGGGTGTCGACGTGCCGAATGCGACCGTGATGGTCATCGAGGATGCCGACCGCTTCGGCTTGGCGCAGCTCCATCAGCTCCGCGGACGTGTCGGCCGCGGTGACAAGCCGGGCGAGGTGTGCCTCATATCGGGTTCGCGCGCTCCTCTCGCCATCAAGCGTCTGACGGCTATGGAGAGCATTCAGGATGGCTTCGAGCTTTCCGAATACGACTTGAGCCTGCGTCGCGAGGGTGACATTCTGGGAAACCGCCAGCATGGCACCTCGGGCTTGAAGCTTGTGAACATCATGCGTGACCGGGCGATGATCGAGGCCGCGCATGCCGATGCGGGGGAGATGCTTGCGGGCGATCCCGAATTGCAGGAGGAATGTCATCAGGCGTTGCGGCGGGAAGTGCGCCGTCTTGATCGCGGGGAAGAGGTCTCACGATGAGAATTATCGCGGGCAAATGGCGGGGCATGGGCATTCTTCAGCCGCCAGGAACGCAGACGCGTCCGACAACCGATCGCGTGCGCGAGGCGATGTTCAGCGCGCTTGAAAGTAGGCTGGATTTCGACGGCATTTGCGTGCTTGACGCCTTTGCCGGCTCGGGCGCCCTGGGGCTTGAGGCCCTTTCGAGAGGTGCCGGTCGCGCCGTCTTTTGCGAGCGGGATGGCAAGGCGCTCTCGACCATTCGGCGAAATCTTGCGGCGCTGCCGGGTGCGGAAGCGGCAAGCGAGATTGTCCGCGGGGACGTGCTCAAGCATCCGCCTGTGCGTGATACCCCGTTTGACCTCGTGCTTCTTGATCCGCCGTATGCCTATCCGGCGCAATCCATCGCGCGTTTTCTTGGCGACCTTGAGGCGGCGGGTTCGCTTGTGGATGCTCCGTTTGTCTGCTACGAGCATGCGAAAAAGGATTCTTCAGCGGTAAAAGAGGCGTTTTCCCCTATACAATGGCAAAGCTTGGGGGTTAAATGCTACGGGGATATAGCCTTTGACGTTTTCAGGAGGTTGCGATGAAAAAGGCGCTGGTGCCGGGAACGTTCGATCCGATCACGAACGGCCATCTCGATGTTATCCGCCGCGCTTCGCATATCTTTGACGAAGTCGTTGTCGCGGTTGCGCTCTCGACGAAGAAGAACACGCTTTTCACGCTTGAGGAGCGCGTGAAGCTTGTCGAAGAGGCGGTTGAGCCGCTTTCCAATGTTACGGCGGTGGGCTTTGACGGCCTGCTGACCGATTTCGCGCGTGAGCAGAATGCCCATTGCGTCGTGAAGGGCCTGCGCGCGATCACCGACTTCGAGTACGAATTCCAGATGGCGGCTATGAACTGGCAGCTGCATCGCAGCGTCGAGACCTTCTTCATCATGAGCCCGCCGGAGTACATGTATCTTTCGAGCTCGATTGTGCGCGAACTCGCGAGCATGAACGGCGATTTCTGCCGTTTTGTGCCGCCGAATGTCGTGCCCGCGCTCAAGGCGGCTTACGCATCATAGGCAAGATGGGCCGCGCACCTTTGTGTTGCGGCCACATCGCGCGCGTCGTAGTGGCGCGCGCCCTTTACGCCGTGGGTCTTTCGCAATCCGCGTGGGGGAGATGGATGCCGTCTTTTATACGGACGCGCATGCATCGGAGGCGTCCGAGACGCGCTGGGACGCTTGTCCGCATGTCGGAAAACCATAGAGAATGGTTTGATTGACCCTAGAAAATCATAAGGATTGTGTATACTTGAACAATGTGCCATGTGGGCGTGCGTTCGCGCGTCGCCGACATATTGCAAGGTAGCAAGGGTATTACAGGAGACGGGCCTATAGGCCTGGAAAGGGGTTTATCGTGGGCGATTACGATAAGCTGTTGGAGCCGTTCAAAATCGGCAAAATGGAAATCCCCAACCGATTTGTCATGGCGCCGATGACCACCGAAATGGTGGACCACTTCTTCATCACTGAAGAGATCATCGACTTCTACGAGAATCGGTCTGCGGGTCATGCGGGTCTTATCACCATTGGTTCTGCTGGCGTGTGCAACCTCGACGGTACGACGCCGAAGTACTACAACGCATCTGGCGCTGTGGGAGCGTGGGACGACAAGTTCATCCCGGGTTGGCAGGAAATGGCCAAGCGCATCCATGCAGCCGGCCCCTCTCTGGTTGCGGCTCAGCTGCAGCTGAACTACGAGTGGCGTCCCGATGGCGAGACCGAACTGCACGCCTATGCACCGTCTCTGGTGAACTCCGAGGGCAAGAAGATTCCGTCTGGCCCGTTCGTCGGCATGCCCGAGAAGGAATTCACGGTCGAAGAGATCCACATTCTCGTTCAGCAGTACGCTGAGGCGGCAAAGCGCATCGTTGATGCTGGCATCGACGCCATCGAGATTCACGCAGGCATCGGCTACATGGTCATGCGCTTCCTCTCGAAGTACTCGAACCATCGTACCGACGAGTACGGCGGAAGCCCCGCAGGCCGCGCCAAGCTCCTCTGCGACATCATCGACGCGATCCACGAGAAGTGCCCGGGCACCCCGATCATCATCCGTTACAGCATCGACGACATGATGCCGGGCGGCAACCGCATCGAAGATGCTCTCGAGCAGCGCAAGATCATCGAGTCCCACGGCATCGACGCCTGGAACCTCCAGGTCGGCTTCCATGAGGCTCCGCGCCCCGTGGCGAACTCCCTCGTTCCCGAAGGCGAGTTCCTCCCGATCTCGAAGAAGTTCACCGACGCCGTTCACAACGACCCCGAGTCCGTGTGCTACACCGACCCGAGCGTCAAGATCCCGACCTACTTCGGTACGCGTATCACGAACCTCACGATGTGCAAGAAGGCACTCGACGAGGGCGATTGCGACGCAATCTGCATGGGCCGCTCCTTCATCGCCGACCCGGATTACGCTCTGAAGGTTGAGCAGGGTCATCCCGAGCGCATCCGCTCCTGCATCGTCTGCTCGCGCTGCCTCGACAAGACCTTCCTTGGCCAGGCCATCCACTGCTCCGTCAACGGCAACATCAAGAACATCAAGATGGGCCATCCGGAGGCAAAGCCGGCCGACCAGAAGAAGCACATTGTCATCGTTGGTGCTGGCCCCGGCGGCATGGAAGCTGCTCGCGTTGCCGACATCCGTGGCCACAAGGTGACCATCATCGACCACTCGAAGAAGCTCGCCGGCCTGATGAACATGGCACAGGTCCTCAACCCCAACATGGAGAACCTCGTGAAGTTCTGGAATGTTGAAATGGCTCAGCATCCGAACATCGACGTTCGCCTGAAGACCGAGGCTACCCCCGAGCTCATCAAGAGCCTCAACCCCGACGAGGTCATCCTTTCGCCGGGCGGC
This sequence comes from bacterium, assembly GCA_963621885.1. Taxonomy (GTDB): domain Bacteria; phylum Actinomycetota; class Coriobacteriia; order Coriobacteriales; family Eggerthellaceae; genus UMGS1519. The sequence continues at coordinate 24,767 of CAVFFT010000044.1, forward strand.
GGCATCATGGACCTCGACTTCCCCGGCCGCGACAACAAGATGGTCGTCTCCTCGCAGGAGATCAAGGACCTCGTTGCTGGTCATAAGCCGCAGGGCCGTGGCTTTATCTGGTGGAGCGCAACCCAGGCCGTCAAGGTCGAGGGCGGTTCCCCGAACTTCATGCGCTTCGGCATGAGCATGCACATGATGATCGGCAAGCGTCTCGTCATCGTTGGCGGCGGCTTCGCTGGTCTCGAGTGCGCTGGCGCTATGTACAAGGACCGCGAGGTGACCGTCGTCGAGGAAGCCGACAAGCTCGGTAACGGCATCGGCATCATCGACCGTAAGCCTGAGATCCGCCACCTTGAGCAGCTCGGCATTCGCCTGATGCCTTCCACCAAGGTTCTCGAGGTCAACGACCGCGGCATCCGCGTCGAGACCACGAAGCGCAACAAGAAGACCAAGGAAGTCATGGAAGTGACGCAGGAATTCATCCCCTGCGATACCGTCCTCATCTCCGTTGGTGTTCAGGAGAACAAGAAGCTTTACGACGAGGTTGTCGCCGCGCTGCCGAACGTTCCGGTGCATCTGATTGGCGATGCCACCACGCCGGCTGGCAAGGTCTACCGCTCCCTCGAAGCTACCAACGCGGGCTACGCGCTGGGCATGGAGCTCTAGTCTGACCAAGCGAAAGCTTGCTTCAACTGAGGCATGAACGCGACCCTTTCCGCATGCGGGAAGGGTCGCTTTTTGTTTGGTTGGGAAGGGGGGATCTTGTTAGGGCTTGTGCCGGCGCGCTTTCGCGGGGTACAGCTCCCTGGACATGCCCGAAGCGACTCGTTGCGGGTTTATGTCGGCACATATTCGAAAGGCGGCTCAAACGTTTGTTACTCGCAAGTCGTGCCTGGTTTCCATATGAGACCGGTAGGGCTTGTGTGCAAAATGTCAAGAGATGCGGCGATTATTATTCGTTCGGCGTAATAAAAGAACCGTTCGCCGAGCGTCCCTTTTATAGAATCCGGAAATATGCTAGAAAATTCGCCTTTCTGGGGCTTTTAATCCTAGTTGAGGCGTATACTTTCTCCTGTCAAACGAAACAGGAGGTGCATTATGAAGAAAGACATCGAGATCGTTGTTCCGGCAGATTCGCAAGCGCTTCCCGCACTGCCTGCACTGAAGGACTTCCAGGAATGCCAGTACACGAGCCCGCTCGGTTACACGACGGTGGTTCATCGGGCATATTGCGCAGGCCCCTTTGAGATTTGCCCTGATGCAGGTCGTTTCGTTCACAATCATCCTGGTTGGCGTGCGATTATTCACACCAAGGACGGCACGGTTCTTAATGTGAGCAATCGTCATCGCACGAAGGAAGACGCGTACGCGAGCTTGATGAAATACATGAAGCTCTGGTTGATGCACCGCAATCCGCATCTGGAAAAGCTCGCGCGGCACGCTTCGTAATTGCTTCCGCTGAAGAGCGGAACCCTATCCCCCTGAGAATGGGACGTTGCAAGACGTTATTTCGATTCGTCTTCTTCGTCCCATTCTTGTGTCATCAGGTCTTCGAGGGAGCCCGGGGTAAACGGCGAGGGGATGTTGCCCGAAGGCATGGATCCACCAGGCATTCCTCCGATGGGCGAGCCACCTGGCATTCCGCCGAGGCCCGCAACCGGTGCGAAGCTTCCGAAATCGGGCGGCGTGAACATCTCGGTGGGATGAATGATCCCGTTGATCAGCATTTCGAGTTCTTCGTCTTCGAATTCGTCGAGGTCTTTTGCGTCCATGGTCACCTTTTCTCTTTCAGGTATGCTCTTAACAGTATAGGAGAGGAATTGGCAACTGCATGAAGTCATCATCTTGAGAGGATGTGGCAATGCCGGTGCGAGTGTGATGCTCCCGCCGGCATGCTTATCTAGAGCGTGGCGGTATCAAGCCAGATGGTGAAGGGGCCGTCGTTGATAAGCGAGACCTGCATGTCGGCGCCGAAACTGCCGGTTTGCAGCCGTGGCACATCTTTGCGCGCGTATTCGCAAAAATACTCGTAGAGCTCATTCGCGCGGTCGGGAGGGCAGGCGTTTATAAAGGACGGCCGATTTCCCTTTTTGCAATCGGCGTACAAGGTGAATTGCGAGATGACAAGCGCGTCGCCCTCGATGTCGGCGAGTGAGAAACCGGTGGCGTGGCCGCGGTCGTCGGGGAAGATGCGCAGCTTGCATATCTTGTTCCAGAGCTTTTCGGCGCAGGCCTGCGAATCGTCGGACCCCACCCCAAGAAAGACGAGAAGTCCCCGCTCGATTGAGCCGGTGATTTCGCCGTCGATTGCAACATGGGCCTTTTCCACCCGCTGTATGAGCGCTCTCATGGCGTATCCTTTCCTATGCATGCCGTTTCGCAGAGGCATGATACCGGAGTGTCCCGAGGGTGGGAGGAAAAGGTGGGAATCGCCTATATCATCGTGTCGGCTGTGCCCCTGCTGCTTTTATGCTACGTGTGGTACCTCGATCGACTTGAGCGTGAGCCTATTGGCTTGGTGGCGGCAGTGTTTTTCGCCAGCGCCCTTTTGGGAACCTTCGCTGCTGCCCTTCTTGAAGAGCTGGGTGAGGCTTTTCTGGCGGAGACGCCGTTTATGTCCATTCCGATTGTGGGCGAGATTCTCTTCTACTTTGTCGTGGTGGCGCTCGTCGAGGAGTTCTGCAAGCGCTTCCCGGTGATGCTTATCGTCTGGAGGAATCCGGCATTCGATTACCGATTCGACATGATCGTCTACTGCGTCGCGTCGGCCATCGGCTTTGCGGTTGCGGAAAACCTGTTGTATGTGGCGGCGTTTGGCGGCGATATCGCGATTGGGCGACTCATTCCCGTCCATTCCATTTGCGGCCTGTTCATGGGCTTCTATCTGGGCTGCGCGAAGATATGCGAGCGCGGGGGGAACATGGCGCAGCGCAAGAAGTATCTGCGTATGAGCCTGCTGATTCCGGTTCTCATTCATGGCGCCTGGGATTTCTGCGTGGGCAGCGACTTCGTCCTGCTTGAGCTGGGCGCGATGGTGGGCATTCTCGTTCTGTCTGTTTACGCATTCATTCGTTTGAGGACTTACGCGAAATTCGATGCGCCTCTGCCGGAACAGCGGGTGAGGTTCTGATATCGCCAGAAGAGATAACCAGGCACCTGATATTCTTCGTTGACAGGCTATTCTTCAACGAGTAATTTAAGCCCTGACATTATCCATACTAAATCGGTAGGAATTAAAACACGTAAGGAGAATAGGACAATGGCACGTATTTATGAGCACATCGAAGACCTTATTGGCGGAACGCCGCTCGTGGACATCTCGAAGCTGGGTGATGGACGCGCACGCATTCTCGCGAAGGTGGAATTCTTCAACCCGGGTGGTTCCGCGAAAGACCGTATCGCGAAGGCGATTCTCGATGATGCTGAGGCACGTGGCGTCATCGCGCCGGGGAAGACGACGCTGATCGAATCGACGTCTGGCAACACGGGCGTGGGTCTGGCGATGCTTTCGGCCTCGCGCGGTTACAAGCTTATCGTCACGATGCCTGAGACCATGAGCGTGGAGCGTCGTTCCCTTATTGCGGCATATGGCGCGGAGCTCGTGCTGACTCCGGGTGCTGAAGGCGTGCCGGGCGCCGACAAGAAGGCGAAGGAGCTGCTGAAGGAGATTCCCGATAGCTTTGGTCCGGGCCAGTTCACGAATCCGGTGAACCCGCAGATTCACTATCAGACGACCGGCCCCGAGGTTTGGGCGGACACCGATGGCGATGTCGATGCCTTTGTCGCGGGCGTGGGCACCGGCGGAACGCTTTCGGGCGTGGGCCGCTATCTGCGCGAGCAGAAGCCCGATGTCAAGATCTTCGCCGTGGAGCCTGAGGAGTCGCAAGTGCTGGCCGGCAAGCCCGCAGGCAAGCATCGCATCCAGGGTATCGCTTCCGGCTGGATTCCCGAGACCATGGATATGAACGTCTTTGACGAGATTCTTCCCGTTCACAGTGATGAGGCATTCAAGTTCCAGCGCCGCCTTTCCCATGAGCTGGGCGTTCTGGTCGGCATCTCTTCGGGTGCCGCCGCCGCTGCCGCGGTGCGTCTGGCGCAGCGCGACGAGTTTGCGGGCAAGACCATCGTGGCGCTTCTTCCCGATACCGGCGAGCGCTATCTTTCGGTGATTTCGTAAGACGCATAGTTGACGCGTTTGTTGAAGCCCCGCGCAGGCACAAGCTGCGCGGGGCTTTGCGTTGTGGGCGAATCGCATTGCGGAAAAGCGGCTTCTTCGCTGCGGAAGAGGGAGGGCTTTCGCCTGCGCGGAGGTGATTTTTGCCTGTCGAAACATCCCTCTCATGCGGGATGACCGTCCGATAAGACGCGTGCGAGTCCGCTTACGTATCGAAATACAGTTTTCCCTTTCGTTTGCGCTGTTCTCGCTTACAATACCGCTTGCTTTATCCCCATCGGGGGGAGAGGTAGACATGTTGGAAAGAGACAAAGGAGGGAACGCGTGACAACAGCAGTAGCGTGGATAGCGCCGATTTGCGCGCTTATTGGCATCTGCACCGCGGCCTATCTTGGTCACTGGGTTATCAAACAGGATCCAGGCCCCGATAAGATCCACAACATTTCGAAGAAGATTCAGCAGGGCGCATCGGCGTTTTTGAAGGCGGAATACAAGATTCTCGCCATCTTCGTCATTGTCGTCGCTGTCGTGATGGCCATCGCCCTTTCGTGGCAGACGGCAGCCGCCTTCGTGACCGGCTCCGTTCTCTCTGCTGCTGCAGGCTACGTGGGCATGTATGTCGCGACGCGCGCGAATGGCCGCACGACCTTCGCGGCTCAGACCTCCGTCGCCAAGGCGCTGAACGTGAGCTTCCGCTCCGGCCTGACGATGGGCCTCTGCGTTGCGAGCTTCGCGCTGATGGGCCTCTCCCTTTGGCTCATCCTTCTCGTGTTCGGCGTTGACATCATGGATCCCGAACTCATTCACGAGCGTATCGGCATGGTTGAAGGCTTTGCGACCGGCGCTTCCGCAGTCGCTCTGTTTGCCCGTGTTGGTGGCGGTATCTACACGAAGGCGGCCGACGTGGGCGCCGACCTCGTGGGCAAGGTTGAAGCAGGCATTCCTGAAGACGACCCGCGCAACCCCGCGACCATCGCTGACAACGTTGGCGACAACGTCGGCGACGTGGCTGGCATGGGTTCCGACCTCTTCGAGTCGTACACCGGCGCCATCCTGGCACCGACCATTCTCGCTGCGACCTTCGGTGCAATCGGCGGCTACTTCAGCACGGGCGACTTCATCTTCGCTCTCGTTGTGCCGGTCTGCATCGCCGCATGCGGCATCATCACCTCGATCATCGGCCTCTCCGCCGTTCGCGCCAAGGAAGGCGCCGAGCTGCACAAGGCTCTCAACCGCGGCACCTATCTCGCTGCGGGCATCGAGATCGTTGCCATCTTCGTCATCTTCATGATCTGGAACTCCATGGCGGACGGCGCTCAGCCGCTCTGGCTCATGGGCTCCGTTCTGTGCGGCCTTGTTGCCGGCATGGCAATTGGTCGTATCACCGAGTACTTCTGCTCCGACCAGTACAAGCCGGTTCATGCCATCGCCGATGCTGCCGATACCGGCGCGGCGACGGTCATCATCCAGGGCCTGAGCACGGGCATGCTCTCCGTTATCGCCCCCATCCTTCTGGTGGCTTTCGCGATCATCGGCGCTTACCTGTGCGGCAACATGGCCTTCGCGAATGCGACGGTTGAAATGGGCGGCATCGCGGCTGGCCTCTACGGCGTTGGCCTGGCTGCCACGGGCATGCTTTCGAACACCGCTATCACCATCGGTGTTGACGCTTATGGCCCGGTTGCTGACAACGCGGGCGGCATCGCCGAGATGGCTGGCCTTCCCGAGGAGGTTCGTGACCGCACCGACGCGCTCGACGCGGTGGGCAACACCACGGCGGCTATCGCCAAGGGTTTCGCGATCAGCTCCGCAGGCCTCGCGGCAACCTCGCTCTTCGTGTCCTTCCAGGCAACGATGCATGCGCAGATTCCCGACTTCAGCCTGACGCTGACCGACCCGTTCATCGTGGCCGGCATCTTCATCGGCGCTCTGATGCCCTTCATGTTCGCAGCACTTACCATGGGCGCTGTGTCCCGTGCCGCGCATGCGATGGTTGAAGAGGTTCGCCGTCAGTTCCGCGAGATTCCCGGCATCATGGAGTACAAGGCAGAGCCCGAGTACGACCGTTGCGTCGAGATCTCCACGAACTCCGCGCTGCATCAGATGCTGCTCCCCGGCATCCTCGCCGTTATTGTCCCGATCGTCATCGGCTGCCTCAACCCGGCCATGCTGGGCGGCTTCCTTGCTGGCGCTGTCGCGACCGGCATGCTGATGGCCATCTTCATGTCGAACTCCGGTGGCGCATGGGATAACGCGAAGAAGTACATCGAGCAGGGCAACCATGGCGGCAAGGGCTCCGAAGCCCACAAGGCTGCCGTCGTTGGCGATACCGTTGGCGACCCGTTCAAGGACACCTCTGGTCCTTCGATGAACATCCTCATCAACCTGATGACGATCATCTCGCTGACCTTCAGCCCGCTCTTCCTCGCGGTTCAGGCGATTCTCTAAGAGATTCGCGCCTGTTGGCTGATAGCGGCCTGTCCCTTCGGGGGCGGGCCGCTTTTGCGTGTGGGGGAGGGCACGAAAGCCGGTCGGGAGCCGCATTTGCAATATATACAAGGCTTTCGGGCTCGCAAAACCCCGCGTTTTCCCGCTTCGACAAAGCACGAAAGCCGGTTGGAGAGCGCGTTTTGCCGCTGAAACACGCCCCAATAGCAGCCCAGAAGCGCAAGCAGCGGGAATTCACAAAAGCGCCACGTTGATTCAGAGTCTTCATCGCAACACACGCCATCTACCTGCGGAAACGCTCAAAGAAGAATGGATACGCCCGGACGCGTGGCGTTTGACAGGGTATATGCGCGGTGATAAATTACCAAATCGCGTCCCGAAAGGGGCGCTTGTTTTCGCGTGCGTAACAGCTGAACGCACATGAAAACACGGAAGGCGAATCCGGAGGCAGCCGAAGCGTTGGGAAAGTCCCAAGCAGTTGTCTCGCATAAAGAGTGAAGGAGTGAGTTTTGCCTACCATTAACCAGCTGGTCCGCAAGGGCCGCGCCCGGTCTGTCGACAAGTCGAAGACCCCCGCACTGAAGGGTAATCCGCAGAAGCGTGGCGTTTGCACCCGTGTGTACACCACCACCCCGAAGAAGCCGAATTCCGCTCTGCGTAAGGTGGCTCGTGTCCGCCTCGTCAACGGCATGGAAGTCACGGCTTACATCCCGGGCGAGGGCCACAACCTGCAGGAGCACAGCATGGTGCTCATCCGCGGCGGCCGTGTTAAGGACCTCCCTGGCGTTCGTTACAAGATCATCCGCGCAACGCTCGACTGCGCTGCGGTTGATGGACGCGCTCAGGCCCGCAGCCGTTACGGCGCGAAGAAGCCGAAGAACTAAGAGACTCGCAAGGATTAGGAAGGAAAGCATATGCCGCGTCGTTCAGCAGCAACCCGTCGCGAAGTCCCGGGTGATGCAGTTTATAACAACCGGCTGGTTACCCAGCTTATCAATAAGGTTCTTCTTGATGGCAAAAAGTCCACGGCGGAGCGCATCGTTTACGGTGCATTCGACATGGTTGCCGAGAAGACTGGTGAGGACGCCCTGGCCATGTTCAAGAAGGCCATGGACAACGTCCGCCCGACCCTCGAGGTCAAGCCGAAGCGCGTTGGTGGCGCCACCTACCAGGTGCCCGTCGAGGTGAACTCTCGTCGCGCGAATCAGCTTGCTATCCGCTGGCTCGTCGAGTTCAGCCGCAAGCGCAAGGAGCACACCATGACTCAGCGTCTCGCTAACGAGATCATGGATGCCGCAGAGGGCACTGGCGCTTCTGTCAAGCGTCGTGAGGACCTCTACAAGATGGCCGAGTCGAACCGTGCGTTCTCGCACTACCGTTTCTAAGCGGGGTTTTGAGAAATGGCTAAAAAGCAAGACAACATACTCGCTACCACGCGTAACTTCGGCATCATGGCTCACATCGATGCCGGCAAGACGACCACGACCGAGCGCATCCTGTACTACACGGGCAAGACGCACAAGATCGGCGAAGTGCACGAGGGCGCGGCGACCATGGACTGGATGGTTCAGGAGCAGGAGCGCGGCGTAACCATCACGTCCGCAGCTACCACCTGCTTCTGGAAGAAGGACGACGTTTCCTATCGCCTCCAGATCATCGACACCCCAGGCCACGTTGACTTCACGTCCGAGGTTGAGCGTTCCCTGCGCGTTCTCGACGGTGCCGTGGCTGTTTTCGACGCCGTTGCAGGCGTTCAGCCGCAGTCCGAGACCGTTTGGCGTCAGGCTCATCGTTACAACGTTCCGCGTATCGCCTTCATCAACAAGTTCGACCGCGTGGGCGCCGACTTCTTCCACGCCATCGACACGATGAAGGAGCGTCTTGGCGCACCGGCTGTTGCCGCTCAGCTCCCGATGGGCTCTGAGGACAACTTCTGGGGCATCATCGACCTCGTGACGATGACCGCTTGGGACTTCAAGGCCGATGACAAGGGCATGACCTACCCCGAGCAGCTCGATGCAATCCCCGCGGAGTTCGCTGACGACGCCGCCATCTACCATCAGGAGCTTGTTGAGGCTGCCGCCGACTTCGACGACGAACTCATGGAAAAGGTCCTCATGGACGAGGAGATCACCGTCGACGAGCTCAAAGCCGCGATCCGCAAGGGTGTTATCGCTTGCGAGCTCAACCCGGTCTTCGTGGGTTCCGCCTACAAGAACAAGGGCGTTCAGGAACTCCTCGACGCCGTTGTCGATTACCTTCCGGCTCCGACCGACGTCGAGGCCATCAAGGGCATCGTTCCGGGCACCAACGAGACGGATGCCCGTCCCTCCGATCCGAAGGCTCCGTTCGCGGCTCTCGCCTTCAAGATCATGACCGACCCGTACGTTGGCAAGCTCACCTATCTGCGTGTGTACTCCGGCCGTCTGGATGCCGGCTCTTACGTCCTCAACGCGACGAAGGGCAAGAAGGAGCGTATTGGCCGCCTTCTGCAGATGCATTCGAACCAGCGCGTCGATATCGAGTCCTGCCAGGCTGGCGACATCATCGCTGTTGTTGGTCTGAAGGACACCACGACCGGCGACTCGCTGACCGCTGAGGATGCGCCGATCGTTCTCGAGTCGATGGAATTCCCCGACCCGGTTATCGACATCGCCATCGAGCCGAAGACGAAGGCTGAGCAGGACAAGCTCTCCATCGCTCTCCAGAAGCTCGCTGAAGAGGACCCGACCTTCAAGGTTCACACCAACGAGGAGACCGGTCAGACGATCATCGCCGGCATGGGCGAGCTCCACTTGGAGATCATCGTCGACCGCCTTATGCGCGAGTTCAAGGTCGAGGCGAACGTCGGCAAGCCGCAGGTTGCTTACCGCGAGGCCGCCACGATTCCGGTTCAGAACGCAGAGGGCAAGTTCGTCCGCCAGTCCGGTGGTCGCGGTCAGTACGGCCATGCGATCATCAACATCGAGCCGATGGAATCCGGTTTCGGTTACGAGTTCTGCAACGAGATCGTCGGTGGCGCGATTCCGAAGGAATACATCGGATCGGTCGACAAGGGCATTCAGGAAGCACTCAACAACGGCGTGCTTGCAGGCTACCCGGTTGTCGATATCAAGGTTCACCTCATCGACGGTTCTTACCACGAGGTCGACTCCTCCGAGGCCGCATTCAAGGTTGCTGGCTCCATGGCTATCAAGGACGCTTTGAAGAAGTCCCAGCCGGTCATCCTCGAGCCGATCATGAACGTCGAGGTTGAGACCCCCGAAGAGTACCTGGGCGACGTTATGGGCAACCTGTCCAGCCGCCGTGGTGCGATTCAGGGCATGGGCGACCGTGGCAATGCGAAAACCGTTACGGCGAATGTGCCGCTTTCCGAGATGTTCGGCTATGCGACCGACCTGCGTTCCACCACGCAGGGACGCGCTTCGTACACGATGCAGTTCCACGCGTATGAACCCGTGCCGAAGAGTGTCGCGGAAGAGATCATCAGCAAGGCCGGCGGCAACGCTTAAAGCCTTTTCGTTTGGAGGTAATTGAATTGGCTAATCAAAAGATTCGCATCCGCCTGAAGGGATACGACCACGAGATTGTGGACCAGTCCACCAAGCTCATTGTGGATACCGCCCAGAAGACCGGTGCAAAGATTTCAGGTCCCATCCCGCTGCCGACCGAGCGCAACCTGTACTGCGTTGTCCGCGGTCCGCACGTCGACAAGGACTCCCGTGAGCAGTTCGAGATGCGCACGCACAAGCGCCTCATCGACATCCTGGAGCCCACCCCGTCCACGGTTGATTCGCTTATGCGTCTCGACCTTCCCGCAGGCGTCGACATCGAGATCAAGCTGTAGGGGAGTGATACGCATGATCAAGACTATTTACGGAACCAAGCTGGGCATGACCCAGATCTTCACCGAGGGTGACAAGCTTGTGCCGATCACCGTCGTGCAGGCTGAGCCGAACACCGTTGTTCAGGTGAAGACGGCTGAGACCGACGGCTACGAGGCTGTTCAGCTCGGCTTTGGCGCTATCAAGGCCAAGAACGTGAACAAGCCCCAGGCGGGCCACTTCGAGAAGTGGAACGTCGAGCCGGTCAAGCATCTCCGCGAGGTGCGTCTTGACGCTCCCGCAGAGGTCAAGAGCGGCGACACGGTGACGCTGGCGAACTTCGCCGACGTGAAGAAGGTCGACGTTCAGGGCACCTCGAAGGGCAAGGGCTTCGCAGGCGTCATCAAGCGCTACGGCTTTGGTGGCGGCCCCGGCGGACACGGCGCGCATTTCCATCGCGCTCCCGGTTCGGTCGGCCAGTGCGCGACCCCCTCTCGCGTGTTCAAGGGACTCCGTCTCCCTGGCCACATGGGCTGCGACACCGTCACGGTTCGCAACCTTGAGGTGGTTCGCATTGATGAAGAGCAGAACCTTATCCTGTTGAAGGGCGCGGTTCCGGGCGGCAAGAATGCAACCGTCCGCATCCGTGAGGCCTAAATCAGACCAAGGAGTTAACCGATATGGCAAACATCGAAGTTAAAGATGCCGCCGGTAAGAAGGCAAAGGATATCGAGCTGAATGACAATGTCTTCGGCATCGAGCCTAATCTTGCCGTGATGCACGAGGTCGTTACCGCGCAGCGTGCTTCTTGGCGGCAGGGCACCAGCAACACTCTTACCCGTGGCAATGTCCGCGGCGGCGGCAAGAAGCCGTGGCGCCAGAAGGGCACCGGCCGTGCTCGTCAGGGTACCATCCGCGCACCTCAATGGGCAGGCGGCGGCGTGGTCTTTGGCCCGCATCCGCGTTCCTACGCGAAGAAGGTCAACGCGAAGGTCGTGAAGCTTTCCATGCGTAGCGCCCTTTCCGCAAAGCTGGCCGACGGCGAGCTGACGGTTGTGGAGAATGTCGCTTTCGACAAGCCGAGCACGAAGCAGGCTAAGGCGATGCTCGAGGCTTGGGGTATTACCGGCCGCACGATGTTCGTGATCGACTCGGGCGACGTGAACACCTACCTGAGCTTCCGCAACCTTGAGAAGGTGACCATCATCACCGCACAGATGATGAACACCTACGATTTCCTTGACAATAAAAACCTGGTCATCACTGAGAAGGCCCTGGAATACATCGAAGGGGTGCTTGCATAAATGGACGCACGTGATGTAATTATTCGCCCGGTTATCACCGAGCGCTCGTACGACGGCATGGAGTATGGCGTCTACACCTTTGAAGTGGCTAAGGAAGCCAACAAGATCGAAATCGCCAAGGCGGTTGAAGAGCTCTTTGACGTCAAGGTGGTCAAGGTCAACACGCTGAACGTGAAGCCGAAGCCGAAGCGCGTGCGCTTTGGCAAGCCGGGCCAGACGAAGCCCTGGAAGAAGGCGATGGTGACCATCGCTGAAGGCCAGACCATCGAGCTGTTTGCTCAGCAGTAAGCCGGTCAGCAAATGATTGCGAGCGGAGCTTCGAGAATTCGAGGCTCCGCTTTTTTCTTCTCGGGGGACTTCATCGAGACGCATTCGTGCTATTCCGTATAGGGTGAGATGAAAGAAGGAAACATGACGAACTGCTTAGTTGCCCAGTCGGGCGGACCGACATCGGTCATCAATGCCACGCTTGCCGGCATTGTGAAGGCGAACCAAATGAACCCCATTTACGACCGCGTTCTAGGCGGTCTCAATGGCATCGAGGGCATTCTGCAAGAGCGCTTTGTCGACTTGACCGACATGAGCGCGCATGAGAGCCGCATTCTGCGCCAGACGCCCTCTTCGGCGCTTGGCTCGTGCCGCTATAAGCTGAAGCGCGACAATTCCGCCGATTTCGACAAGCTTTTCTCGATCATGGAGAAGCACGATATCGAGACGCTGTTCTATGCGGGCGGAAACGACTCGATGGATACGGTTGCCGCCATGACGGAATACGCGCGCGACCATGGCATTGAGGGCCGCCGTTTTGTCGGCTGTCCGAAGACGGTTGACAACGATCTCATGTATATCGACCATTGCCCGGGCTATCCCTCTGCCGCCAAGTTCATTGCCACGACGGCTCTGCAGACCTGGCTTGACCTGAATGTCTATCCGCGCTCGCGCCAGGAGGTCTTCATTCTCGAGACGATGGGTCGCGACGCGGGATGGCTCGCCGCTTCCGCCTGCCTTTCGGGGAAGGTGGACATTCTCATTCTTCCTGAGGACGTTTTCGACCCCGAGCGCGTTCTTGCGCGGGTGCGTGAATGCATCGAGGAGCGCTCGAAGTGCTACGTGGTCGTGTCGGAAGGCGCTCATTATGCTGATGGCAGCTACATCTCCGCAGCTGAAAGCAGGAACGACCTCTTCGGCCACGCGGTGCTTGGTGGCGCGGGCGAGGCGCTGAAGGCGATCATTCTCGACGCTGGCGTGGCGCCCCGCGTGAAGGTGCAGGATCTTTCCTCCGCGCAGCGTTCGCATTCGACCGAGCAATCGCTTGTCGATGTGAGCGAATCGTACAACCTGGGCATGAGCGCTCATATGCGCAGCGCCGACAAGAGCTTCACCGGCAAGATGGTGGGCGTGCGCCGGCGTGATACGCCCGAATACGAGATCGAGTACTTCGCGGTCGACGCCTCGAAGGTTGCCAACCTGGTCAAGAGCTTCCCGAAGGAATGGATTCTACCGGATTACCACGGCATTACCGAAGAGGCTTACGCGTATCTGCGTCCGCTCATTCAAGGTACGCCGGTCGTGGCGACCAAAGATGGCCTGCAAGACTACGTTGAACCCTATTATTTGCGCTAAGCGGAAGCGAACGCGTTATTGAGATAGCTAAGACGTTACAATCATGCGCAAGGCACGGAAGCTGCCGATTGAAAGCATGATTGGTGTGGAGGCGAAGATGGGCGCATTCAACGCGTTGACAGACGAGCTGATCGACAAGATTCGAGAGATAGTCGGAGCGGACGATATCCAGCTGGGTGAGGGGGTATCCGAGGACTACTCGCATGACGAGATGCCCATTTACGGTTCGCATTACCCTGAAGCGGTCTGTTTTCCCGAAACCACGGAAGAGGTTTCGGCCATCATGCGCCTTTGCAATGAGAACACGATTCCGGTGACCGTGCGTGGCGCGGGAACCGGCCTCGTGGGCGGAAGCACGCCTCTTGCAGGCGGTCTTGTCATCTGCATGATGCACATGAACAAGATCCTGGGCTACGACATGCGGAATCTCAATGTGCGCGTGCAGCCGGGCGTCCGCCTGTGCGAGCTCGCGGCGGATGCCCTGGAGCACGGTCTCATGTATCCGCCTGATCCCGGCGAGAAGACGGGTTCCTTGGGCGGCAACGTCTCGACGAACGCGGGCGGCATGCGCGCGGTCAAATACGGAACGACGCGCGATTATGTGATGGCGATGACGGTCGTTTTGCCGTCGGGCGAGATTCTCGAGATTGGCCGTGCGGTCAACAAGACGAGCTCCGGCTACAGCCTTCTCCATCTCATCATCGGTTCGGAAGGCACGCTCGCCGTGATAACCGAGCTCACGTTGAAGCTCCTGCCGAACCCGATGACGAACACGAGCTTCATTCTTCCTTTCGACAATATCAAGACCGCCATTTCATCTGTTCCCGAAATCAAGCTCGCGGGATTGGGTCCGCAATCGATCGAGTTCATGGAGCGCGATATCGTCGATTCCTCTGCGGCATATCTGGGCCGCCAGGTGTTTCCCACTGAAGTGAATGGACGGGAAGCGGGAGCCTATATTCTCGTGACGCTTGACGGCAATGATCCCGACGAGGTGTTCCTGCGCGCGGAAAAGCTGACTGAGGTCGCGGAAGCGGCGGGCGCCTTCGATGTGCTGGTGGTTGACCATGCCGCCGAGAAAGAGGCCGTCTGGGCGGCGAGAAGCGCGTTTCTCACGGTCATCAAGGAGGAAGCCGACCTGCTCGACGAAATGGATGTGGTCGTGCCGGTCGATTCGATTGCCGACTTCCTCGAATACGTTCATGCCGTGGGCGTGGAGCAAGGTGTGCGCATCCGCTCGTTCGGCCATGCAGGAGATGGCAACCTGCACATCTATTGCGCGGGCAACGACATTTCGCTCGAGGAGTTTCTGCCGAAGTCGAAGCGCGTCATGGAGGCCGCGTACGAAAAGTGCACGGAATTGCGTGGCCAGGTTTCAGGCGAACATGGCATCGGGCACGCGAAGAAGGAATACCTGCACCAGTCGGTGGGGGATACCGCGATGGCGCTCATGGAGGGAATCTCGCGCGTATTCGACCCGAAGGGCATTCTGAATCCGGGCAAGGTGTGCACCGACCTGTAGGAACCGGGTGGCAGAAGCAGGCGCG
>CAVFFT010000045.1:0-46188 GCA_963621885.1 bacterium
TGGGACGAGCTGACCGCAGGCCGCGCGTTCGCGCAGTCCGACGCGCCCGCCCTCTCGCTGCTGTGCCAATGGCACAAGCTCGCGCAGCAGGCGCAGGACGAGCTGGACAACTTCGGTAGCCAGACGGCCTATCAGAACGACGTGGGCGATTTGAAGGCGTTTCCGCAAATCGGGACGCTGAAAACATGCAGCGCCGAGATTCGGCAGCTGAACAAGCGATGAAGGCGAGACGGGCGAGCCCGAGGGGGATTCGGATCCGTGTTCTTCATCCCTGAGTGATTCCCGTTTTTGCCGCCATTGGTTATGCTGACTCGTGCGAAACGACCGGTTGGGTGTATCGTGCGAGCGCGAAGCTGCTGGCTGAAACGGTCAGCATGTCGCATCATGAAAGCGTTAACGAGCGAGAGGATTTGCGTGAATAGGGAGACTTACGACTTGCTCGTGCGCGAGACCGCCTGCTTTTACCAATTGAACGCGGCGTCGTTTTCCGCGACGCGCAAGGCTCCCTGGACGGGGTGGAATCGCCTGTTCGAAGGATCCGCAGCGGACTTCGCGGGCACGTCTGACGCGGCGCGGACGTCTGATGTTGCTCGGACGGACTTTGCGTCCGCGCCTGACGTGACGCAATCGCGCGACGCGACACAAGCGTCTGACGCGCTCCGGACGAACTTAGCAAGCGCGCTTGACGCGGCGCAATTGCCTGTTCGTGTGCTTGATGTGGCATGTGGCAATCTGCGTTTCGAGCGCTTCTTGCAGGAGCGTTTCCCGAATCGTACTCTGCGGATGGATGCACTGGACAACTGCGTGGCGCTTGCCAACGATTTGCCGCAAGGGGTTACGTTTCATGAATGCGACGTGCTTCAAGCGCTTGTGGAAGGAACCCTGAGCGATTGGCTGCCCGGCGCGCGATATCAGCTGGTGGCGAGCTTCGGCTTCATGCATCACGTGCCCGGGCACGCGAATCGCGTCCGCTTGTTGCGCGAGCTGTGTTCACGCGTGGCGCCGGGCGGATTCGCCGCCTTCTCCTTCTGGCAATTCATGAAAGAGCCGGGTCTTGCCACCCGCGCGAAGGAGTCGACTGCGCAAGCCATTGAGGCGCTTGGCGTGAATGGCTTGCGTGCCGACGAGCTTGAATCGGGCGACTATTTGCTCGGTTGGCAGGGCGGGCATGAGGCCTTCCGCTATTGCCACTCGTTTGACGACGCGGAGATTGACGCGCTTGTGAGCGACGCGGGCCTTGCGTCGCGCGTGGCGGATCGCTTCGAGGCGGATGGGCGCACGGGCAACCTGAACGCCTATCTTGTTATCGCGGAGTAGGCGCGGGCTTTGTGACGGCGCCGCGGCTAAACCGGATTGGCTTCCGGGCGCTACGCCCTATTGCTCTCTACTCCTCGAAACCCCACAGGCGCACTTCGGTTTCAAGACGCACGCCCGCTGAAGCGTAAACCGCGTCCTGCACATCGTGGATGACCTGCAGCACATCCGCCGCTGTGGCGTTATCCACATTCACGACGAAGCCCGCATGCTTTTTCGATACCATTGCGCCGCCAACACGGTGGCCCCGCATGCCTGCCTCGTCGATAAGCTTGCCGGCGAAATGGCCGGTCGGACGCTTGAAAGTGCTGCCGGCGCTCGGATACTCGAGCGGCTGCTTGTCGCGACGTCGCGTTTCCAAATCGGTCATCTTTGCCTGAATGCTTTCGGTATCCGCAGGTGCCAGGGCGATTGTCGCGCCCGTGACGATATAGCCCGCGTCCATCATCATGCTGCCCCGGTAGCGCCAGCGGGCGTCGGCGGCGCTTACGGTGACAAGCTCGCCGTCGGGAGTGAGGCATTCGACCGATTCCGCCACATCGCGGAATTCGCCGTCATAGGCGCCCGCATTCATGATTGCCGCGCCTCCCACAGAACCGGGAATGCCGCTGGCGAACTCGTATCCCGCAAGGCCGGCGGCAAGGGCAGCATCCGCCACCTGCTTGTTTGTGGCACCCGCCTGGGCGTGTATCTTCGTGTCGTCAATCTCCACGTGCGAAAACTCCGCTCCGATATGGATGACGATGCCGGGTAGTCCGGCGTCGGACACGAGAATATTGCTGCCGCAGCCAATGACATGCCACGGGGCGGCATGCCGCTTAGCAATCTTGATTAGGGTGACGATTTCGGTGGCGTCATGCACGTCAACGAAGAATTCCGCAGGGCCGCCAACGGCAAAACTTGTGTGTTTCGCCATCGGTTCATCACAAAGCACACGATCGACGGGAAAGCTTGTGCGCAGGTCATCCCTGAGAGTGCCGTTGGCCGTCATCAAAGTCTCCGTTCTGCTATTATGCGAACAGCGCAAACGCATTGTTGGCGCGTGTAATTACTGATGCTTTCAATATTAAGGAACCCCATGCCAGAACGCCACGAAAACGACTACGAAAACACGAGCGGCCAATGGGAAGAGACAAGCGAAGGGGGACGCGTGACCTATCGGGAACGCCGTTCGCCCCGTCAAGCCGCGCCGCAGGGCGCGCCGCGCACGCGTGAAGAATATCGACAGCCCTCTCGTTCGCAGGCACCGCGCAACGGGCATGCGACCGTTCCGCCGCGTCGTCCCTCGGAGGAGCGGCGGACCTATCGGGCGGATTCGTCTCATGCGGAAGACCCGCGCGCCAATCGTGCCCGTGCCGGATATGGCTCCGCGCCCGCTTCGGCGGGTGGCGCCGCGGCTGCCGCACAGCCGGGTCTCCTCGAGCCGGTTCTGCTTCTTGCCGTTATCGTGCTGGCCTTCATCAGCATCATCTCGAGTGTCGTGTCCTGCACATCGTCGCAGGGCGAAGAAATTACCCTCGAAAACACCGCTTCAGCGGCAGCTGCCAATGTTGAAGCGGCCGAAAAGACGACTGACGAAAACGGCATCGTTCATGGCACGACGACGGATGGCGTGAACTTCACCATCGTGACTGCGACTGGTGCGCAGCAGACGACGACTTCAAGCGCCTCTTCTACTTCCAGTTCCACTGCGGAATCTTCGGATGCGACTTCCGACAGCGATACCACGGCAACTTCCGATAGCACGTCGAGCTCCGCTGCGGCGGTTGCGGGCTCTTCCACAACGGCGGCGACCACAAGCAGCGATTCCGTGAGCTTTGTGGCGGTTGGCTCCCAGCTTGCCGACGAGAACGTCCTCGCTCTCGCCGATGCCAACTCGGGGGAGAGCGGCGATAGCACCTACGACTTCACGCCGTTCTACAAAGAGGTGAAATCCTTCATCCAGCAGTCCGACCTGCGCTTGATCACGCAGGAGGGTCCGGTTGTTGGCGGCACCGGCAGCTATGAGGTTTCGGGATCTACGAATATCATCGCGCCGTCGGCGTGTGTCGATGCGATTGCGAATACGGGCTTCAATCTGGTTGATGTGGCGACCGACCACAGCTATGACGCAGGCAACGATGGCATCACGAGCGGCCTTGCCTTGTGGGAGCAGCATCCCGAAATCGTGATCGGCGGCAGCTACGCCAGCCAGACCGACCGCGAGACGGTGCACATGATCGAATGCAACGGCATGCGTTTCGCCTTCCTTTCCTACACCTTCGGTGACGCGTCCTATAGCGACGTCTCCAAGGAGCCGAACAACTACTCGTCGGTTCCCTTCGTTCAGGAGGACGCCGAACAGGATATCGCGCGTGCCAAGCAGGTTGCCGATTGCGTCATCGTGAGCATGCATTGGGGCGACGAGAACGCTTCCGACCTGAATGATAACCAGCGCACCTGGGCGCAGTGGTTTGCCGACGAGGGCGTGGGCCTGGTCGTGGGCACGCATTCGCACACCATCCAGCCGGTCCAGTACTTCACCTCCTCTTCGGGGAACAAGGTGCCGGTCGTGTTTGGCCTGGGCGACTTCATCACGGGTTCCACCACGACTGATTCGCTGCTGTCCGGCATCTTCTCCTGCGATTTCGTGAGGGGAAGCGATGGCACGGTGACCGCAGAGAATCTCGAGTGGCATCCGAGCACGATGTGGAGTGACGATTCCGGCGATACCTATGTGCGCCTGCTGGAGAACCTCTCCGTTGATCAGATCAATGCGAACGCGCGCGTGACGGATACGACGGACATCTTCACGCAGATGTACACGAAGACGAATTCGACCATCACTCAGATTTCGGTTGATTGGGGTTCCGACGCCGATACGAAGGCAAGCACGGCAAGCGGAAGCTCGTCTGCAAGCTCCAGCTCGTCAAGCTCCACGACGACGACCGATACCACCACCACGACCGACACGAGCACCGATAGCGATACCAGCAGCTATGTCGATGAGGATGGCGACGGTTACGACGACAACACCGGCGAGTATTTCGGTGGCTACGATACGTCTGACGACAGCGATTCCAGCGGTTACACCGACGAGGATGGCGACGGTTACGACGACAACACCGGCGAATACTTCGGTGGCTCTGACGACACCTCGGATGAGAGCGACTATAGCGATTACAGCGATGACGAAGACAGCTATTACTAAGAGCTTGTGTTAGCTGCGATAGGGAGGCGCGTGCCGCATGAGCGGTGCGCGCCTTTTCATTTTGTGAGTGCGATTTGAGTGAACGGGAAGTCGCGCCATAAGGTGAACGGGAAGTCGCGCCGGAACGCGACTTGCCTAAACGGGCGCACGAATAAAAGAGGTTGCAAGCGCGCGGGTCGACAGCGCGGGCTAACAGCACGTGCTGCCTGCGACCATATGCAATGAAAGAGAAACGAAACGGGCGACGTTTCAAACGCCGCCCGTGCTGTTAGTTCATGCGAGAACCGGTGATATCGAAAGTGCCGCGATCGGTGGCGCAGGTCGCTTTCAGCAGATCGCCTGCAATAAGGCCGTCGATACGATAATTCACGCGCCCAATGAGATAGAGGTTCACGGCTCCATTCAGTGTGAATTCGTCGCCATTGACACTGCCCTGGCGCCGCACGCTGCCGATATTGTCAAAGACAAAATTGGCGTTGACCGTGTTGCCTGAGGGGGAGAGGACCACCGCTCCATCGTGAATGGCCTCGGGGGTGCGCATGCTGATGCGATACGTTCCGTCAATCATGAGCCTGTTCCTTTTCATTCTGTGTTTGCCCTGCGATTGATGCTGTCATAATACAGTATCTTGTGGTTTGCACAAGAGTGAGCTGGAAAAAGGTGATTTACCTCTCATATCTTGTGTCTATTGGTATGGGATATGCGGTAAACGGCGGGCGCGAGCCGTCATGGGAACAAGGGGCGGGCGGCCGCGAGTCGTCATGGGAACGGCCTGAGCTGTCGCATTTCTGGTTTTGCTTCCCTTATTGCTGCGTCACGGGCGGACCTATGGTAAAACTTCCCCGGAATCCAACAAAGGAGGATGGTAATGGCGGCTCCCATATTGGTTTTGGGACACAAGAATCCTGATAATGATGCGATCAGCGCGGCAATTGGCTACGCGTGGTTGAAGAACGAGCTCGAGAAGCGAAACGTCGCGGATCCCGATGCTCGCCGCGTGTATGTTCCCGCGCGTCTGGGCCCGCTTCCCGCGGAGACGGCGGGCGTGCTTAATAAATGGGGTGTCGAGACCCCGCGCATCATCAACAACCTTTATGCGCGTGTCTCCGATGTCATGACGCCGAACCCCTATTGCGTCACGACCGAATCGACTCTTCTGCAGGTCGCGCGCCTGCTGCGCAAGTACAACGTGCGTGCGCTGGTGGTGACGGATGCCGACGGCCGCTATAAGGGTCTTGTGTCGGTGCGGATGATCGCCGAGCGCTACATCGCGGCAACCGAGCAGATGGAGGAAGGCTACTCCCAGATGGCGGTTGCGGCCGACCTTATCGCCTCGCTCGATCAGCATGTTGACGAGATTCTCGAGTCGGATGTTCTGCGTCTTGATGCCGATGCGCGTCTCGATGAAGCGACAGTCGACCTGATGAACAGCCCCTTGCGTGAAGCGGTGGTTCTTGACGAGGACGAAAAGCCCATCGGCATTCTCACGCGTTCCGATGTCGCGGTGCGTCCGCGTCGTCAGGTGGTTCTTGTCGACCACAACGAAACGCGTCAGGCGGCAGGTGGCATCGAGGAGGCCGACATCCTCGAGATCATCGACCACCATCGCATTGCCGACATTTCCACGCTGTCGCCCATTCGCTTCATCAATCTGCCGGTTGGCTCGACCGCGACCATCGTCGCGCTTGAATGCCAGCGTCTGGGCATCAATCCGCCCAAGTCGATCGCGGCGGTTCTGCTTTCCGCGGTCATGACCGACACCATCATTCTGAAGTCGCCCACGGCAACGGAAATCGACAAGCAGGTCGTCGATTATCTTGCGGGCATTCTCGGTGTCGACGCGACGGCCTTTGGTGTCGAGGTGTTCGCTTTCCGTGGCGGCGATGACGATATGCCCATTGACGAGCTCGTTTCCGCCGACTCGAAAGAATTCCCCTACAACGACGGGGTTGTCCTTATCGCGCAGCACGAGACGACGAATCTTGATTCGGTAATGACCCGCGAAGAGGAAATGCGCGAATACCTGCGCAAACTCGTTGCCGATCACGGTTATGCCTGTGCCCTTCTCATGGTGACCGATATCATCAAGGAGGGAAGCCAGTTCATTTGCGAAGGCGACCGCCGTATCGTGAACCGCGCCTTTGGTATCAGCTGCTCGGGTGAGGGCGGCACGTGGATGCCGGGCGTTCTTTCGCGCAAGAAGCAGGTGGCAGCTCGCATTCTGGAGGCGTAATCGCGAGCGCTTCTGGACTGCTGCGTTTGGCGCTTTAGCCACGCGCATTATTGCTTAGGCTCAATGGAAAGGCATCAGCAATCATCAAGCTGATGCCTTTTTCTTGCTTAGCCACGCTTCACAATCCGGAAGGCTCGAATCCGTAATCGCGAGTGTGGTGCCTTGACGCGCCCCGCCGCCGATAGGCGGCATCTAGCGGCGCGGCTCACCAACCTTGGGTGCAATCTCGCAGCGTTGCCTGCCGCCGATGGGTGGCATCTCGCAGCGTTGCCTGCCGCCGATGGGTGGCATCCAGCAGCGCGCCCCGCGACCCTGAGGCGTAATCTAGTCGTTTGGCCAGTTGGGGTTGGCGAAGATCTTGCGGCCAATTCCCACGAAATCGCAGACGCCGCTTGCGAGCAGCTTTTCCACGTCTTCAAGCGTCTGCACGCCGCCGGCGGTCATGACGGGAATGCTCACGGTCTCGCGCACCGCGCGGGACTGGTCGGCGAACCAGCCGGGCTCCTTGTGGTCGGGGCGCCGCCAGGCATGCCAGCCGCCCGATACGCTTAGGTAATCGAGCCCTTCCGCTTCCAGAATCGCGGCGGCCTTCTGGGCGTCCTCGATGGTCGCGCCGCCGGGCTCATAGTCGCAACCGCCCAAGCGCATGCCGACGACGAAAGCGTCATCTGTTGCCACCCGCACCGCGCGGATGACTTCGCGATGGATGCGTATCCGGTTCTCAAGATTGCCGCCGTAAGCGTCCGTGCGCTTGTTCAGCAGGGGAGAATAGAACTCGTCGAGCAGGTACGCGTGCGCCGCGTGAATCTCCACGCCGTCAAAGCCCGCTTCTTGCGCCCGCTGCGCCGCCCGCGCGAAGTCCTCGACAATGCGGGCGATCTCCTCTTCGCTCAGGGCTCTTGGCACGCCGTCGCCCTCTTCGGCGCGATAAGCCTGAGAAGACACGATAGCGCTCGGAGCAACAGGCTCGAGGCCGCTCACGCTTTGGCGGGCGGCTCCGCCGGCATGCGAGAGCTGGCAGAACGCCTTTACGCCATTCGTGTGGCAGACCTGGGCGATGCGCGCGAGACCCGACGTATCCGCATCGCGCGAGATTGACACCTGACGGGGTTTGGCCTGGCCTTCTGGTGAAACGAAGCAATGCTCGGTGATGATGAGGCCGACATTTCCCGCTTCGGCGCGTTCGCGATAGTGCTCGCATAGCGCGTCTGTCACGTGGCAGTCATCGGTGCAAAGATAGGTTCCGAAAGGCGCCATCGCCAGGCGATTTCGCACTTCCACCGTGCCTATGCGAAGCGGCTGGGCGTAATTTTCTGCGGTCTCTTCCATCACGGGCGCTTCCTTTCGGATATCTGGCCTGGCTTTTCACGCGCATTTGGTCTGGCGTTTCGCAACTTTTCGAGTATAAGGCAATGCGCGCCGCATGGCGTGAGCCAGCGACGCGCATATGCCGGGTATGTCAGGGCTTGCGACTAGATGCGTGTGCCCTGGATTGAAAAAGTGCCGCGGGTGGTTTCCGCGATAGCGCGAAGTTTGCGTCCTTCGACATTTCCTTTGACGTTGTAGGCGAAATGGCCAAACGTGAACATTCTCATGTTTCCCTGCATCGTGAACTCGTCATCGCCGCGCAGTGCGCCATTCGAATAGAGATTGCCCATGCCAATGAGCGAAAGGCTTGCTTTGACGCGTTCACCGTCGGCGGTCGTTTCGAGTTTCAGGGAACCGCGATTCACACCAATAGGCGTTTTCACGGTCACGTTGTATATTCCGTCTACCATTTTGGACCTCCGTCTTGTCGCGGATGGAAAAACTGTTCCTATAGTATCCCGCAAAGCTGCCTGACCGCCGCCCTGAGCCGCGTCCCGTTTTCCAACAAATCAGGAGATGCGTCCATCGCGAAGCCTCATGAGCACACGATTCCCCTCTTTTGACCGCATAAAACGAAGAAGCCGGGCGGATGCGAAATCCGTCCGGCTTGCTTGATTCTTATGTGCGTGGCGCCTAGTGGACGCCTACCGTGCGCACATGCGGCGCCTTGCAGCTGCCCGTCTATCCGTGGCTGTCCGAGCCTCCGCATGCTGCGAGCGGCTGCCCGGGTCTCCGCGCGTTGCGAGGCCTGCGCCGCCTAGCGCACGCGTCTGCCTAGTGGATGCCCGCGTGGGTCTCCTGCAGGCTGCGCACGCCCGATCCGCCATTCTCCTTGACGGTGCGGATGCCCTCGACGCTCGCCATCGCCGCCGCCATGGTGGTCATGTAGGGGATATGCGCCTTGATGGCGGTCTTGCGGATATAGCTGTCGTCCTCGGTGCTCTCGGTGCTGCTCGACGGCGTGTTCACCACCAGGTCGACCTCGCCGTTCGTGATGAGGTCGATGAGGTTGGGACGGCCTTCGTGCGCCTTGAACACGCGCTTAGCATCGATGCCGGCATCCGTGAGGGCGCGCCAGGTGCCTTCGGTTGCGACAATGCTGAATCCCGCATCGGCAAATGCCTGTGCGACCTCGTTGAGCTCGCCCTTGTCGCGCTCGCTGATCGACATGAGTACCGTGCCCTCAAGCGGCAGCGGCGTCTGGGTTGCCTCCTGCGCCTTGAAGAAGGCCTCGCCAAAGGTGGGGGCGAGCCCCAGCACTTCGCCGGTCGAGCGCATCTCAGGCCCCAGGAGCGGGTCGACTTCGGGGAACATGTTGAACGGGAAGACCGCTTCCTTCACGCCGTAATGCGGATAGCTCACTTCCGTCAGCTCGGGAACGGGGGAGGTGCGGCCCGTCAGCGGCAGGGTGATGACATCGGTTGCGATCTGCACCATCTGGATGCCGCAGACCTTCGAGACGAGCGGCACCGTGCGGCTTGCGCGCGGGTTCGCCTCGAGAACGTAGACCGTGCCGTCCTCGATCGCATACTGGATGTTCATGAGGCCGCGCACGTGCATCGCCTCGGCGATAAGCTGCGTGTAGCGCTTGATCGTGGCGAGATTCTCCGGCGAGATGTTGATGGAAGGCAGGATGGCCGCCGAGTCACCCGAATGGATGCCGGCGAGTTCGACATGCTCCATCACCGCGGGCACGTAGGCATGCGTGCCGTCGCAGATGGCGTCCGCTTCGCATTCAAGCGCGTGATGGAGGAAACGGTCGATAAGAATCGGGCGGTCGGGGGTGACGCCCACTGCCGCCGCCATGTAGGAGCGCAGGCTCTCGTCGCCATAAACCACTTCCATGCCGCGGCCGCCAAGCACGTAGCTCGGACGCACCATGACCGGGTAGCCGATCTCGTGCGCGATATCGAGCGCCTGGTCGATATCGGAAGCCATGCCGGACTCCGGCATCGGGATGCCCAGGCTATCCATGACCGCGCGGAAGCGGTCGCGGTCCTCGGCGAGGTCGATAATCTCGGGGCTGGTGCCCAGGATGTTCACGCCGGCAGCCTCAAGCTCGCTTGCCAGATTCAGCGGCGTCTGGCCGCCGAACTGGGCAATCACTCCCAGCGGCTTTTCCTTCTCGTAGATGGAAAGCACGTCTTCGGCCGTCAGCGGCTCGAAGTAGAGCTTGTCAGAGGTGTCGTAGTCGGTGGAGACCGTCTCGGGATTGCAGTTGACGATGATGGTCTCGAAGCCGAGCTTCTTCAGACTCTTCGCCGCATGTACGCAGCAGTAGTCGAACTCGATGCCCTGGCCGATGCGGTTTGGACCGCCGCCCAGGATCATCACCTTGCGTCCGTTGCTTGCCTGCGAGAGGTCGGGCGCGTTGTAGGTGGAATAGTAGTAGGCGGAATCCTGCGTGGAGGACACATGCACGCCCTCCCAGGCCTCCATGCAGCCGATCTCCTTGCGCTTTGCGCGAATGCGGGTTTCGGGCACCTTCAGCAGCTGCGCGAGATAGCGGTCGGCGAAGCCGTCGCGTTTCGCCTGCGCGAGCATGTCATCGGGGGGAAGCTGCGTGGGATGAGCGTCAGCCCAGGCGATGAGCTGTTCTTCCTCTTCTACGAGTTCGGCCATTTCGCGAACGAAATGCTCCTTGATCTTCGTGAGCTCGCACAGCTCCTCGACCGTGGCGCCCTTGCGCAGCGCTTCGTACATCACGAACTGACGCTCGCTCGTGGGAACGGCAAGCATGCGCATGAGTTCGGGAAGCGATTTCTCGTTGAAGTCCTTCGCGAAGCCCAGACCATAGCGGCCCTTCTCCAGACTGCGAATCGCCTTCTGGAAAGCCTCCTTGTAGGTCTTGCCGATGCTCATGACCTCGCCGACAGCGCGCATCTGCGTGCCGAGACGATCCTCGACGCCCTTGAACTTCTCGAAAGCCCAGCGGGCGAACTTGATAACCACGTAGTCGCCGTCGGGGTAGTACTTGTCGAGCGTGCCGTATTTGCCGCAGGGGATCTCGTCAAGCGTGAGGCCGGTTGCGAGCATGGCGCTGATGAGCGCGATGGGGAAGCCGGTCGCCTTGGAGGCGAGTGCTGAAGAGCGGCTCGTGCGGGGGTTGATCTCGATGATGATGTCGCGGTCGGTCACGGGGTCATGCGCCCATTGGACATTCGTGCCGCCGATGACCTTGACCGCGTCGACGATGCGGTACGACTTCTCCTGCAGGCGGTCGATCGTCTCCTGCGCGATGGTCTGCATGGGGGCGGCGCAGAACGAGTCGCCGGTATGCACGCCCATCGGGTCGATGTTCTCGATGGTGCAGACGGTGATCATCTGGCCTTTCGCGTCGCGCACCACTTCGAATTCAAGCTCTTCCCAGCCAACGACGCTCTCTTCGACGAGAACCTCGGTCACCGGGGATGCGGCAAGGCCGCGCGCGACAACCGTGCGCAGCTCATCGACGTTGTACACAAGGCCGCCGCCCGTGCCGCCCATGGTGTAGGCGGGACGCAGCACGCAGGGGTATCCGAGCTCCTCGGCGATGGCCACCGCTTCCTCCACGGTGTGCGAGACCTTCGAACGGGCCATCTCGATGCCGAGTTCCGCCATCGTCTCCTTGAAGACCTGACGGTCCTCGCCACGCTCGATTGCGTCGATGGGTGTGCCGATGACCTCGACACCGTACTTTTCCAGCACCCCGTTTGCGGCGAGGGCGGAGGAAAGGTTCAGGCCCGACTGTCCGCCCAGGTTGGGGAGCAGCGCGTCGGGGCGCTCCTTCTCGATGATTTGCGTCAGTCGCGCCACGTTCAGGGGCTCGATGTAGACCTTGTCGGCGGTCTCGGGGTCGGTCATGATCGTCGCCGGATTGCTGTTCACGAGAACGATTTCGTAACCGAGATTGCGCAGCGCCTTACATGCCTGCGTGCCGGAATAGTCGAATTCGCACGCCTGCCCGATGATGATGGGGCCGGATCCGATAATAAGTACCTTATTGATATCGTCTCGTTTTGGCATGAGGCCTCCTTTGGCGCTGTGTTGCCGTGTGCATATTAATTTGTGCGCCTATTATATCGGTGCACATGCGGGGACATTCTTATATTGGGAATTCCGGACGCATTCAACGGGCGGCTTAGATGCGTCGCCGCTTTTCCGCCGCCTCGATTTCGATGATGGCGCTTTCCACACTGTCGCAGAAGATGATTTGCGCCCGTTCGCTTTGGGCGAGGAAGCCGTGCGTCACCATGGAGTCGAGAAGCTCCCTCAAAGGCTCGTAGAAGCCGTCGATATTCAAAAGGATGCAGGGCGGCGGCGTGAGGTTGAGCTTGATGCGGCTCATGACTTCCGAGATCTCCTCAAGCGTGCCGACGCCACCGGGCAAGGCGATATAGATGTCGCCGCGCTTGATCATGAGCGCTTTGCGCTCGGACATGTTTTCTACGGTTACCAGTTCGGGAAGCTCATGTTGCGGAATCTCGCGGTCGATGAGGAAGCGCGGTTCGACACCGGTCACATACGCGCCGCCTTCGATCGCCGCCCCCGAGACAATGCCCATGAGTCCGACGGCACTGCCGCCATATATAAGGCTATGCCCCGCCTGGGCGACCCAGCTTCCCAAGGCGCGCGCCGCCTCTATATATGAAGGGTTGTCGCCCATGCCGGATCCGCAATATACCGTGATATTCATAGATGCCCCCGTTAGAAGTGTTCGGTTCGCAAGGAGAGTATATCGGATGAACAATGCCGCAAGCACCATGCTTTCAAAGCGCCTCCGGCTTGTTCCTTCGTGAATTCCCGTTCTCCGATGATGGCTGTTTCTGGTTTGAAGTGAAACGCGTTTTGTTTTGATAAAGAAGGGGATTACGAAAAGAGGCGGAACGGCGCGCCAGAGAGATAGCGTGCGTTTATGCAAAACGCCTTGTTTGACGGGGGTAATCGTGTACAAAAGTGGCAATTTGTCTAACAATAAAATACGTGAATAGGTTTTATTCAAAACGATAGACGGGATAACATCATTAGAAAAAGTGCGGTTTACCTGCGGAAGCTATATCGCTTGCGTTTTTTCAAGTGAAAAAACACGGTCATATGGGTGCATTTATCCGTTTCTCGTGTGAAGCAGATATGAATAATTGAAAGCGTGTTTGAAGGGTGAAGTGGGTGAAGAGTTGGGATGGCTCTTGACCAGCTTCATGGCCTTCCCGCCTCGGGGCGGGAAGCCTCTACAAGAAGGAGGTTAGAGGTATGGCATTCTTACAGCGCGAATTCGGCGGCATTCAGCCTTCGCTCCCCATAGCGATGTTCCGTATTCGCATCCCGTTCGTTCACTTCAAGATCTCCCCGCCGGAAATCGTGACGGGCTTGATGAACGCGTGCACCTCTTACGGTGCACTTGCCGTGCTTACCGGCACCCTGGGTCTCGACCCTGTTATCGCATGGTCGCTCGTGGTGTTCGAAACCTGCATGTATACATGCAACTGGCTCCTCGGTGAGCCGTCCATTTGCGGTTGGATTACCCCCGCAATGGCGCTCGTGGTTGTTTACCTCGAGGGATTTGCTGATCCGGGTTACGCGGCAGCGGTTGCGGCAGTCGGCGAAGAGGCGGTAACAGCCGCCGGTTCGGGCTTGCAGGCATTGTTGGCATCCGGCAACCAGGAATACATCCAGATTGCGCATAACACGACCACCCTGCGCATGCAGGCGATGGCGGCTACCGAGCTCGAACTCGGCATCCTCTTCATCGTCCTCGGCGTCACGGGTCTGTCCAAGGCTCTGAACACGCTGGTTCCGCCGGCTGTCAAGGCTGGTATCGTGCTCGGCGCTGGCGTCTCTGCTGTACGTGCTCGCATGCTTGAGGGCGGCGCGCTCGACACGGCTACCTGGGGCTGCCTCGCTGGTCTCGTCATCGTGTTCCTGCTCATGTTCTCCCTGCGCATCCGCAAGAGCATGGACGACAACCGCTTCCTCCAGGTGCTGGGCAACTACAGCTTCCTGTGGGCAGTTATCGCCATGTTCGTCGTCGGTGGCATTGCTGGTGAGTTCGACTTCTCGCATGCTCTTGACGACGGTCTCCTGAAGGCTCCTGACTGGGCTGCCATGGTCGCAGTGACCAGCCCGTTCTGCATCGGTTGGGCTTCGCCTGACGTGTGGATCTCCGGCATCCCGATGGCGCTCATCTCCTGGGTTATCGCATACGGCGACTTCATCACCGTGCAGCAGCTTGGTTACCAGGCTCAGCGCGACGACGAGTACATCGAGTTCGACCCGAACCGTACCAACGTCATCTGCGGTATCCGTAACGTTGTCATCGCTTGCGTCGCTGGTTACCCGGCACAGGCTGGTCCTCTGTCCGCTCCGTACTGCGTTGCTACCTATCAGCGCTACAAGCAGTCCGGCCGCCAGGGCATGGACTCCATCTACGATGGCTCCGGTACAAACATCATCTTCACAGTTGTTGGCTTGTTCATCTACCCGCTCTACATGATGGCAAACGCGGCATCCGGCCCCATGCTGGTCGTCGTACTCACCATCCAGGGTTATGTCTGCACGCAGATCTGCTTCGACCTCGCATACGACAAGGTTGACGAAGGTGTTGCTGGTATGCTCGCCGGCTTCATCCTGGCACGCGGCGGCGGTGTTGGCCTGATCATGGGTCTCATCCTGTACTTCCTGCTCGCTGACAACGACAAGATCCGTGCTGACTACGCAGGCAACAAGGAACGCCAGCGCATCGAGGATGAAGAGATAGCGAAGCAAAATGCACGACTCGAAGCGCGCATGAAAGCCTTCAAGGAAGGGCGCAACCCTGACGAAGAAGAGAAGGAATAGCGATTAGCACCTTCAACTCGCGCACTTAAAGTCACGCGACAAAGGCCCCCGGTACCATCCCACCGGGGGCCTTATTTTGTGCCCGCGGAATTTGCGGGCTCCTCCCAAGTTGGGCGAACCTTCACGCGGCGTTGCGTATTGGCACATACATATATATTGGTTATGCGCGACGCTTGAAGCCTGGTGCTTCAAGGAGGGTGCTTGCTTTTCGAATCGCCCTCCTGTGGTGGCGACCAATGCCGCGCGTTGCCACGCGGTTTTTCCTTTCTCTTGCCTGGCTTTCCGGGCGCTATTTCGCGATCTCGGGGCTCTATCCGCATTGGCGTTTGCGGCCGTCTTGTGAACTTCTCCACACGCATGGGACACCGTCCCACCACTGGCGTGGGAGAGCATCCCACTGTATACCCTCGGCATATCTGGGCATATCCTGAGGTCAGGGAAGGGGACATACCAAATGTAGTTGAATGACGCGTTTAACTTTGGCTGACCACTATGTTTAGCGGCCAAAAATGGCCTTGAAATGTCAAATTGTGTTGCAAAGTGTCATGGAGTGGGGTAGGATGTCAGCCATCGGGTGGACGATGCGATAAGAAAGGCGGAGAGCCGTGGCCAATATGGTGGGCGAGTTCCATCACAAGCTTGACGCGAAAGGCCGCGTGTCGCTTCCTGCTGACTTCCGCAAAGTGCTCCCGAAGGATCTCAAGGTGACGCAGGCACCAAAGGCGAATTGCCTGTATGTGTTCGAGGCTGACGCGTTCGACTCGTGGGTAGAGTCGATCTTCGTCGCAAAAGGCGGGTACGACCCGAGCAACCTCGCGCATGAGCAGGCACGTCGCGTGTTGAATTCCCGCGCCTCCGATGCAGAGATCGACAGTGCCGGCAGAATCAGTATCTCAGCCGACCTCCGTGCGAAAGCAGGGCTTGAGAAGGAGGTCGTGATTATCGGCAATGGCGATCACGCAGAGATCTGGGATGCAAAGCGTTGGGACGAGTTCATTGGCGAGTTCAGCCTGGATTCGCTGTTCTCATGAGACCAGACGTGAGCGACATGACAACTGAATATCGGCATATCCCCGTCCTGCTCGCCGAGTGCCTCGAGCACATACAACCAGAAACGAAGCACACGTTCGTGGACGCAACGCTCGGCGGCGCGGGACATTCAATTGAAGTTGCCAAGCGGCTGGCGCAGCCGGGAACGCTTATCGGGATTGACCAAGACCCTGTCGCCTTGCGGGCGGCGCGGGCGCGGCTCAACAACATTCCCGAAGAACAGCGGCCCCAGATTCGCCTGCTGCATGGAAACTTCGGCGACATGGACGAGCTCCTGTGCGAAGCGTGCGTGCCTGAAATAGACGCGTTCCTCTTCGACTTGGGCGTTTCGTCCGTGCAGATTGATACGCCATCTCGTGGCTTCTCCTTCAAAGGAGATGGCCCACTTGATATGCGGATGGATCCGGGTAAACACACTCTAACCGCAGAAGAGATAGTGAACCACTACAACGAAGCAGATCTCGCTCGGGTCATCCGTGAATACTCCGATGAGCGGTGGGCAAGCCGCATCGCCTCCTTCATTGTGAAGGCGCGCGAGAACGAGCCCATCACGACAAGCGGGCAACTGGTGGATATCATCAAGGCGGCAATACCCGCTCGTGCGCGACGCGCTGGAGGCCATCCCGCGAAACGCACCTTCCAGGCGATTCGCATCGAGGTGAATTCCGAGCTCGATGTGCTCCGCCGCGCCCTGGAGTCTGCCATTCGCTGGCTTGCTCCCCATGGACGACTGGTCGTCATCAGCTATCACTCGCTTGAGGACCGCATCGTCAAGGACGTGTTCCGCGATGCCGCACAGGGATGCATCTGCCCGCCGGACCTGCCGGTGTGCATGTGCGGGAAGAAGCCGATACTCAAGGTGGTGACACGCAAGCCCGTGTTGCCGACCGAAGAAGAGATAGCGCGGAATCCGCGCGCACGAAGCGCGAAGTTGCGCGTCGTGGAACGTCTCGACAACTAATACGAACCCGCGAAAGAGTCCATCGGCATATGCTGCTGGACTTTTCCGTAAACGAAGCAAAAACGCAGCAAGGGAGGCCGTCGTGGCAGGCGAACCGGCATATCGTTATGATTCCTACAATTATGGAACCTCCGCTCCTGCGCCGCGTCATCAGCAGCGTCCCCGCATCTCGGTCATTCCCGGCCGTGGCCCCGAGCCCTCGCTTGATCCGCGCGTGCACGTTCTCGTGCGCGTTGTCGTCGCGATTGCCCTCATTCTCGCGGTCGCCGGCCTCGTGCGCGTGGGTCTTGCAAGCGCTGCGGTGAGCGCCAATATCACCTATGACAATCTCACGATGGAAGTGAACGCGGCCCGTGCCGAAAGCGGCGAGCTTGAGGTGCAGGCATCGAACCTTTCCAATCCGGCCTATGTCCGCGAATACGCCGCAAGCAAGCTTGGCATGGAGGCTCCCGCGACGGTTGAGACCATCACGCTCGGCAGCGATGTCGTTGTCGTGAACGCCGACGGCGATCTTTCGCTTTCGGGCAGCCTGGCGGCGGTTGCCCAGGCGTAGCGTATGAGGGACGGGCGAAGACGGGACTCGAATTATTCCGAGCGGCTCCAGCGGGGCCGCTCATCAGCATATGCGGGCGCTTCCGCCTCGGCATTCGATCAGGGTTTCCCTTCCGGCCGCGCGCGATTCGTCGTCATCATCTTTTTGGCCATTGCGGCGATATTCGCGATACGCCTTGTGTATCTGCAGGTGATTGTCGCGCAAGACTATTCGTTGGAAGCGGAAAGCAGTCGTACGGTCGAGGTCACGCTCAATCCCAAGCGGGGAACGATATACGATCGCAACGGGCGCGTGCTTGCCACGAGCATCGAGGCGACGACGGTGTATTGCAATCCGCAGGAGATCGAGGATGCCGATGCGACCGCGAAGAGCATCGCTGAGATTCTTGGCGGCAAGGCCGACGACTACAAGGAGGCGCTGACCACCGAGGGCACCTTCTTCGCGTATGTGAAGCGACAGGCCGATGCGGATCTGGCGGAGCAATTGCGGGCGCTCGACCTTCCGGGCATCTACTTTCTTTCCGACTCCAAACGCGTCTATCCGAACGGCTCGACCTGCGCCCAGATCATCGGTCTGGTGAATGTGGATGGCGAGGGCCTGACGGGTCTCGAGTACTACTACGATGACATCCTTTCCGGCCAGGCGGGCACGATGACGCTCGAGCAGGGTGCGACCGGCATCACGATAAACGGCACCGAGCAGGTGACCGATCCGGTGGCGGGCGAGGACATCACCATCTCCATCGATATCGACCTGCAGCAGAAGGTGGAGGAAAGCGTCACGGACATGGCATCCGACATGGAGGCCAAATCGGGTCAGGCGCTTGTGCTTGACGGAGCGACCGGCGAGATTCTCGCCTGCGCGTCGACGCCGCTGCTCGATCCCACCAATACCGAGAACATCGAGGACCGCGCGACGGAATGCCAGTGCATCACGCGCGCCTTCGAGCCGGGTTCGGTCTTCAAGACCGCGACGATGCTTGCCGCACTTGAAAACGGTTCCGTCACTCCGACCGAGTCCTTCTATTGCCCCTCGGCCCTTTCCGCCGACGAGTACGAGGTCACTGACGCCCATGAGCGTTCGGCTGAAACGATGACCGCGACCGATATTCTCGTCCGTTCTTCGAATGTCGGCATTTCGCTTATCGCCGAGAAGATGGGCTTCGACACGCTGAATGACAAGATCGCCACCTACGGCCTCGACGCGACGGCGACGGGCGTGGATTATCCGGGCGAATCGGCGGGCTATCTGCTCGACTTCTCGGAATGGTCGCGCATCCAGGGCTACAACATCAGCTTTGGCCAGGGCATATCCGAAACGCCGCTCGCGCTGTGCCGCTTCTATGGCGCGATTGCCGATGGCGGGACGGCTTACACGCCCCATTTCCTCATTTCGCGCGGTAGCGGCGAGAACGTCGGCTGGGCGTCGAGCGTGATCTCGAGCGACCAGGATGCGATTTCGGAAGTGACCGACATGCTCACGCAGGTCGTTTCCGAAGGCACGGGCACGGGAGCCCAGATAGAAGGCTTCACGCCGGCGGGCAAAACCGGCACCGCCGAGTATGTTGAAGAGGGGAAAGAGGACGAAGGCTACGTCGAGGGTTGCTACAACAACAGCTTCGTGGGCTTCCTTCCCAACACCAATTCCAAATTGGTATGTTTTGTGGGAGCCACCGAGGTGCCCTCGGAAACAGCAACCACGGAAACCTTTCGGGATATAATGTCGTTTGCCATCGAACGGTACAACATCAGTTCCACCCAGGAGTGATTGAGATATGGCTAAAAGCTGTGCTGAACTTTTCCGCGGATTGCCCTGCACCATCATTGGAAACCCCGAAGAGGAGATTTCGGGCCTCGCGTACAACAGTTCGCAGGTCAAACCCGGCGATGCGTTCTTCTGCATCGTTGGCACGAAAGTCGACGGACATTCCTTTGTGCAGGATGCTATCGACCACGGCGCGAAGGTTATTGTGGCGGAGCGCAAGGTCTATCTTGCTGATGCGACCGATGTGACGGAGATCATCGTCAGCGACTCGCGTAAGGCGATGGCGCGCATCGCGGCCCGCTTCTACGGCCTTCCGTCCGAGTCGTTCTCGCTTGTGGGCGTGACCGGCACGAATGGCAAGACGACCACGACCTTCCTGACGGAGCATATCGCCAGCCTCGCCGGTCTCAAGACGGGCGTCATCGGAACGGTCGGCATTTCGATTGGCTCCGAGCACCGTCCGAGTGAGCGCACGACGCCGGAATCGGTCAACCTCCAACATCTGTTCGCCGACATGCGCGATGCGAATTGCGACATGGTTGTGATGGAAGTGTCCTCGCACGCACTCGACCTTGAGCGCACCTGGGGTTCGAAGTTCGCTGTGACGGCTTTCTCGAATCTCACGCAGGATCATCTCGATTACCACCGCACCTTCGAGGCCTATTTTGAGGCGAAGGCGCGTCTGTTCTCCACGGACTATCCGGCGAAGCGCGTCATCTGCATCGATGACGAGTGGGGCCGCGAGCTGCTCAAGCGCTGTTCGGTGCGCGATGAGGACATCATCACCTGCGGTTTCGACCGTTCGGCGCAGATTCATCCGGTGGAAGTGGAGTATTTCCCCACGCATACGCACCTGCTTGTTGAGGTGCGTGGCAACCGCTATGAAATCGACTACCCGCTCGTGGGTCGTTTCAATGTCTCGAATGTCATGCTCGCACTGGGCATCGGCATACAGCTGGGCATCAGCGCCGACGTCGTGGTGGCGGCCCTTGACGATGCCCCGCAGGTGCCGGGACGCCTTCAGCGTGTGAATGTGGCTAATGACGGCGGCGTTTCGGTGTACGTGGATTACGCGCACACGCCTGATGCGCTGACGAAGGCCCTTGATGCCGTGCGTCAGCTGACCGATGGGCGCGTCATTGTCGTTTTCGGTTGCGGCGGCGATCGCGATGCGGGCAAGCGCCCGCTGATGGGACAGGCCGCGCTTGCGGCTGACTTCGCGGTCGTGACGAGCGATAATCCGCGCACGGAAGATCCGAATGCAATCATCGCCGACATCCTTGCCGGCATGCCCGCGCCCGAGGAAGAGCGCTATGCGGTGGAGCCCGACAGGCGCGCTGCCATCGCCTGTGCGATTTCCCATGCGAAGGCGGGCGACGTGATTCTCGTGGCGGGTAAGGGACATGAAGACTACCAGCTGGTAGGCGATCAGGTTCTTTCCTTCGATGATGTGAAGGTGGCCGCCGAGGAGCTTGACGCCAAGTTTCAGCTCGACGGGCGCGAATAGGGCGCAGTGAAAGGCCCTTTATGCTTTTTTCTCTTGATGAAATTGTTGCCGCGACGCGGGGAGTTCTCATCGCGCCGGGAAAGCCGGGCGCGCTTGCGTCGGGCGTGACGTGGGATTCGCGTGAGGTGTCGCTGGGCGATGCCTATCTTGCCCTGCCGGGCGCTCGTGTCGATGGACACGACTTTGTGCTTTCCGCCTGCGAGAGCGGCGCGGCCTGCGTGCTCGTATCTCGCGAGCTCGATGCCGACACGATGGCGAAGCTGGGTGCGGCGGCGTGCGCGGTCATCCGGGTGGATGACCCGAACGTGGCGATTGTCGACCTTGCGCGTGAATGGCGCGGCTGTCTTTCGGGAACCGTTTTGGGAATAACGGGAAGCAGCGGCAAGACCACGACGAAGAATCTCGTGCGCGACGTGCTCGCGCGGGGCATGGAAGTCGTCGCGACGAAGGCCAACCAGAACAATGAGCTCGGCGTGCCGCGCACCCTTCTTGCCGCCGACGAGGCGACCGATGCCGTCGTGGTGGAGATGGGCATGCGAGGCATGGGCCAGATTGCCAGCCTGAGCGAGTATGTGCGACCCGACATGGGTCTCATCACCAATGTGGGCACGAGCCATATCGAGCTTCTGGGAAGCCGCGAGAACATCGCGCTTGCCAAGGGTGAGCTTTTCGATGCGCTGCCTGCGGGCGGCATCGCGTTCATCAATGCGGCCGACGACTACACGCCCTTCTTGCTGAAAGAGCTTCAGCTGCACGACCGGGGCATTCGCACGGTGTTTTTCGATGGAAGCGGCTCGCTTGTTCGTTCACGCGGATTGGGCATCTGGCAAAACGCCGACCCCTTCGTCTGGGCGGAGGATATCGAGTATGACGAGCTCGCGCGGCCGACCTTCACGATTCGCGCCCGCCATTTTGCGGAAATGGGTCTTCCCGAAGCCGATGCGGATGCGACCTGCACGCTTGCCCTAAGCGGCGCGCACAACATTTCGAACGCCTGCTCGGCTGCCGCGGTGGGACTCGCCTTCGGGCTTTCGCTCGAGCAGTGCTGCCTCGCGCTTGCAGAGGCAAAGCCGGAGCATGGTCGCCAGGAGATGCGCGAGACGCCTGCCGGCGTGCATGTGGTGGACGACTCGTATAACGCCAACCCCGACTCGACTCGCGCCGCGCTCGATACCTTCGCGCGCATGTTCGCGGGAAGCCGCCGCATTGCGGTGCTTGGCGATATGCTCGAGCTGGGAGATTACGCACAAGAAGGTCACCAGATTGTGGGGAAGCGCGCGGCCGAGTGCGCTCTCGACCTGCTTGTGTGCGTGGGTGAGGAATCCCGCGCCATTGCCGCTGCCGCGCGTGAAGCGGGCATGCCGGCCGACAAGATCAAAGAATTGAACACCGCGGATGATGCGGCGGTGCTGCTGCGCGACGTGGCGCAACCGGGAGATGCGGTGCTGGTGAAGGCCTCGCATTCCATGGGTCTCGCTCGCGTGGTGGAGGAGCTGATGGTTTCATGCTGAACTTCTATGCGCAATACCCGACCTTCACGGTCTTTGTCGCCCTCTTCCTTGCGACCGTCATCACGATGGCGCTGATGCCGGTGATGATACGCCTGCTTCGCCGCCACCATATCGGCCAGCAGGTGCGCGCGGATGGCCCGAAGACACACTATGTCAAGCAGGGAACGCCGACGATGGGCGGCGTGGTCCTGATTCTCGCGGCCGCTCTGGCGGTGCTGCTCCTGTGCGAGCCTTCTCCCGAGGTGTGGCTGCTTTTGGGCGCGACCCTCGTGACGGCGCTTCTGGGATTCACCGATGACGCCTCGAAGGTCATCAAGCAGCGTTCGCTCGGTCTGACGCCGAAGGCGAAGCTTGTGGCGCAGTTCGCCATCGCGACCGCCTTCTGCCTTATCGCGGTGAATCTGCTCGACGTGGCGCCGACGGTCGACATTCCCTTCGTGTACACCTTCGATCTGGGTATCGCGACCACCTGCATTCCGCTTGGTGATGGCGCGCAGATCGAGATTCCCTGGCTCTACCTCATCTTTGTGAACATCCTGATGGCAGGCATGAGCAACGCGACGAACCTGACCGATGGACTTGACGGTCTTGCAGGCGGCACCGTGATGATGGCGATGCTCGTGATGGCCGCCATCGCGTACCGCATGGACATGCTCGGCTGCGCGATTTTCGCCGCCGCCTTTGCCGGCGCGTGCATCGGCTTCTTGTGGTTCAACGCCTATCCCGCCGACATCTTCATGGGCGATACCGGCTCCCTCGCACTGGGAACCGCGCTCGCGGGTCTTGCCGTTCTGACGAAGACCGAGTTTGTCGTCCTTATCGTGGGCGGCCTGTTCATTGCCGAGGCGGTTTCGGTCATCATCCAGGTGGCCTATTTCAAACATACGGGCAAGCGCGTTTTCCTGATGGCACCTCTTCATCATCATTTCGAGAGAAAAGGCTGGTCGGAAGTCAAGGTCGTTGTCCGCTTCTGGATTGTCTCGGGCTTGCTGGCCGCTGCCGGATTCGCGCTCTATTTTGCCGAATCAATGGTCGGCGTCATGTAGGAGGCCATGATGGATAAAGGGATGCAGACGGATAGCGCGACAGGCGCCCTCCATTCAAGTGAAGGCCGGTGCGCGCCAGCTCGTTTGGGCGACGTGCTGGTGATTGGCCTCGGCAAGAGCGGTTGTGCAGCCGCCGATTACTGCCTGGAGGAAACCGGGCGCGTTGATTCGCTCACGATTGTGGCGGGTACCGATACGCCGCAGAATCGCGAGCGGGGTGCCCGTTATGTCGATTTGGGCGCGCGGGTGGTCTATGGCGAGACGGTGCCGGAAGAGGCGCTTCCCGCGAAAAGGACCTTCGACTTGTGTATCGCGAGCCCGGGCATTTCCGCATTCAGCGAATTCTATGCATCGGCTCGCTCTTGCAGCAACGAGGTGATTAGCGAGGTCGAGTTCGCGTGGCGCGAAAGCCCGGCCGACGTGCGCTGGGTTGCGATAACCGGCACGAACGGAAAGACGACCACGACCGCCTTGACGGCGTACCTTCTGCAGGAAGCCGGTTTCAATGCGAAAGCCGTGGGCAATATCGGTGACCCCTGCATTACCGCCGTGCGCGACGCGCGTGTGGCTGTTGCAGGCGGCGAACAGGGCGCGAGTGCGGCGGCGGATGGCGCGCTGGATGCGAACGCTCCCGTAACGGTGCTCGTGGCCGAGGTCTCGTCGTATCAGCTGACGGGAACCCGCCTGTTCGCACCCGATGTCGCCGTGCTTCTGAATATCACGCCTGACCACCTGAAATGGCATCACGGCATGGAGAACTACATCGCCGCGAAGGCGCGCGTGTATGCCAACCTGGGTAAGGTGGGCGGCGTCGCCATTATGGACGCGACGAACGACATCGTCCGCGGCATGGTGCGCACTCTAAAGGAAATGCCTGATGAGGCGCGCGGTTTCGCCTACATTCCACTGGGAACGAAAGACGGCCTCACATCGGACATGCATGAGCGATGTGGCGCGCGCAATTCCGCTTGGATCGCGCCTTCGGGCATGCTGAGCGTGCGTTTCGAAGACGAGGTGCATGAGCTCGTGAATCGCGACGAGCTTCTCATTCCGGGCGAGCACAACGCGAGCAACGCCTTGGCTGCCGCCGCGGCCGCCCTGGCTTTGCATGCGCCGATTGACAAGCTGCGTGCTGGCCTTAAGAGCTTCCAAGCGCTTCCGCATCGTATCGAGCCCTGCGGGGATGTCGCGGGTGTTGCCTGCTACAACGATTCGAAAGCGACGAATGTCGATGCCACGCTCAAGGCGCTTGCCGCCTTCGCGCCGCGCAAGCCTTTTGTGCTGCTTGGTGGCGATGACAAGGGTACCGACCTTGCCGAGCTGGTTCGTAATGCTGAGGAGCATTGCGCGGCGGTGGTGTGCTATGGCGCATCGCGGCAGCGTTTCCTCGAGGCGTTTGAGGGCGCGGCGCTTCCAGTGCATCGTGCCGATCATATGGAAGACGCGCTTGATGCGGCGCTGGCTCTGACGCAGCCGGGCGATATCGTTCTGCTTTCGCCGGCATGCGCGTCGTTTGACGAGTTCGCGAACTACCAGCAGCGCGGCGATATCTTCAAGCAGCTGGTTGCGGAAAGGGCCGCGGCAGCCGGGGACAGCCCACAAGCTGACGGGCAACAAGATGCCGTAGGCGGCGGAGAGCAAGGCGAAGCACCAGATCAAGCGCGACGAAGTCGCACACCGGGCAACTAATTCAGGTGAGGCAACATGCAGCTAAAACGAAACACCGAGCCTCAATACAACGAAAAGCAGATGCCGGCACGCGTCGAGTGGCCGCGCATCATGGTGATTGTCTGCACCTTGCTCCTGGTGCTTATCGGCATCGTCATGGTGTTCTCGTCCTCGTCGATTACGAACATCGATGCGGGAACCGATGTCTTCTCCGACGCACGCAAGCAGATCATCATTGCGCTTTTTGGTGGAGCCTGCTGTTTCGCCATCGCGCGATTCCTGCCCTATGAACTGCTGCGTGGCCCGCTGGCCTGGATTCTGTTTGGCATCTCGCTTGTGCTCCTCGTGCTGACATCCCTTATGGGAACCGAGGCGCTCGGCGCGCAACGCTGGATCAGCCTGGGCCCGCTGAATCTCCAGCCGTCCGAATTCGCGAAAATCGGCATCATGGTCTTTGCAGTCAAGCTGCTTGCCGACTATCAGGATGGCGCCATGGATACCCGCCATTTTCTCGCGTATTTCATTGCACTCAATGCCCTCATTGTCGTGCTTGTGACGCTTGCCCAGTCCGACTTGGGCACGACGCTCATCTGCTTTGTTGGTCTTGCGGTGATGCTGTGGCTCGCCGAGGTGAAGCTTTCATACTTCCTCGTGTATCTGGGCTCCATCGTCGCGGCGGGCATCGCGGCGCTTGTGACCGCGAGCTATCGCGTCGCGCGCGTGATGACATTCCTCGATCCTTGGGCTGACTACTACGGGAACGGCTATCAGATTATCCATTCCATGTACGCTTTCGCGCAGGGCGGGCTTTTTGGCGCGGGCTTGGGCAATTCCGCGGAAAAGTACCTGTATCTGCCGGAAGCGTCCACCGACTTCATCTATGCGGTCATTGGTGAAGAGCTTGGCCTTATCGGCGCGCTCTTTGTCGTGGCGCTGTTTGTGCTTTTCCTTATCGGCGGCTTGAAGATGGCCGCGGCGGCGCCCGACCGTTTTGGCTCGGTGCTCTGCGGATCGCTTGCCGTCATTATCGTGTTCCAGGCGTTTTTGAATATGGGCTGCGCGATGGGAATCATGCCGGTGACCGGCAAGCCGCTTCCCTTCATCTCCGCCGGCGGATCATCGCTTTTGGCATCGCTGCTTATGGTGGGAATCATGTTGCTGGTTTCACATGCTGCGGAAACGGGATCTTCTCCGGGCTCTCGCGCGCATGTGCGCGCCCTGACTCCCGAGGAGATGGGCATGCAAAGTCCTCTCAGGGGCGGTTGGAGCTCATCGGGCGGGAGCTTGGCTGGCAGGCGTGCGGGCGGCAGGAGCGCCGGCGGCCGTGCTTCTTCCGGCTGGGGCTCGTCGGGTGGAAACGCTTCCGGTTGGGGCGCATCGGGCGGAAGTTCCTCTGGCAGGCGCGGCGGAGATGCGGCGGGCCGGGGTGCAAGCGGTCGGGGCACGGCGGGGCGCGGTTCAGCGGGTCGTCGATGGGCCGTTTCCGACGCATACCAGAGCGGACGCGAGACATCGTTCGTTTCGCCCGCGCCGCGCAATGAGAGAAATTACGGAGCGCGGCCACTTGCGCTCACGGTTTTGACCAATAGGACTCAAAGAGGGGAGAGACAATGAGATTCGTGCTTTCAGGCGGCGGAACCGCCGGCCATATCAATCCGGCGCTCGCGCTTGCGGAAGAGCTGGTAAGTCGCGGTCACGAGGTGTCTTTCGCGGGAACGCCCGCCGGCATGGAGTCGCGGCTTGTCCCGGCAGCGGGTTTTGACTTCAAGCCTTTTGAGGCGGCGGGCTTCAATCGCAGTCATCCGCTGACGCTGCTCCGCTCCCTTCGCCTCATTGGGAAATCGCGTCGCCGTGCGCGTGAATGGTTCTCCGAGAAGAGGCCTGACGCGGTGATTGGCTTCGGCGGCTACGTATGCATTCCGGTGTGCTCGGCGGCGGAGGAGATGGGCATCCCCGTCATTCTCCATGAGCAGAATTCGGTTATGGGCATCGCCAACAAGGAGCTCGCGCGCAAGGCCGCGAAGGTTGCGTTGACCTACGAGGTCGCGGGAAACGCGGTTGCGGACAAGTCGAAGCTCGTGCTTACCGGTAACCCCGTCCGCCGTTCGGTGCTTGCCGCGACGCGGGAAGAGGGCCGCGCGTACCTCGGCATTCCCGATGATGCGCTTTTGCTGCTCGTGTTTGGTGGCAGCCAGGGCGCCCGTCACTTGAACAGCGCGATTAGCGCTCTGAAAGACCGCCTGCTCGCCAAGCCGAATTTGTATGTCGTGCAGATCGCGGGCCCGAAGGAATACGACACGGTTGCGGCGGAACTCGCGCTCGATGACGAGCAGAGCAAACGCTGGATTCTCAAGGATTACGAGAACCAGATGGGCGCGGTGATGGCGGCGACCGATATCGTCGTTTCTCGTGCGGGTGCCAGCTCCCTTGCGGAGATTTCGGCCCGCAGGATTCCGGGTCTGCTGGTGCCTTTCCCCTATGCGACCGCCGACCATCAAACGGTGAACGCGCGCAGCTATGTCGAAGCGGGCGCGGCGCTTATGGTCGCTGACGACGCTGTTGAGACGCCGGATTTTGCCGAAAAGCTGTTAAGCCTTGTCGACGACGATGCCGCCCGCCAGGCGATGCGCGATGCGGCGGCGGAATTCGACACGGCAGGTGCCGCCGGAAAACTGGCAGATGTTGTGATTGCCGCGGCCAGGCGCGCGTGATGTGCTTCAATGGGAGCGCAAGAGAGCGAATTCGAAGATGTTAAAGCGCGGCGAACGATAACGCGAACAGCATGAATGTTGGCGGCGCATAACGCGAGCGGGCATGGGTGCTGGCGACGGATGACGCGGGCGAGCAAGAGAGCCGGTCATACGCGGATGGCGCGCATGCAGACTTGAAATAACGCGGGAGACGAGGACACGATGACGGACGGGCAGATTAAGCGCGTGCACTTCATAGGCATTGGCGGCGTGGGAATGAGCGGCATTGCACATGTCGCGCATGACCAGGGCATGGAGGTGTCCGGTTCCGACCTGCGCGCGAGCCGTTATACCGACCAGCTCAAGGAGGCGGGCGTGACCGTGCATATCGGCCACGACGCAAGCAATATTCCCGAGGGCGACGATGTCGTCGTTGTCGTCTCGACCGCGATTCTGGCGAACAATCCCGAGTATGTCGCGGCGCAAGAGCGCGGCCTTGCCATTTGGCACCGCGCCCAGATGCTTTCTTGGCTTGGACGCGGGAAACGCACGCTTGCGGTGGCGGGAACGCATGGCAAGACCACCTCGTCCTCGATGCTGGCTTTCCTTCTTGATGGCCTGCATGCCGAACCGAGCTTCCTTATTGGCGGAATGGTGCGCTCCTATGGCACGAACGCTCATTCCGGCGCAGGCGAATACTACGTGGTGGAAGCGGATGAGAGCGACAAGTCGTTCACCTATCTCGACCCGTATATCGTGATGTGCACGAATATCGAGCCCGACCATCTTGACCACTATCACGACCTTGCCGAGATCGATGACAAATTCGCCGAGTTCATGGGTCAGGTGCCCGACGATGGCCATGTCGTGGTGTGCGCCGACGAGCCGCATGCCCGCGCCATCGCGGAAAGCACCGGCCGTCATGTGGTGAGCTACGGCTTCGCGGAGGATGCCGACGTGCGCATCGTCTCCTACGAGCCTAAGGGCATTGGAAGCGACTACGCTCTCGTATTCCCCGACGGCTCCCAGGCGCAGGGTCATATCAAGCAGAATCCGGGCATCCACAACGTGCGTAATGCCGCCGGTGTGATGGCCGTCGCCTGGCTTTTGGGCTATGACGTGCAAGAGGCGGCGGACGCCCTGTCCTCCTTTGCCGGTGTCGCGCGCCGCTTCGACCTGGTGGGTCAGGCAGCGGGCGTCACGATTGTCGACGACTACGCGCACCATCCGACCGAAATCGCCGCGACGCTGACGGCGGCGGCGGGCTTGGGCTATCGTCGACTGCAGGTGATTTTCCAGCCGCATCGCTATTCGCGCGTGGGACTTTTCACCGACGTGCTGCGCGACGAGTTCTCGTGCGCCTTCGACGCGGCGGACTTGCTGACCTTCATGGACGTGTATCCGGCAGGCGAAGTGCCGGTGCCGGGCGTGTCGGGCAAGACCTTCCTTTCGGTCGTGCTTGAGCACGAGGGCCATCCCGTTTCCTTCTACGAGCCGCGCCGGCTGGAGCTGGTGCCGCATCTGATGGAGCGCATCGAGCCGGGCGACCTCGTGATCACGATGGGCGCGGGCGATGTGACGGCGGTTGGACCCGAGCTGCTGGCGGCGCTGCGCGAGCGAGAGCAGAAATGCGATGCGGGGGCAGATGCCTAGCATGCCGAACGCCTATGAGTTAGCCGACGATGAGCCGCTGCGCCACGCGCGGCATGCCCGTCATGCTCGCGCGCCCTTTGATTTCCCGGACGGTTTCCGCGGCCGCGTGCGTCATGACGAGCCGATGGAAGGTCATACAAGCTATCGTATCGGCGGTCCCGCCCGCTGGTTTGTGTCAGTGGAATCGCTCGACGCGCTTTCCCGCGCGCTGCGCGAATGCGACCGCGCCGAGATTCCCTGGACGGTCGTGGGGCAGGGCAGCAATCTGCTCGTGGCGGATG
Source organism: bacterium (assembly GCA_963621885.1). GTDB lineage: Bacteria > Actinomycetota > Coriobacteriia > Coriobacteriales > Eggerthellaceae > UMGS1519. Next base: position 29,603 of record CAVFFT010000045.1, read on the forward strand.
AAGGTTACGATGGCGCGGTCATCGTGCTTTCGGGCGAATTCAAACAGTGGTCCTTCGACGAGGACAGCACGTCTTTCACGGTGGGCGCGGCGATATCGCTTGCCCGCATCGTGCAGGAGGCCTATCGCCTCGGAGTGTCGGGACTTGAGTTCGCGGTGGGCATACCCGGATCGGTTGGCGGCGCGGTGCGCATGAATGCGGGAAGCCGCACCGAGTGGATGAACACGCGCATCTTGTGGCTCACCACGTTCAGTCTCGCGAATGGCCTCAAGCGCTATCGCGTTGACGACCTCGAATGGGGATACCGCCATTCGAGCCTGCCGGCCGATGAGGTGGTGCTGGAATGCTGCATCGCGGGCACGCGGGGCCAGGAGCGTCGCATTCGCAAGGCAATGGAGGAGGCGCTGCGGCGCCGCAAGGACACGCAGCCTTTGGGCATCCCCTCATGCGGAAGCGTGTTTCGCAATCCTCCGGGAGAGAGCGCGGGCGCGCTTATCGAGAAGTGCGGTCTTTCGGGTGCCCGGGTTGGTGGCGCCCAGATATCGCCGCTTCATGCGAACTTTATTGTCAATACGGGAGGGGCGCATTCGTCCGATGTCGCGGCCCTCATGAAAATGGCGCGAGATGAGGTGATGAGCGCCTATGGCATCGAATTACAGCCGGAAGTCCGTTTCCTCGGACTCTCGTAATATTCCGCGCCGTACCGCGCGTGGCCCCGAGACCGTGTCGCCCCGCCCGCAAAGGCGGACGCCGAACGTCGTGCCGCAGAGCCCCAATCCTCGTCCGAGCAGGACGGGAGCAGCGGCCCGCGCGGGCTCGCAGGCTTTCGCGTCGCGCATCTATCCCGCAAACGATGAGCGTATCGAGCGGATGCAGACGCGCTATGACCGTTACGTTCGCCGCATTCTCATTGGTGTCGGAATCGTGGTCGCGGTGGTGGCGCTGTATGCGGTGCTGTGGTTCGCGGGTGCGTTCCCGGTGACATCGGTGACGGTGAATGGCGCCGAGCATCTGACCGCCCAGGAAGTGGCCGATATCGCCGAGGTTCCAAGCGATACGACTTTGCTGCGTGTCGATACGGGCGAGATCGTTTCCCGTCTCGAGAACAATGCGTGGGTGGAAAGCGCCGGCGTGACGAAGATTCTTCCCGGAACCTTGCGCCTGGATATCACCGAGCGCGAGATTGAGGCGGTTGTACAGGTGACCTCGCAAGATGGCTCGACGCTCGAGAACTGGGCCATTGCGCGCGATGGCGTGTGGCTGATGAAGATTCCCGCGCAGGATAGCGATGAGGGTTCGACGGTGAATCAGGCGGTGTACGACGACGCGTCGTCCGCCTTGCAGATCACGGGCGTGCCCTATGGTCTGACGCCGTCGGCAGGTTCGGTGTGCGAAGAAGAGATCGTGAACAACGCGCTTGACATTATCTCGGGACTTTCCGACGAGCTCTCCTCGCGCGTCAAGTCGGTTGAGGCGGGGAGTACCACGATGGCGACCCTGACGCTCGACGACGGCATTCAGATCGCTTTTGGCGATGGGGATGACGTGCGCGACAAGGAGCGTGTGGTGCTGCAGCTTCTCGAAGAGCATGCGGGAGAGATTGCCTACATCAACGTCAGTTCGCCTTCGCGGCCCACGTGGCGTTCCCTCTAAGGGACGTGCGCAGCGTTGCGTGCGATGCCGCGCATGCAAGGGTGCGCGGGCGCTTTGGCAAGCTTACAAGGGCGCGACTTGGCGTGCATGCGAGACCGTGCGAGCGCAAGTGCGCGCGGGCAAGCGGCGGCGGTTTCAAGCACGATTGCGCAGGCGTTTCAAAGACGGCCGCTTCACGTGCGCGTTTCTTACTGATGAATTGCGGCGATGGTCTGTTGTTTTTGCAAACGATATGACATCGTGTAAAATGTGCAAGATATGTTTCGGGTCATAAACCCGCTAACGAACAGCATTTACGGAGGCCACAATGGCAAATACGGATAACATCGCCAAGATTCGAGTCGTTGGCGTGGGCGGTGGCGGAACGAACGCCGTCAACCGAATGGTGGAAGCTGGCGTGCGTGGCGTCGAGTTCATCGCCATCAATACCGATAGGCAGGCCCTGCTTCTCTCCGATGCCGACAAGACCATTCATATTGGCGCCGATTTGACCCGCGGTTTGGGTGCTGGCGCGAATCCCGAGATTGGCGCTCAGGCGGCAGAGGAAAGCCGCAACGAGATTGCGGAAGCCCTCGCGGAATCGGACATGGTGTTTGTCACGGCAGGCGAAGGCGGCGGCACCGGTACCGGTGCGGCGCCGATCGTTGCCGAAATCGCGCGTGAGGAGATTGGCGCGCTTACGGTGGGCATCGTGACGAAGCCCTTCAGCTTCGAAGGTCGTCTGCGCCGCAACCAGGCGGAACAGGGCATCGACCTGCTCGCCCAGAAGGTCGACACGCTCATCGTCATTCCGAATGATCGTCTGCTCGAGATTGTCGAGAAGAAGACGAGCATGCTCGACGCGTTCCGCATCTGCGACGATACGCTGCGTCAGGGCATTCAGGGCGTCACCGACCTCATCACCATTCCGGGTCTCATTAACCTTGACTTCGCCGACATCCGCACCGTCATGAAGGACGCCGGCTCGGCAATGATGGGCATCGGCATCGCGACGGGCGACACGCGCGCGCTTGACGCCGCTCAGCAGGCCATCAATTCGAAGCTTCTCGAGAGCTCCATCGCGGGCGCCTCGCGGGTCCTGTTCTCCATTGCAGGCGCATCCGACCTCACCCTGACCGAAGTGGACGAGGCCGCACGCACTGTGGAGGCATGCGCCGACGAGAACGCGAACATCATCTACGGCCAGATCATCGACGATGCCCTGGGCGACCAGGTGCGTATCACGGTGATTGCGACTGGCTTCAAGCCCCAGAAAGAGGACGTGCGCGACTTGTTCAGCACCCCGGTGGCACAGCCCGCTCCTTCTCCGGCGCCGGTGCAGCCGCAGTATGGTGCGCCGCCCACCTACGGCCAGCAGAGCTCGGGAAACCGTTTTGAGGATGAGGATTACATCCCCGATTTCCTGAAGCGATAATCGGCTTTCCTATTCAAAACTTTCGGCGGGGTGCATTTTCATCCCGCCGTTTTTGTATGAGGCGCGAAATCATGAAGCGTGAAAGACGCGAAATCGCGCGATGATTGCTTTTGCGAACCGACAGGAGATTCCAATGTTCAAAAAGCATCCTTCGCTCGAGCTTCCTCGGCTTGAACGACATGAAACGCCGGTTGACGAGGGAACATCTTCGATTTGCTGGTGGACCGACGAGGCCCTGTTCGCGCGGACGGGCGTCCGGGTGGCATTCAGCGAGCGAACGGGCGGCACGAGCGAGAAGGGCTATAGCAGCCTCAATCTTGCCACGCATGTGCAGGACGACAGAAGCCGTGTCCTCCACAACAGGGAGCGTTTTCTTCATGCGATGGAACTCGATGGGACACCAATCGTCGTTCCTTCGCAGGTCCATGGCGACCGCGTGCTGAGCTTGGACAATTCAAGTCCCGATGCGGTGGAGGCGTTTCGCCATGAGGCGGAGAAGGGGGCCGATGCCCTGCTCGTGCAGTCGCGCGGCGTTGGCGCCCTGCTGAATTTCGCGGATTGCGTCCCGCTGATCATGGTGGCGCCGTCCGGGCATTTTTGCGTCATCCATGCGGGATGGCGCGGTGTCGACAACGGTATTGCCGCGCTGGCACTGCGACGCCTTGTTCTTGCCGAGCCGGGGCTTTCTGTTGATGCCGCGCAGGTGAATGTGTATCGCGGCGCCTATATTCACGCGGAATGCTTCGAATGCGGCGCCGATGTGCATCGCCGCTTCACCGATCAATTCGGCAGCAGCGTCGCATGGGACGATACACATATCGACTTGGGACGGGCGCTCGATCTGACGCTTGAGCGGGCGGGAATCGATCCCGCGCGCATCGCCGATGTGGGATGCTGTACCGTCTGCGACAACGAGCATTGGTTTTCCTATCGGGCCCAGGGTGGCACCTGCGGCCGGCATGCGGCGTTTTGCGCCGCGGTATAAAACGGGCTTTCGCGCTGGCGGAATCCCGACATGCATGAGGAGTGAATGAGCATGGGAATTGCGGAAAGATACGCGCACGTGCGCGCACAGGTGGATGCGGTTTGCCACGAAGCGGGACGCGACCCGTCGTCGGTTCTGTTGCTTGCGGTCTCTAAAACGGTTGATGCGCCGGCGGTGGCGGACGCGATTGCCGCGGGAGCGGTGGCGTTCGGCGAGAACCGTCCCGAGCAGCTTGTCGAAAAGCATGCGGCGTATCCGCAGGCACAGTGGCATTTTATCGGGAACATCCAATCCCGCCGCATTAAGGACATCGTGCCTTGCGCCACGCTTATCCATTCCGTCTACAAGGAATCGCATCTCGCGAAAATCGACGCGTGCGCCCGGGAGTGCGGCAAGGTGCAGGACATCCTGGTCGAAGTGAACGTGTCGGGCGAGGAGAGCAAGAGCGGTCTTGCGCCGGCGGATGTGCGGGCCTTTATCGAGGCGGCAGACGCGTTCGACGCGATTCGCGTGAAGGGTCTCATGACGATGGCCCCACGCTACGATGAGGCGACCGCCGACGCGACTTTTCGCGGTCTTGCGGCCCTTCGCGATGAGCTGAATGGGCAGGTTTTTCCTCATCATGGCAAGATTGACCTTTCTGAGCTTTCTATGGGCATGAGCGAAGACTGGCGATTCGCCATACGCCATGGCGCTACGATTGTGAGAATTGGCCGGGCCATCTTCAGCGACGAGTTTGAGCCGACTCCTGAGGATGTCCTCGCTGATCGTGATTAACGAGAGCGCTAGAAGCGGGAAGCGGGATATATGGCAAATTCAAGCTTGTCTGGACTGTCTGAAAAGGCGGGCGGCGCGCTTTCGAGTCTGCGGAATCGCTTCGGGTCGCGTTCGCGGGATCGGCGCGAGGACGACTACGAGGATTACAACGATTACGGCGACTATGGCGATTATGACGATGCGGGTTCGGGTCGCTATGGCGATTACGATGACTACGGGGAATACGGGTACGACCCCGATGAGCCCTATGACGACTACACCGGTTCGGAGCATATCGGCGAGATTCGCACACGGGCCGCTTCCTCGTCATCTCGTTATACCTATCCGCCGCTGGTGAGCTATGAAGAGGCCCGCACGAACAATTACGTGTCGGACCGTTTCCGCAACCAGTCGCAGAGCTACGCGAATCAGCGCGGTTCCCGCGGACGGAGCGATTATGCGCCGCGCGTGCGCGATTCGGTCAATGTCGGGTACGCATCCGAATACGATTTCGCTTCGGTGGGCAGCGCGCGCATCGATGAGTCGGGTGCCGAGATTCCGCAGGTCACTTCCAAACGCGAGAGCGTGACGGCGCCGACGCCGGCGGACAATCGTCCAAGTTTTCAGTCGGTTCAGGCTGGCGCGAATCGCACGATTCCGGCGACGCCCTCCTATGCGGTGGCACGCAACCTGCATGTGCTTGAGCCGAAAACCTACGGGGAAATGGAATCCGTCGCGCGGATGCTGAAGGCGGGAGACCTTGTCGTGCTCGCCTTGGCGCAGACGCCGGACGGGCTTGAGCGACGCATACTCGATTTCTCCTTTGGTGTCGCGGCGGCGCTCGATGCGAGTGTGGAATGTGTCGGCGACAAGGTGTTTGTCATCAACCGCGGTGAGGCGCTCAGCGCGGCGGAAAAGAGCGAGTTGAGGTCGCGCGGCCTCTTGCGCAGTTAAGGAGTTTTTGAATGAGCTGGCAGTATGTGCTTATTAGCCTTGTCGACGTGTATGCCTGGATTGTCATGGCATACTGCATTCTCTCGTGGATACCCGACACGGGCAATGCGACCATGCGCGAGGTGAAGCGTTTTCTCGCGCGTCTCGTTGAGCCTTTCCTCGCTCCATTCCAGAAGATAATTCCTCCCATTGGGGGTATGGTGGATATCAGCCCGATTGTGGCATTCTTTGTACTACAATGGGGCGTAAGGCTCATCGTGGGCCTGTTCTAGGCACAAACGCGGAATAGATACAGTAAGGCCTGGCAGAAGGGATAAAATATGGCTCTGACCTCCAAGGATATTGAGAATCAAAGCTTTTCGATCGACCGTAAAGGTTATGACGTCAACGAGGTTGACGACTTCCTGGAGCGTGTTTCCAACGAAGTTGACGGGATGAACGCCCGCATCGCCGAGTTGCAGCGGCGCCTGAATGAGGCGACGAGTCGTGCTGACGAGGCGCAGCGCAAGGCCAAGGGTCTTGCCGACGAGCTGGCGGCGGCGCAGGAAGGCGCAGGCGAAACGGTCGCCTTTGTTGCTCCGGCGACGAGCTTCCCCGAAAGCGCTGACGAGAAGGACCGCATGATCGCGAGCCTGCAGAAGCAGCTCGAGGAGCGCAAGGCCGACGCGAACGCAATCGCACAGGCGCTCATCATCGCCCAGCGTTCCGGTGACGAGATCATCGCGAACGCGAAGAAGGCGGCCCTCTCCACCCAGCAGGATGCTGAGAACGAGGCGAAGCGCATTCTCGACAAGGCGAATGGCGAAAAGCAGCGCGTCATGCACAGCATTGCCGAGCTTCAGTCCGATAGGGAAGAGGCGCGCAGCGGTTATCAGGATATGTTGCGGAGCATCATCAACGATGCGTCCACGCGCCTGTCCGCGATTGGCGGCGGAAGCGTCTTTGCGACCCCCGCAGGCGACCCCTCCATCACGTCTCCGCAGCCGCCCGCCGCACCGGAACCCGCGCGTGCTGCAGCGATGAATCCGCTGGAGTCGTTCACGGCAACCTACACGACCCCGCGTTCGAGCTCGCATGGCGTGACTCCCGCGGCACCGAAGGCATCGAGCGCCCACAAGGACCTTTCCGGTTTCGGCGAGGCTGACGACACCTTCAGCTTCGACGACATGGACTAAAGCGCGAGAGGCGAATCGCGAGAAGCGAAGCGCATAAGACAACGCGTAAGACAAAAGCGTTTTCTGCGAATGCAAGGCCGCGTCCCAAAGGGCGCGGCCTTTTCGGTATAATGCCGCGAGGAGCGGGCCAGGCGGCCGCGCGTCCGTTCAGGACGTGAGGAAAGTCCGGGCTCCAGAGGGCAGGATGCCAGCTAACGGCTGGGCGGGGCGACCCGACGGAAAGTGTCACAGAAAAGAAAACTCCCCGAAAAGCCTGGCTTTGCGAGGAAAAGCTGAAACGGTGTGGTAAAAGCGCACCAGCGCGCGGGCAACCGCGCGGCTTGATAAACCCCATCCGGAGCAAACGCAAATAGGGATGCTATGCGGCGGCCCGCCGCGCATCCGGGTTGCGCGCGTGAGGCATGTGGCGACACATGTTCGAGATAAATGGCCGTCCAACGACAGAACCCGGCTTATCGGTCCGCTCCCTTTTTCTTGGGATTCTTCGTATCCTCTTTGCCTGATAGGGCGACAAGAATGACCATCGCAATCATCAACGTGAAGCCGATGTAGTCGGTTGTCGAAAAGACCGTGCCGAGCAAAACCGCGCTGAAAACCGTTGCCGCCACGGGCTCGACCGCTTGAAGCATGCCGATGTCGACCGGCGAAAGCAGCAGTATCGCCTGGAAGAAGAGGCAGTACGAAAGGCAGGTGCCCACGAGCACCATGACCGCGAGCGCTCCCCATCCCATGAGGTCAAGCGGTGGGAAGCTCCATTGGGGGATGGCGAAGAGGACGCACACGACACCGCCGACAATCATGCCGACCGCGACGGTCTGAATGCTTCCCCAGCGCGCCATCAGCGGTTTTGATTGCAGCGTGTAGGCGGTGATGACGGCGGCATTCGCGAGTCCCCATGCGAGCGCTTCGGGTGAGATGGCGAGATTATTGATGTCGCCTCCCACGGCAATGAACCAGGTGGCGGCAAGCGCAAGCAGGATTCCCGCCCCTTCGGCGATACGGGGCGCACGATGGGATTTCGCGCATACGACCACAAGGAGCATCACGGCGGAAAGGCAGCCGATCATCGTCGCGGTTCCGGCGTTCGTGCGGGCGATGGTTTCGAGATAGGTGAGCTGCGCCATGAAGACGCCGACGATGCCGAAGAACGCCATGTGTCCGCATCGGGCGGGCGAGGCGAACATTTCCCTTATGGGGGCGGGCTTTTTGCATGCGGCGCAGAAGGCGAGCAGAATGCAGCCGGCGCCAAGAAGGCGGATGGTACAGAGGACGAGCGAGGGGATGCTCTCGTTCGCAAGCAGGTATTGCGCGCAGGTGCCCGAAAAGCCCCATGCGATGGAGCCGCCCATGGCGAAGGCGAGACCCCGTAGCGGCAAGCGTGCCATTCGTCCTCCTGTCCGTTTGACCGGTTGGCCGCCATTGTATCAGGCGAAGCGTCAGGCGCCGCGCTGAACAGGCGGCTTTCCATGTTGGGAATCAGGCTGTATCGGGTGGCGCGACTTGCGTCGGTTAATCACCCGGCTGTTGGATGGCGCGGCGTATGGGAGGAATGTCAGTGTGCGCCCGCGTCTTCCACTGAAGCCTCGCATGCCCGAATCGCCCGCGTCTGCTGCTGAAGCCGCATCGCCCGCCGGGTGCAAGAGCGCTAAGCTATGCATAAGAATTGTTCGGGCGCGCTCGCGATAGGGGCGTCGCCAAAGGAAAGGGGCATCGAATGCGGGCGGCTCTGGTTGGCGCGTCAACGTTTGAGGCGGATCATTTCCGCAAACAGCATTTCGACTATGTTGTCGCGGTCGATGGCGGCTATGCGCATCTTAAGGCATTGGGCGTGGAGCCTGACGAGGTGGTGGGCGATTTCGATTCGCTCGGCTATGTCCCCAGTGCTGAAAAGGTCATTCGCTATCCTTCCGAAAAAGACGCGAGCGACATGGCGCTTGCCTGCGATATCGCGGCTGCGGTGGGATGCGACGAGCTCATGCTCTATGGCGCGCTGGGTGGTCGTCTCGACCATACCCTGGCGAACCTCGCACTCATGCAAGGACAGGCGCGGGCGAGCCGGCGCATATGCGCGGTGGGCGAGGGCTGTGTCGTGGCAATGCTCGCGGCAACGGAAGGCCACGCGGCGGAGCTTCGCTTTCAGGCCATTCCCTTGGAAAAGCTTACTGCGGAGCCGTATCGCAATTTCCTTTCGGTATTCGCGTGGGGTGGCGTGGCGCACGGCGTTTGGGAGCGAGGATTGAAATACTCGCTCGAGGGAGCCACGCTTAAAGATGACATCTCGCTCGGACTGTCTAACGAATTCACGGAAACAGAGGCAAGTATCGGGCTTGAACAGGGGATTCTTCTTATCGTCGTTCCTCTTGCGGCGTGGGATTTTTCCGAAACTAACCGGGCATGAATCGACGCCCGGCGAACTCTTTGCCGCCGCGCTGCGGTATCATGAAACCAAGTTGATAAAGGGCTGAAATACGGCTGGAAATCTGGCGTGAAAGGATGAGATATGCGTACTGTGCTTACCATTGCGGGCTCCGATTCTATCGGTGGCGCCGGCATTCAGGCAGACCTTAAGACAATCGAGGCTTTCAAGCTTTACGGAATGAGCGCGATCACCTGCGTGACGGCGCAGAACACCTTGGGCGTGCTGGGCATCACCGAGCTTGACCCCGATTTTGTCGATTTGCAGATTCGCGCGGTGTACGAGGATATCCGCCCGGACGCGGTGAAGGTGGGCATGGTTGGCTCCGCCGCCATCGCGACGGCGATCGCCGATGCGCTCGAGCGTTACGAGGCGCAGAACGTCGTCATCGACCCGGTGATGGTCGCAAGCACGGGCGCGGTTCTGATGGCGGACGACGCGGTTGATGTCATCGTCAACCGGCTTCTGCCTCTCGCGACTGTCGTGACCCCCAACATCCCCGAAGCCGAAGTGCTCGCGCAGATGGATATCGAGGGCAATGACGACATGGTCGCCGCGGCCCATAAGATCAAGGAAATGGTCAATGGCGCGGCGGTGCTCATCAAGGGCGGCCATGCGGTTGAAGGCGCCAACGACTTGCTGCTGACGGAGCATGGCCGGGAGGTCTGGCTGAAGCATCGCCGCATCGATACTCCCAACACGCATGGCACCGGTTGCACGCTTTCCTCGGCCATCGCATGCGGTCTTGCGCGCGACTTCGACGTGCAGGCGAGCATCGCGCAGGCGAAGGCGTATCTCTCCGGCGCGCTCGAGAACGATCCCCAGCTCGGACGCGGTGTTGGGCCGCTGAATCACATCTGGAATCTCCATCGATAGCGGTAAAATCAAAGGGCGGAAATGCGGAAAACGGGTGAAAGGAAGTTCTTATGAAAAGCTTTGTAGCGTCCTCTTGTGCGCCACTCGCCTCTGACGCGGGAGCCGAGGTTGCCTCCAAGATTGCGGAGGGTCTCGCTGGCGCGAAACTCGCATTGGCCTACGGCAGCTGCGATTACGATTCCGCCGAACTTCTGGCGGCAATATCCGCTGGCTTGCCGGGTGTTCCCGTTGTGGGCAACACCTCGTTTACCGGAATTGTCACCCCCGAGGGATTCATCGGTGGCGACAAGCCCTTTGTTGGCGTGCTTGCGCTTGGTGGCGACGATGTCACTGTTGGCTGCGCTGGCGCGTCCCGCGAAAGCGATGAGTGCCCGCGCAAGATAGGCCATAAGCTTGCTGAGCAGGCAATGGCGGCGGCAGGCAAGGACTGCGCGCCCGACTACTGGTACATGGTCGCCTCTCCTGCGGAAGAGGAGTACTACATCAAGGGCGTCACCGAGGTCATCGGACGCGTGCCGTTCTTTGGCGGATCCGCGGCCGACAACGAGATCGCCGGCAAATGGTGGATCTACAATGGCACCGAGACCTTCCAGGATGGATGCGTTATCGCGTTCTTCTATACGGACACCCCCTTCACCAATAAATTCACCGGCGCATATGCCGAAACGGACGATTTTGGCGTCGTGACGAAGATGAACGGCGACCGCGGCATTGCCGAAATCGACGGCAAGCCGGCGCTGCAGGTGTACGCCGACTGGCGCGGCATGGATGTCGAGTCCCTCAAGGGAGCGGCTCTGCTTTCGGAGTCAATTGTGAGCCCGCTGGGCGTGAAGGACCGCCTGGGCGACCTGGTTGCCATTCGCCATCCCATGGCGGGCAACGACGACCTCTCGATCGGCGTTGGCGCGAAGGTCGCGGAGAAGACCGCGCTCATCCGCATGGAAGGCAGCGTCGATGTCCTCGTTGAATCCGTGGGCAAGACGGTGGCGGAACTCAAGGAGAAGGCGGGCGGCGACAAGCCGGCAGCCTACTTCTTCGTCCATTGCGGCGGACGTCGTGCGGCCATTGGCGATCGCATCGATGAAGTTGCGGCCCAGTTCATCGAGCAGGCTGATGGCGTTCCCTTCATTGCCGAGTTCACCTTTGGTGAATACGGTTACGAGGACGACGGCATGAACACGGTCGGTGGCCTCATGCTTTCCTTCACCGCTCTCGGTTAGGGAAAGGGATGGCATCAGGCGCGAAGCCTTGATTGACGATTGAAACGCATGGCGGGCGGCTCATTGAGCCGCCCGCCGTCGTTTTTCCACGCCATCGCCCCGCTGAGTCGGAATTCCGCGCCGCTTTGCTAACGTCCCATTTCACGTGCGCATCTGGCGGACATTCTTCTTGCATCGCGAAAATGGCATGCTAGAATGAGCGACATCCCAACTGCTCTATTTCTTTCCAGGGGATGTTTCTATTCACACACATGAGGAATTCCGGAACGTGTGCCACTGTGCGCGTATCCCTGACCGAGTGCCTGAGGAGGGTATTATGAAGTTTTTCCTCGATACTGCTGATCTCGACGAAATCAAAGAGGCGGCGAGCTGGGGCGCGCTTGCTGGTGTCACCACCAACCCGTCCCTTTACGCAAAGATAGGGGGAAAGCTTTCCGACTTCGATGAGCATATGAAGCGCATTTGCGACATCGTCGGCCCCGATTGCCCGGTTTCCGCGGAAACGGTGGCGATGAACCGCAAGGAAATGGTTGAGGATGGCCTGCGGCTTTCCAAGATCGCGCCGAACATCGTGGTCAAGATTCCGACGATGGTCGAGGGCCTTGCCGCCACGAAGGAGCTGGCCAAGGAGGGTGTCCCCGTAAACATGACGCTGTGCTTCAGCGTTCCGCAGGCGCTGCTCGCCGCTCGTGCCGGCGCGCGCTACATCAGCCCCTTCATCGGCCGCTTTGACGACATCAGCCAGGATGGTCTTGCCGAGGTGGGCAACATCATCGCCGCCATCAACAACTACGACTTCACCGAGCAGACGGTCAATGGCGAGCAGGTCGAGATCATCGCCGCTTCCGTCCGCAGCGCGAACCACGTCACGCAATGCGCCCTCATGGGAGCCGATATCGCGACGGTTCCTTTTGCCGTGCTGAAGAAGATGGTTCAGCATCCGCTCACTGACAGGGGCCTCGATAGCTTCCTTAAGGACTGGGAGAAAGTGAAGAACGCGTAAGATGGCAGACGAAATGCAGGATTCGCGGGATACGCTTGCCGGCGCCGACGCGCCTGCTCCTGAAAAGGCTCCCGCGCGCCGTCCCCGCAAGAAGGCTGTTGCCGATGCTCCTTCCCCCGAAGGGGAAAGCGCGCCGGCGGAGCCGAAGAAGCCCGTCCGTCGCACCCGGAAGGCAGCGCCCGTTGCGGAAGAGGCTGCTGGCGAAGAGAAGCCGAAGCGCCGCACCCGCGTGCGCAAGGAGGAGCCGAAAGGCGATTCTTCCATGTCTCCTTCTTCTGAGGCGCCGGTAGACGCCAAGCCGCAAGAGGCGTCCGAAGAGGCGCCGAAAGACGCGGTGAAGGATGCGCCGAAGGACGCGCCGGCGAAGGCTCCGCGTCGTTCGCGGACGGTGCGTGTTCCGGCGGCTTCTGCTGAAGAGGCCAAGACTCCTGCGGTGTCCGGCGGGGAAGGCAAGGCGGATGAGCCGGCGGCGGATGCGCAGCGTCCGCAGCGGCATCAGGATTCCCATCAGAACGGCAATGGGGCGGGTGCGAACCGCCGTCGCCAGCGTCGTGACAAGCATCAGCGCAATGGCGGCCGTGGTCGCAACCAGGTCGTCGAGCCCAAGGTGAACAAGGACGAGCTGGCCAAGCTGAAGGTTGCCGAGCTTCGTGAGAAGGCGGCCGAACTCGAGATCGACGCGCATGGCCTTCTGAAAGCGGATCTTGTCGAAGCGGTTTTCCAGGAGACGATGAAGCGCGAAGGCTTCAGGAACGTTTCCGGCATTCTCGATATCATGCCTGATGGATACGGTTTCGTGCGGACGAAGGGCTATCTCCCGAGCGAAGGGGATGCCTACGTCAACCAGAGCATGATCCGCCGCAACCACCTGCGTAAAGGCGACGAGATTTCCGGTCGCATGCGTCCGCCGCGCGACAATGAGAAATTCGGCGCGATCCAGCGTCTCGACACCGTGAACGGACACAACCCCGAAGAACTTGTCAATCGCGTGAAGTTCTCGGATCTCACACCTATCTTCCCTGATGAGCGCCTGACGATGGAGCACGGGAAGAACACCGTGACCGCGCGCGTCATCGATCTGACGGCGCCTATCGGCAAGGGTCAGCGTGGCCTTATCGTTTCGCCGCCGAAGGCGGGCAAGACGACGGTGCTGAAGGATATCGCGGCGGCAATCACCGCGAACAATCCCGAGGTCTACCTGATGTGCCTTTTGGTGGACGAGCGTCCTGAAGAAGTGACCGACATGGAGCGCTCGATCAAGGGCGAGGTCATTGCCTCGACCTTCGACATGCCCTCCGAGAACCACATCGCGGTTGCCGAGCTTGTGATCGAACGCGCGAAGCGCATGGTGGAAGACGGCCGCGACGTCGTCATCCTGCTTGACTCGATCACGCGTCTCGCACGCGCCTATAACCTGGCGCAGCCGGCATCGGGCCGCGTTCTTTCCGGCGGCGTCGATTCGACCGCCCTCTATCCGCCGAAGCGTTTCCTTGGCGCGGCGCGCAATATCGAGAATGGCGGCAGCCTCACGATTCTCGCGTCGGCGCTTATCGAAACCGGCTCGAAGATGGACGAGGTCATCTTCGAGGAGTTCAAGGGCACGGGTAACATGGAGCTTCGCCTGGACCGCAGCCTTGCGGACCGCCGAATCTTCCCGGCCATCGACCCGGTGACTTCGGGCACGCGCCGCGAAGACCTGCTGCTTGATCCTCAGCAGGCTCCGCTCATCTGGGCGGTGCGTCGCATTCTCGCGAATCTCAACAATACCGAGCGCGCGATGAATATGCTTATCAAGAGCCTGCGACAGACGGATACGAACACGGAATTCCTGCTGAAGACGGCAAAGAAGATGCAGGGCCGTGCGGCAAACGACATCGTGGAGTTCTAGACGCCACGCACTGATACGCCATAAAAGGGATGGGCGGCATGCGACATATCGCATGCCGCGTCCCATAAAGGCGGATAATGCAAGCGTAAAATGACTTTCACGATGAATGAATGATGGCTTGGGCAAGGCTTCAAGCAGGATGTGCCTGATCCTACGAGGAGATGCGGATATGGCAGAGATGAACGAAAGCGGACGGGACTCCCGTTCTTGGCAGGGAAGCGGCGTGAAGTGGCCTGTGCGCGCCGTTGTGACAGCGGGCATGCCTTATGGCAACAAGGCGTTGCATTTCGGTCATGTGGGCGGGGTGTTTGTTCCCGCCGACTGCTTCGCGCGTTTTCTGAAGGACCGCATTGGCGCCGATAACGTGCGTTTTGTCAGCGGCACGGACTGCTTCGGAAGCCCCATCAACGAGGGCTACCGGAAGAAGGTTGCCAACGAGGGCTTCACGGGCACCATTGAAGACTACGTGCAGGCGAACCATGACGCGCAGAAGGCGACGCTTGACGCTTTCGAAATTGGCCTCGACATCTACGAGGGCAGCAATATCGGCGTCGCGGGCGAGACGCATCACGCTTTCACGCAAGAGGTGATTCGCCGGCTGTATGAAAACGGCTATCTCGAAAAGCGCGAGACGCTTCAGTTCTATGATCCGCAAGCCGGCACCTTCCTGAATGGCCGTCAGGTTGAAGGCCATTGTCCGGTGCAGGGTTGCAAGGGCGAGAAGGCCTATGCAGACGAATGCGATCTGGGCCATCAGTTCGACCCGGCGGAGCTTATCGCGCCGAAGTCGACTTTGACGGGCCAGGTGCCCGAATTGCGTCCGGCACCCAACTGGTATTTCACGCTTCCTGATTTCGCCGATGTGGTTGCCGCCTATGTCGAGGATTGTGAGCAGCAGGGTGCGCGTCCTCTGGTGGGGCAGACCATTTCGGAATTCCTCGCGAAGCCGATCATTTTCGTGAACACGCGCGATGAGGCGCAGGAGCGTTACCTCGCTCTGGCGGACACGCTTCCCGAGCATACCTTCCGTGAGCCGGTGGCGGGCAAGTCGAGCTTCGAACTCGAGTTCGCGAATATCAACGACCGCGACATCGCGCGCGACGCGCTGATGGCGGCGGGTCTGCGCATTCGCACGGGAAAGACACTCGTGCCGTTCCGCATAACGGGCAATATCAACTGGGGCATTCCGGTTCCCGCGCTTGAGTCCGATATGGAGGGGCTGACGGTGTGGTGCTGGCCGGAGAGCCTGTGGGCGCCCATTTCGTTCACGCAGGCGATTGCGAAGAAACGGGGCCTGCCCGATGACGACTGGAAGCTTTTCTGGACGCGCAAGGACGCGACGGTATACCAGTTCATCGGCCAGGACAACCTGTATTTCTATGGCGTTGCGCAGCCGGCCCTGTGGGTTGGGTTGCAGGAGGGCGCGACACGTGAGCTCGATCCTGAGGAAGGACAGCTTCAGCAGTCGCATCTCATCGCCAACCATCACATCCTCTACGGCAAGACCAAGGCGTCGTCGTCGGGCGCGCTCAAGCCGCCTTCCGCGAACGAGCTTCTGGAGCATTACACGGCCGAACAGCTGCGTGCCCATTTTCTCGCGCTTGCGCTTGATCAGCGTGCGGTCGCGTTCAAGCCGAAGGTCTTCGATCCCGATCCGGCGACGAGGGACAACCCCCGCATCTCCGATCCGGTGCTGAAAGAGGGAAGCCTGCTCACCAAGGTCTTCAACCGTTTGGCCCGAAGCTGCTTCTACGAGGCGAAGAACAATTTCGATTGCTGCATGCCGTTGGGTCAGCCGAGCGACGAGGTGCTCGATGAGGCGCATAAGACGCTTACGCGCTACGAGGAGACGATGGCGCGCACCGAGCTCCATACGATCATGCAGATCATGGACGAGTTCATCCGCTGGTCGAACAAGCGCTGGAGCGCGGGCATCAAGAGCATCGAGAAGGCGGAAGATCCCGCGGCGCTTGAGGACGAGCGTCGTCAGCTTCTGGTTGATTGCTTCTACCTGCTGCGCGTGTGCACGCTGCTCATGCATCCGGTGGCGCCCAAGGGCTGCGAGATGATCTGCGAGTACTTCCAGATTGATCCGGAGCGCTTCTTCAGCTGGGATGTGCCTTTCGTGGGCATGGACGAGCTGTGCCCGCCGGAAAGTGTGGCCCAGGGCGCGCATCCTGTTCTGGAGCTTGCGCCGCGGGTCGATTTCTTCCCGGCGCATCCGAGCCAGTTCAAGTAGGCGCGGC